>SLBI01000130.1 GCA_007126375.1 Paracoccaceae bacterium
CGGGTCCGGGTCGTTCGGGGCGTCGGTGGCCGCCGCCGTGACAGGCGGCGACTTGCCCTGCAGGGTCGCGGCGCGCTCTGCCGCGATCAGGCCGAAGCTGCCCGCCTTGATGAGCCCTCCGATATAGGTCGCGCCGGCGCCGCCCTCCAGCCCGCCGGTGGCCGCACCCGCGGCCAGCAGCCCCGGGATGGGCCGGTCGGCCGCGTCGAGCACCTGGGCATGACCGTCGATGGCAATTCCGCCCATCGTGTAGGTGATCCCCGGCAGCAGCTCGATGGCCATGAACGGAGCCTGGGCGACGGGCTGCGGCGCGATGCCGGTGGAGCGCGGCACCGCCAGCCCGGCGGTCCGCCCGGCCTCGAGCGCGGCATTGTATCCGTCGAGCGTGGCGCGAAGCGCCTCGGGCGGGATCTCGAGCTGCTGCGCAAGCGCTTCGGGTGTGCCGGCGCGGAGGACGGTGCCGCCTGCCCTCTCCAGCAGCGGGTTCGCGGGGATGCGGGCCGAGGTCCCAGGGCCGTCCCAGATCGCCTGGTCGAAGACGGCAAAGCAACGCCGCTGCCCCGGCAGCGCCGCGAGCGCGTTGGCGAGGTAGACGCCGCCGCGGCCCTCGTCCACCACCCGCTCGCCCGACTGATCGACGACAACGCCGGCGGTGGCGATGGCGTCGATCTCGGGGTAGGGCCAGACCAGATCGCTCGACCGCGCGTCGCTGCACAGCAAATGACCGTAGAACGCCCGCGTGCCGATCAGAGCCGCGCCGACCGCGCGCGCCATGCGCAATCCGTCCCCGGTGCCTGTGCGCGCACCGCGCTGAAAGACCCGGTCGAAGCCCGGGCCGATGAACTCCTCGAACGCGGCGCGGTCGGCCTGAAAACCGCCGTCGCAGAGGAGGCAATGGGGCGCCCGCCAGTGTATCCGCCGATCGCCCCGCTCGGCCGCAACGCCGACGCAGGCTCCGTCCTCCATCAGCAGGTCCACCGCCCGCGTGCCGGTCTCGAGCCGCCCCCCGCCGCGGACGAAGGCGGCGGCAAGCTGCCGCAGGAAGACGTCGGGGCCGCGGTCCTGCCAGTCGATGCCGGCCCGCATCGCCCGTGGCGGCGCCAGACACCAGCGATAGCCTTCGAGCTGGTTGAAACGCATGAACTTTGCCCCATGCGCCTGCATCCAGGCGATCAGCCGCGAGCCCGTGGCGGCCAGTGCCTCGGCCAGGTCGCGGCGCGCGAAGCCGTCGGTGAGGCGCAGGATCAGTTCGGACAGTTCGGCGGGCGTGCGGAAGGGGTCGTGGAAGGCGATATGGAAGATCCCGCCCGACTGGCGGGAGTTGCAGGGATAGCGCTCCCCTTCGCCCTTCTCGAGGATCACGGCCCTCAGGCCGAGTTCCAGCGCACGGACGCCCGCCACCAGACCGGCGAGGCCTCCCCCCACGATTACAAGGTCGCAGCTTTCCGTGGACGGTCCGGCCATCCGCTCCCCTCTAGCCGTTTCGATCGCCGCTCCCGTCACCGCGGGGCGCCGGAGAGCTTCGTAGTTCCCCCTCGGCGGCGACGGCCCGGTTCTGCCCGGGCGGCTGCCGGCAGCGGCCGCGCCAGAGCCGCAACAGGAGTTATTGATTGCATGGCGTATGCTGTATACACAAGAGCGCGGACGAGATAAATCCTTCGCGCCCCTCAGAACTGGCAGCCCATGTCGACGGACAACGGCGTCTGCCGGGCATCGACGGGATGCGAGGCGTGCGAGGACGGCAGCGGAGAGCAGGAGCATGTGTCCGGATAGCGTGGAGACGATGACAGCGCGCGTTACCGACGCCCTGCGCGAGCAGGTTGCCGAAGAGCTACCCGAACTCGCCGAGATCGCCGATGCGCGACTGCGCAGGCTCTGCGTCGAGGCCTGGGCCGTCGCGCTGGCAAACAGCAGCTTTGGGGCCATCCGGGAGGTGCCGCCCTCCGGAACCCCGGGCCGCATGGTGCTGGTGAAGGGCACGCAGACCGACCACATCCGGGGCGTCACGCGGCTGGCCATGGCCATTGCCGACGAGTTCATGGCTTCGAACCCGGGGCTCGGCATCGACCGGGACATCGTGGTCGCCGGCGGCCTCTGCCATGACGTCGGCAAGCCCTGGGAATACGATACCGAGAACCGCGCCCGCTGGACGGCGCATCCGCGCCGGGCTGGGCTGCCGCCGATGCGGCATTCCACCTATGGTGCCCATCTGTGCCTTCTGGTCGGGCTGCCCGAAGAGGTCGCCCACATTGCCAGCGCCCATTCCGGCGAGGGGGAGCTTCTCTTGCGCAGCCTCGAGAACACAATCATCAATATGGCCGACATCGGCTACTGGCACGTCATGCTGGCAGGGGGCATGGTTGACCCAGCAACGATTGCGGACAAATACCGTCGGCCCCTGTCTCTCTGACGGTGATGCGGGCGGGCCGGAGCGACCCTGTCCCGGGTTCGGCTTGGCGACTGCTGGCCGAGGTGCCGGCGCAGGGCGAGGGGCATTGGGGCAGAAACTTGTGGGGGGATCCGCGCATGACGGGCGTCAACCGCACCGATCCGTTGTTCGATCAGGTCTATGAAATCCTCTGGGATCGGATCCTCTCGGGCGAGGTCACCCATGGTACCCGGCTGAGCGACCTCGAATGGTCAAAGAAGCTGAACGTGAGCCGGACTCCGGTGCGCGAGGCCATGCGCAAGCTGCACCAGGACGGCATCCTCGTACAGCGCGACCGCGGCGGCAGCGAAGTGCGCCGGATGAACGAGGGGAACCTGCGCGATCTCTACCGGTGCCGCGCCGCTCTCGAAGGGCTCGCAACCCGGGACGCCGTGCAGTTCCTCGGACCTTCCGATCATGCCGAGCTCTTCGGGATCGTCGACACGGCACAGGCGGCGATCGACCGGGACGACTTTCACGAGGTGTTCGAGCTGAACACCCGCTTCCACAAGATCATCACTGGGGCGTCAAGCAACCCGTTTCTGGAACGCTTCCTGCTCGATCTCGGCCGGCTGATCATCTTCGCGCGCTCGTCGCTGATGGTGGCGGCGCATCAGAGCGAAACCACGGCTGAATACCTCTCGCACCTCGAACGCATACAGACCGATCACCGCGAGATCGTCGAGGCGCTGCAGACCGGCGACCCCGATGCCGCCGCCGCCCGGATGGAGGCGCATCTCTTCTCGACCGCAGACGACATGGTCGCGCTGGCCCATCGCATCACGGCCACCTGACGAGGACGACCTCAATGCGGGAGCACCTTGCACTCCGGACGCCAATGCTGCATCCTGTATACAGTATTCGACCAAGGACTCGGGAGACCGCTGCATGTCGCTTGTCTGGATCGGTGTGGACACCGGAGGAACATTCACGGACCTTGCGCTGGTCTCGACCGCCGACGGGACGTACTGGTTTCACAAGGTTCCCACCACGCCGGACGACGCTTCGGTCGGGATCCTTCGCGGCCTGGAAGAGCTGCTCGACATGGCCGGGTTGCCGGCCGGCGAGGTGGCCTTCCTCTGCCACGGCACGACGCTTGCGACGAACGCGGTGCTCCAGGGGGCCTGGGCGCGCGCCGGCATGATCACGACCGCCGGCTTCGGCGACGTGATCGAACTGGCACGACAGCGTCGCCCGCGGTTCTTCAACCTCGATGTGCCCAAGCCGACGCCACCCGTCGCCCGGGACATGCGGCTCGAGGTGAACGAGCGGCTTTCGCCCGGCGGGGAGGTCGTCACCGCGCTCGACGAGGCGGCGGTGCTGGCCGCCGCCGAACGGCTGCGCTCGGGCGGGTGCGAGGCGGTGGCCATCTGCTTTCTTCACGCCTATGCCAACCCGGAACATGAGCGGCGCGCGGCCGAGCTCGTGCGTTCAGTGTGGCCAGACGCCTATCTCTGCACTTCGGCCGAGGTTCTGGCGGAGTTCCGCGAATACGAGCGGTTTGCCACCACCGCAGTGAATGCCAGCCTGCTGCCGGTGATCGACCGCTACCTCGAACGGTTCGAGGAAGGCGTCGCCCGGCTTGGAGTTCCAGGCGCCCCTCAGATCATGCAGTCGAACGGTGGGGCGGTCTCTCCCGGGACCGTGCGGCGCATGCCGGTGAACACGTTCTTCTCGGGGCCGGCGGGCGGTGTTATCGGCGCAACCGCGCTGGGCCGTGAGAGCGGCGTCGCCAACCTCGTGACCTTCGACATGGGCGGCACCTCGACCGACGTGGCCCTGATCCGCAACGGGGTGCCGGGGCGCAAGTCGGTGCGCGAGATGGGCGGCTTTCCGGTCCGCACCCGGACCCTCGATCTGCACACGATCGGTGCCGGAGGGGGCAGCCTCGCCTGGATCGACCCCGGCGGCCTTCTCAAGGTCGGCCCGCAGAGCGCCGGGGCGATGCCGGGGCCGGCCTGCTACGGCCGTGGCGGCGCGCGGCCCACGGTCACCGATGCCAACATGCTGCTTGGCCGGCTCAACCCCGAAGCCCTGCTGGACGGTCGGATGCCGGTGTTTCCCGATCGGGCGCGGCAGGCCATCGAAGAGCATCTCTGCGACCGGCTCGGCCTCGACCCGGTTGCGACCGCGGCCGGGATTCTGGAAATCGTGAACGTCAACATGATGGGCGCGGTGCGGGTCATCTCGGTCGAGCAGGGTGAGGATCCGCGCCGCTTCACCCTGGTGCCCTTCGGCGGGGCCGGTCCGCTGCACGCCTGCGACGTGGCGCGGATCACCGGCATCCGGGACGTTCTGGTACCTGCGCGGCCGGGCATCCTCTCTGCCCTCGGGCTCCTGCATGCCGACCTCCGGGGCGACTTCAGCCTGACCTGCCTCGACATCGCCGAGGCGGAATCGGTCGCCTCGCTGAACACCGGCCTCGAACGTCTGGAGGCGCTCGGGCAGAGCTGGCTGCAGACCGAAGCACAGCCCGGGGCGACGGCCAGCTTCGGATGGGCCGCCGACATGCGCTATTTCGGCCAGAATTTCGAGCTTGGCGCCGATCTGCCCGCCGCGCGACTGGACGCTGGCATCCTCGCCGGGCTGGTTGAACAGTTCCACGCCGCACACGAGGCGGCCTATGGCTATTGCATGCGGGACCGGCCGGTCGAGGTCGTGAACCTCCGACTCAGCGTCGGCGTCCTGCGCGATCCGCCGGCCGGTCAGCGACCCGCGTCCGTGACCGGCGCGCTGGAGGAGGCCCTTGCCGGCCATCGCCGCACTTGGTTTCCCGGCCCCGGTTTCGTCGAGACCGCCGTCTATCGGCGCGACCTGATGCCGCTCGGGGCCGACCTTGTCGGACCGGCCGTGATCGAACAGATGGATGCCACGACCGTGATCCCGCCCGACGCGCGGATGCGGCTGGACGCGACAGGCAACCTGCTCATCACCCTACCCGAACCTGCCGAGGAGGGAGCTGCCCCATGAGTGCGACCCGCATCGACGCGATCACCGCAGAAGTGGTGTCGCACCACCTGCTTTCGGTGGCCGAAGAGATGGGCGCGACCCTGATCCGGACATCGTTTTCGCCCAACATCAAGGAGCGGGCGGACTGCTCGACCGCGCTCTTCGATGCCGCAGGACGGGTGATCGCGCAGGCCCAGCGCGTTCCGATCCACCTCGGTTCGATGATCGGCGCCGTCGATGCGGTGCGGGCGCGCTATGGCGAGGACCAGATCCGTCCCGGCGACATGTTCGTGGCGAATGACCCCTATACCGGGGGTGGTTCGCACCTGCCCGACATCAACGTCATCGCTCCGGTGTTCCGCGGCGGCCGAGTCGTGGCCTATGTCGCCAACATCGCGCATCACGCCGATGTGGGGGGGATGGTGCCGGGCAGCGAGGCCGCGGTCTGCCGCTCGATCTTCCAGGAGGGTCTGCGCCTGCCGCCGGTCCGCATCATGGCCGAAGGCACCCCGATCCGCGAGGTCGTGGACATCATCCTGCTGAACTCGCGTACCCCCGACGAGCGCCTCGGCGACCTGAATGCCCAGTTCGCCGCCAATGTCACCGGCGTTCGCGGGGTGGAGGCGCTGTTCGCCCGCTACGGCGACGACACGCTTGCGGCCATCGACGCCTATCTGGGGTTCACGCGCCGCCGGTTCGAGGCCGCCATTGGCCGGCTTCCACCCGGCGATTACAGCGCCGAAGATTTCCTCGACGGCGAGACCGCCGGGGCGCGGGCGCGTATCGCCCTGAAGCTGACCGTGGCCCACGACCGCCTCGTGTTCGA
>SLBI01000038.1 GCA_007126375.1 Paracoccaceae bacterium
CTCGCCGTCCCCCCGACCCTGACCATCCGCCCGGGCTTCCCCGTCCGCGTCATGGTCACCCAGGACCTGATCCTCGAGCCGCTCGGAGAAGTGCGATGACCCCCGATGCTCATCCGGCTGAGACCAGGGTCCCTTGTTGAACTTGGCGCTGTCGGGCTGACGGAGCAATGGGCGATCTGCGCAGCGGTTCAGGTGCGCGACGCGTTTGATCTCGGGGCGCAGCTCGTCGTCCTTGCGCGCGCGAGCGGACCGCCGGGCTGGATCGGCCCGCTTGGCGAGGTGAACCTTCTCCGAAGCCCGAACGGGGTCCGGGCGGGGTGGGCCCGCGCGCGACCCGACACGCCGGCCTTCCGCCTTCCATGGCGGCAACTCCGGAAGGGGCTCACATCGTCCGCGATCTTCGCCACAGCCGCGTCCCCGAAGCACGCCCGCACCAAACCCTGCGGCAGCGTCGCCCGGGAAGTGGGCCGGCCGCCGCACGCCCGCCGTCGGAACTCTCCCGACCCCATTATTCACCGCAGACTGTCAATATCTCCATTCAATCAATTTGCCATGGGTAATCGGGCGACCTATCCTCATGCCGTCAGCGGATGAAGTGAGGGCCATGAACACTCCTGAAACGATGCGGGCCGTTGCCCTGCGCGCGCATGGCGGCCTCGACAAGCTCAAGCTCGAGGACTGGCCGACGCCGGAGCCGGCCGACGGACAGGCCCTGGTCGAGATCAGGGCCTGCGGCCTGAACTATATGGATGTCTTCGTGCTTCAGGGCATGCCGGACCTGCCCACGAAGATGCCGCGCATCCCGGGCGGCGACATCGCCGGGATCGTCCGAGCCGTCGGCGAGAGTGTCCCGGACAGCTGGGTCGGCAAGCATGTCGTGCTGTTCCCGCGGTTTCCGGGCGGCGGGGTGCTGGGCGAACACGGCAACGGCGGGCTGTGCGAATTCATCGCCGTGGACCAGCGCCAGCTCATCGAGATGCCCGAGGGCGTCAGCTTCGAGGATGCCGCGGCGCTGCCAATCGCTTATGGAACCTCGCACCGGATGCTGTTCACCCGCGGCCGGCTCGCGGCCGGCGAGAAGGTGCTCATCCTCGGCGCCAGCGGCGGGGTCGGCGTGTCCTGCGTGCAGTTCGCCAAGCTGACCGGCTGCGAGGTCTTCGCTTGCACCTCTAGCGAGGAAAAGGGCCGCCAGCTGCGCGAGCTCGGGGCCGACCACGTGATCGACTATGTCGCGCACCCCGAATTCTCGCGCGAGGTCTGGAAGGCGACTGGCAAGACCGGGGTGGACGTGGCCATCAACTTCACCGGCGGCGACACCTGGGTGCAGACCCAGCGCAGCATGGCCGTGGGCGGCCGCATCCTGACCTGCGGCTCGACCGCCGGGCACATGTGCGAGATCGACGTGCGCTTCCTGTGGCACCGCGAGACCGAGATCATCGGCAGCCGGGCCTATGTGCCCGAAGACATCGTGGCGTGTCTCGACTTCGTGGCCTCAGGCCGCGTGGCGCCGGTGATCGACGCGCGGCTGCCGCTGGACCGGGCGGCCGAGGGGGTGGGGCTTCTGAGGGACCGCAAGGTCTTCGGCAAGGTGATCATCGTTCCATGAGCGGAAGCATCGTCAATCTGGGCACGATCGGCAGCCGGTTTCGGGACGCGGGGCAAATCGCGGTCATCGACCTGTCCGATCCCGACACGCCGCGGCGTGTCAGCTATCCAGAGTTCCACGCCGCCTGCGATGCGGTGGCGCGGGCGCTGGTGGCGCGGGGCCTGACCCCGGGCGACCGGGTCGGCGTCTACTGCTCGAACCGGCTGGAATTCCTCGTGGTCTTCTACGGGGCGATGCGGGCGGGCGTGGCGCCGGTGATGATGGGCATCCTGCAGCCGGCCGACACCATCGCCTGGATCGTCGAGCAGACGGTGGTCAAGCTGGTCTTCTGCGAGGCGGAGCTGCGCGCGAACCTTCCCGAGGGCACCGAGACGGTGCTGGTCGACGGCGACGGCGACGACAGCCTCGCGCGGTTTTCCGACCCCGGGCCGTTCAAGCCCTTCGTGCCCGAGCACGACTCGGTCGCCTTCGTGGCCTTCACCTCGGGCTCGACCGGCCGGCCGAAGGCGGCGCTGCTGTCGCACCGGGCGCACAGCTGGGTGGCGAAGACCATCTCCGAGGACCGGGATTTCTCACCCGAGGACGCGATCATCGTCGCCTCACCGCTTTACCACAAGCATGCGATGAACTCGATCAAATGCGCGCTGTGGGGCGGCTCGACCATCATCCTGTTGCGCAAGTTCGAGGTGCGCGCCTATGTCGGGGCGATGAACCGCTATCGCCCGACGGTGGTCTCGGGGGTGCCGACGATCTACGCCATGATCCTGCAACAGCGCGACCTGTTGCAGGGCAACGACTATTCCTTCGTGCGGCTGGCCACGATGGGCGGCGCGCCGGCCTCGGACCAGCTCATCGACTCGGTGTCGGAGCTGTTTCCGCGGGCGCGGATCAACCTGATCTTCGGCATCACCGAGACCAGCGCCGCACTCTTCGGCAACCATCCCGAGGGGGCGGACCGGCCGCGCCACTCGATCGGCTTTCCGATCGCGGGCAACGAGCTGCGGCTGGTCGGCGGCGAGTCCGACGACTTCGGCGTGCTGCATGTCCGCGGGCTGGGCATGATGAACGGCTATCTCAACAACCCCGCCGAGATGGCCAAGCGCTACGATGCCGAAGGCTGGTTCAACACCGGCGACGTGATGCGGCGCGACGCGACCGGCTGGTACTATTTCGTCGGCCGGTCGGACGACATGTTCACCACCAGCGGACACAACGTCTATCCCGCCGAGGTCGAGCTGGTGATCGAGCGGCACGAGGACGTCGAGCAGGCCATCGTGGTACCGGCCCCGGACGAGATCAAGCATGCGGTGCCCTATGCCTTCGTGGTCCGGCGCGTGGGCGCGACCCTGACCGAGGACGACGTGAAGCAGCATGTGCTGCGCAACGCGCCGCCCTATCAGCACCCGCGCAAGGTCATCTTCCTCGAGGCCCTGCCCATGACCAATGTCGGCAAGATCGACCGCCGCCGGCTCGAGGCCGAGGCGCGGCGGATCAAGGCCGAGCAACAGCAGAAGGTGCAGGCGAATGGCGAGTGACGACACCGGCATCACGGTCGCCCATGTGCAGGGCATCGTCGACCGCAGCCCGTTCCTGAGCTGGGTAGGGCTGAAGGTGGTCGCGCTGGACGAGGACTCGATCGAGGCGACGGCGACATGGCGGCCGGAATGGGTGGCCAACCCCGTGGTGAGCCAGACCCAGGGCGGGATCCACGCGGCGCTGATCGACTTTGCCGCGAATTTCGCGCTGATCCGGCGGATGGGCGGGCCGGTCCTGACCATCGACCTCGTGATCGACTATCACCGCGTGGCCCGCAAGGGCGACCTGACGGTCCGCGGCAAGGTGGTCAAGTTCGGCCGGACCGTGGCCAGCAGCCACGCCGAGGTGTTCGACGCCGAGGGCCGGCTGATCGCCAGCGGGCGCGGCGCCTTCCTCAGCACCGGCACCTCCGAGAAGACGGCCGGGGCGAAACCCGCCGGCGGGACCGGTGCCTGAGCCGCGCCCTGCCCCCGGGCCCGCCCCGGCGCGGCGTCGCGCGCAGGGATGCTCGCCATGTTCGAATCGCTGAGGGCGGCCGACGGGCATGACCTCGCCTGCTGGCGGGTGCCGGCGCGCGGGCCGCGGATCGGCGGGCTGGTGCTTTTGCAGGAGGTCTTCGGCGTCACCGGACAGCTCCGCTCCGTCGGGGCACGCTATGCCGCGCTGGGCCTCGACGTCGCGATCCCGGCGCTCTTCGACCGGCAGCGCCGCGACGCCGTCATCCCCTTCGACACCCCCGAGGCCGGGCGCGAACTGATGCGCGCGGCCGATGTCGAGGGCTGCATGCGCGACACCGCCGCTGCGGTGCAGGCGCTGGCCGCGCAGAGTGGCAAGGTGGCGGTGCTCGGCTTCTGCTGGGGCGGGGGGCTCGCGATCCGGGCGGCGCAGACGCTGGACATCGCCTGCGCCGTCAGCTTCTACGGCACGCGCTTGCCGGATTACCTCGACCGGCCGCTGCGGACGCCGGTGATGGGGCATTTCGCCACCCATGATGACCATGTCCCGCCCGAGATGCTGGCGGCCGCCCGCGCCGCCCTGCCCGACATGATCGTTCACCTCTACGAGGCGGGGCACGGCTTTGCCAACGACGCCCGGCCCAACCACCGGCCCGACTGCGCCAACCTGGCCCACGCCCGCAGCGAGGCCTTCCTGCGCGCGCATCTGACCGCGCCCTGACCCGAGCCAGCGAGGACGCCATGCCCGAGACACCGACGACCGTCGCCTTCATCGGCTTCGGCGAGGCCGCCCGCGCCTTTGTCGACAGCCTGCGCGCCGACACGGCGCCGCTGCGCTTCCGTGCCTATGACATCCTGATCGATGGCGCCGGGGCCGCCGCGCTGGCCGAGGCCGCAGCCGCCCGCGACGTGGTCCTGCATCACAGCGCCCGGGAGGCCGTCGAGGGCGCGGACATCGTCGTCTCGGCCGTGACCGCTGGCGCGGCGCAAGAGGCGTTGATGCCCGCCTATGCCGCCCCCCTCGGGCCGCATGTGCTCTTCGACGTCAACTCGGTCAGCACCGGGGTCAAGCTGGCCAACGCGGCGACCGTGCGCGG
Source organism: Paracoccaceae bacterium (assembly GCA_007126375.1). Taxonomy (GTDB): domain Bacteria; phylum Pseudomonadota; class Alphaproteobacteria; order Rhodobacterales; family Rhodobacteraceae; genus Rhodobaculum. Next base: position 4,695 of record SLBI01000038.1, read on the forward strand.
CGCTGGCGGGGCCTATGTGGACATGGCGGTCATGGCTCCGGTCCATCCCAACGGCCACCGCACCCCGGTCCTGGTGGCCGGCGATCTGGAGGGGCCGGCGCAGAGGTTCCTGGACCTCCATGGCTTTCGGTTCGAGGCGCTGGGCCCCGATCCGGGGCAGGCCGCGGTCGTCAAGATGCTGCGCAGCATGTTCGTGAAGGGTCTGGAGGCGATCACCGTGCAGACCCTCGTCGCAGCCGGCGAGGCAGGCTGCGCGCCGCGGGTCTTCGCGTCGCTGGTGCGGAGCTTTCCCGGTTTCGATCTGCCCGTGCTGTCGGAGTATTTCTTCGAGCGGCTGGATCGGCACGGGCGCCGCCGCGCGGAAGAACTGCGCGAGGTGGCGCGGACGATGCAGGAGCTGGGCTTTGCCCCCGGCGGGTGTCTGGCCGAGGGCATTGCCGAAGTACAGGCGCACTTTGCCGGGGCGGCCCTGCAGGCACGTCCGGATCTGGGCCCCGAGGCGGTCAAGGGCTGACGGGCTGTGCGCAGGGCGGGGGGCTCAGCCCTCGCCGGCGGTCTGCCCGAGTTCGGCGGCGCAAGCGAGGATGGCGGCCACGATGCCCGCATAACCGGTGCAGCGACAGATCTGACCGCTGAGCTGTTCGCGGATCGTCGCCTCGGTCGGCTCGGGGTGGCGGCGCAGGATGTCGGCGGCCATGAACAGCATCCCCGGCGTGCAGAACCCGCACTGCACGGCATGGCTCTCGTGGAAATGGCGGCGCAGCACTGCCATGAACGGATCGCCCCGGGTGCCCTCTATGGTGGTGACCGCGTGGCCGTCGCACCGCGCCGCAAGCACGATGCACGAGCGCACCGGCACACCGTCGAGCAGCACCGTGCAGGCGCCGCAGGCGCCGTGGTCGCAGCCGACATGCGTGCCTGTCAGATCCAGACGGTCGCGGATCAGGTCCGACAGGCTCGTTCGCGGCTCGATCGCGAGACGCACCTGCTCGCCGTTGATGGTCAGCCCGAGTTCGGTCACTGGCGCGCCTCCGCAATCGCCGTCAGCAGGGTATGGCGATGGCAGCGCCGCCGATAGGCGCCGCCGTCATCGTCGAGGGCATCGAGATCGGCCTCGATGGCGGCGTGCAGCACCGCCTCGCCGGCGTCGGGCGACGCATCCAGCACCGCTGCGGTCCGCGTCATCAGCCGAGCACGCGACGCCGTGCCGCCGAGGGCGACGCGGGCCTTGCCGTCAGTCGCCCCGAGTGCGGCAAAGGCCAGCGAGTCGGCGAAGGCGCCGCGTTTGCGAGCGATCTTGGCGCTGCCCCACCCCGCGGGCTGCGGCAGCGGAATCTCGACCGCGACGATCAGCTCGCCGGGCTCCAGCGCCGTCTCATAGGCGTCGATCAGGAAGGCGTCGATCGGGATGCGCCGCTCCGTCGCCGTCGAGGCCGTCAGCACGATGGCGTCGAGTGCGAGCAGGCAGGCCGGCCAGTCGGCCGCCGGATCGGCCAGCGCGAGGC
>SLBI01000146.1 GCA_007126375.1 Paracoccaceae bacterium
CTCGTGGAGAAGCACGAGAACTGCTACCCGATGATCCCCTCCGGCAAGCCCCACAACGAGATGCTGCTGGGCGAGGCCGAGACCCAGGGCGTGATCGGTGCCGAGGGCGGGGTGCTGGTGTAGCCGGGGCGAATTTGACCGAAGCACGCTTTCATCTTTGGCAAGAAAGAAGGCGCGTCGCCGAGAAGCGCCTTCAGTTCCTTCTAGCGTCTGCAGGTGCGAGCATTGGTTTCACGATCACTCAAATCCCACAAACCCAATCATCCACCGCTATCTATCTAATTTGTTTAGCGCTATTGTTGTTCTCAGTGAGCTTCGGGGCCGGGGTGAAGTTATTCTCGATTGACGACGAGTTCCTCAGGACCAATGAGAACATGTTCAAATTCTTGGATATGCAGCCACCGCAGGATGTTGACAGCGCGAAGACGTTTGTCGAGCAAGAGGTTTTCCCTCCTCTTTCAAAGAAGCAAGCAGGGCTAACGGCGCTGCAAGTCGCCTCCCTATTCATTGGCGCGATATGTGTTGCGTCAAGCCAACTGCTAGAATGCCAGGGTTGTCGCATCGCCTTTGGCTTGAGCCAATAAACCCGGAGTCAACCATGTCCCCCCTGAACATCCAGAAAGGCACCTCGCAGCACTCGGCCTATGATCTGAGGGCCAGCTTCTCCGAGGTGCAGGAGACCCACACCCTCGCCCTGGTGGTCGACAACGAACCCGGCGTGCTGGCGCGCGTCATCGGGCTCTTCTCGGGGCGCGGCTACAACATCGAGAGCCTGACGGTGGCCGAGACCGACCACACCGGGCACCGGAGCCGCATAACCATCGTCACCACCGGCACGCCGCAGGTGATCGAGCAGATCAAGGCGCAACTGGCGCGCATGGTCCCCGTCCACGAGGTCCACGACCTGACGGTCGAGGGCGCCGCGGTCGAGCGGGAACTGGCGCTCTTCAAGGTGAAGGGCAAGGGCGACGCCCGGGTCGAGGCGCTGCGGCTGGCCGATGTGTTCCGCGCCAATGTGGTCGATTCGACGCTGGAAAGCTTCGTCTTCGAGATCACCGGCTCGACACAGAAAATCGATGCCTTCGCCGAACTGATGCGCCCGCTCGGGCTGGTCGAGATGGCCCGCACCGGCATCGCCGCGCTCGCCCGCGGCAGTTGAGTTCGGCCCGGGAACGCACGTATCCCCGCGCCGGCTTCATTCCGCGTGGGCGCCGTTGCGGCGGGCGACGGCGGCAGCGGCTTCGATATGGGCGGTCATGGCCGCTTCGGCCCAGCCGGGTTCACGCGCGGCGATCGCCTCGGCGATATCGTGGTGGTGGCGCGACTGGCGTATCAGGTCGCGTTCCGAATACATCCGGTAGGTGCGCAGCACGAGGCCCAGGTTGACCGCGAGCGACAGCATCGCCCCCAGCCGCGGCGAGCGGGCCGCCAGCATGACGAGCCGGTGGAAGGCGGCATTGGCCTCGGAGATGGCAGCGTAATCCGTGTCGCTGCGTGGCGGGGTGTGGCCGGTCATCCGGTCGGCCAGGGCCTGCAACTCGGCGATCTCGGCGGGGCTCGCGAATTCGGCGGCACGGCGGGCGGCATAGCTTTCCAGCATCAGGCGGATGCGGAAGATCTGCTGCACCTCGTCGGGCTCCAGCACGGTGACGCGTAGCCCCTGTCCCGGCTCGCGGGTCAGGAAGCCTTCGATGATCAGCCGTTTCACCGCCTCGCGCACCGGCGTGCGCGAGATGCCCAGACGCTCGGCGATGGTCATTTCGGTCAGCCGCGCATCGGCGGGCAGCCGGCCCGCGAGGATATCGTCGCGCAGGGCGCGATAGGCGCCGTCGGCCGCGCTGGCCGGACGCTCTTCGGCGCCGTCGCGCATCAGGCTGCTGCCGCGGGGGCCGGAAAGCCACCGGCCTTCATCACCATGCCCGGTACCGGATGGCCCAGTTCGGCCTCCAGCCAGGCGGCGGCCTCGATGGCGGCGGCGAGATCGATCGCGGTGGCCACGCCCGCGCGCTCGAACAGATAGACGAGGTCCTCGGTGGCGATGTTGCCGGTGGCGCGGGGGGCGAAGGGGCAGCCGCCGACCCCGCCCAGCGAGGCGTCGAAGACGCGAACGCCGGCCATCAGCCCGGCCCAGGCATTGGCGATTCCGGTGTTGCGGGTGTTGTGCAGATGCAGCCGCAGCCGCACCCCGGGAAACTCTGTCCGCACCGCCGCGACCCGCTCGGCCACGTCGCGGGGGGTGGCGACGCCGATGGTATCGGCCAGCGCGAGTTCGAACGGGTCATGCGCCATCGCCGCCTCGATCACGCCCAGCAGGCGGGACAGGGGCACCTCGCCCTCGAACGGGCAGCCGAAGGCGGCACCGACGGTGATTCCCGCGGCGATGCGGCCGCGGGCGGCGGCGGCGACCTCGGCCCATACCTTCAGGTTCTCGAAGGTGTCTGCGCCCTGATTGCGGCGGCAGAAGCTGTCGGTGGCGACGGTGACGAAATTCACCTCGTCGAGCCCCGCGGCGGCGGCGCGCTCGAACCCCTTGGCGTTCAGCGCGAGCCCGATGAACCGCGCCCGCCCGCGCGGCAGTCGCGCAGCCAGCTCGGCAGCGTCCGCCATCTGCGGCACGCGCCTGGGATTGACGAAGCTGGTGACCTCCAGCCGGCGCACGCCGGCCGCGATCGCGTGATCGATCAGCGCCAGCTTTGTATCCACGCCGAGGATCTTGGGATCATTCTGTATACCGTCCCGGGGCGAAACCTCGACGATCTCGACGGATTCGGGCATTTGCAGCATGATTTTTCCTCCCGGGGCTTTTCTTTTGGATACATCAATGTATCCTTTGGCGCAAGAAAGACGCGACTCGGCGTCGCAGGACGCAGGAAAGATGCGTGACGCTTGCGCTTGGGGGGAACAGCATGCAGGACGCGACGGCCGCGGCAGTCGGCGAGGGGGACGGGGCGCGTCAGGGTCCGCTGACCGATCTGCGGGTGATCGAGATGGGGCAGCTTCTGGCGGGGCCGTTCTGCGGCCAGCTTCTGGCTGATTTCGGCGCCGAGGTGATCAAGATCGAGCAGCCGGGCGAAGGCGATCCGATGCGGCAGTGGGGGCGTGAGAAGCCGCATGGCAAGTCGCTTTGGTGGCCGGTGGTCGCGCGCAACAAGAAGTCACTGACGCTGAATCTGCGCACGCCGGAGGGCCAGCAGGCGGTGCGCGATCTGGTGGCGCAGTCCGACATCCTGATCGAGAACTTCCGCCCAGGCACGATGGAGCGCTGGAATCTCGGGTACGAGACGCTGTCGCAGATCAACCCGCGGCTGGTGATGGTCCGCGTCACCGGCTTCGGCCAGACCGGCCCCTATGCGAAGCGTGCCGGTTACGGCGCCATCGGCGAGGCGATGGGCGGGCTGCGCTATGTGGTGGGCGATCCCTCGACTGCGCCCTCCCGGATGGGGATTTCCATCGGTGACGAACTGGCGGCGACCTATGCCTGCCTCGGCGCGATGATGGCGGTGCATGCGCGCGAACGCACGGGGCGCGGCCAGGTGGTGGACAGCGCCATCTACGAGGCGGTGCTGGCGATGATGGAGAGCCTGATCACCGAATACCACGCCGCGGGTTATGTGCGTGAGCGCACCGGGCCGATCCTGCCAAATGTCGCGCCCTCGAACGTCTATGACACTGCCGACGGCAAGCTGCTGCTGATCGCGGCGAACCAGGACACGGTATTCCGCCGGCTGGCGGCGGCGATGGGGCGTCCGGAACTGGCCGAGGATGCGCGCTACGCCACCCATGCCGCCCGCGGTGCGCATCAGGCGGAACTCGACGCACTGATCAACGACTGGACGCGAACCGTGGCCCTGGAGCCGCTCGAGGCGCTGCTGAGCGAGAACGGCGTGCCCTGCGGGCTGATCTACACCGCGCCGGACATGCTGGAAGATGCACATTTCCGGGCTCGCGAGGCCATCGTCGAGGTGCCGCACCCGGCCTTCGGCATGCTTAAGATGCAGAACGTGGCGCCGCGCCTTTCCGAGACCCCCGGCGCGGTGCGCCATGCCGGCCCCGAACTGGGCGAGCACACCGATGAGGTGCTTCAGGGTCTGCTCGGCATCGCGCCCGACACGCTCGCCGACTGGCGTGCGCGGGGGATCGCCTGACGATGGGGGCGGGCGGCAGCGATGGTTTCCTGCCGCTGTCCGAGGCGGCGGCGCGGCTGGGGGTCAGCCGGCTGAGGCTGCGAGAGGCGATCGCCCGCGGCGTGGTCCCGGCCCGGCGTGACAACGAGGGGCGCTGGCGGGCAGATCTGTCGTCGGCGCCGGCCGACATGGCGGCGGCCACGGGCGACCGCCCGGCCGCGCCCGAGGCGCTGATCGAGGCGTTGTTCGACGAGATCGAGGAACTCGCCGCCGAGCGGGCGGCGTCCGAGGCCGAGCGCGATCGCCTGGCCGGGCTCGTCGCCGCACAGGCCGATGCACTCGATCGGGCGGTGGCCGCGGCCGAGGCCCAGGCCGATGAGGTGCAACGGCTTCGGGCGGTGACCGACGGCGCGCTGGACGCGGCCGAAGGTGCGGCGGCGCGCGCCGAGGCCATGCAGGCGGCCGCCGAACGCGCCATGGCGCTTGCCGAGCGCAGTGGCGCGGCGCTGGCGGCGGCGCAGGCCGAGGCGGCGCGGCTGGAAGACGGGTTGAGGGAAAATAGCGCGGCGCTGGACGGGCAGGCGCGTCTGCTGGACCGGTTGTTCTCGCTGTCGGAGACGGCGCTGGACACGGCAGGCAGGGCGGCGGCCCCGCGCGGGCTGCTGGATCGGGTTCTGGGGCGCAGGTAACCAGAAAAGGAATGGGGAGCGTGGCATGAGCAGCACCGAGGAATTGATCCGCACCTACGAGTCGCGGCTCGCGGATATCGAGGCTCGGCTGGCGCGGATGGAGGGGACCACCCCGGCGCCCGCAGTTCGTCGTGCCTCTGGCGCCGGGCTGCGGCTGGGGGTGGATGTGGGGGGCACATTCACCGACCTGATCCTGCTGGACGCGGGCCGGGGGCAGGTGTGGCTGGCAAAGGTGCCCTCGACCCCCGAGGACAGTGCGGTGGGCGTGCTCAACGGCATCGAGAAGATCTGCCGCGAGGCCGGCGTGCGGCCGTCGGACATCTCGGAGGTGATGCACGGCACCACGGTGGCCACCAATACGGTGCTGACAGGCTCGGGCGCGCGGGTGGGGCTGGTGACCACCAAGGGCTATCGCGACACGTTGCAGATCGCGCGGTCCTATGTGCCCGGGGGGCTCGGCGGCTGGGTTATCTGGAACAAGTCGCTGCCGCTGGCGCGGCTGGAGGACACCATCGAGGCCGAGGAACGCATCGACGCGAAGGGCAACGTGCTGGTGCCGCTCAACGAGGCGGCGCTGCGGCGCGATCTTCAGGCGCTTGCGGCGCGCGGGATCGAGGCGCTGACGATCAGCCTGTTCAACGGCTATGTCTCGGGCGTGCACGAGGACCGGATCGCGGCCATCGCGGCCGAGGTGATGCCGGGCATCCCGGTCTCGACCAGCCACGCCACCATGCCGGAGATGTACGAGTACGAACGCACCGAGACGACGGTGGTGAACAGCTATGTCCGCCCCGTCGTGGCCAAATACGTCGCCAGCCTGCAGCGCGAACTGAAGGCCAAGATGGGCGAGGTGAACCTGCAGATCCTTCGCTCGGACGGCGGGCTTGCCTCGGCGCAGGCGGCGATGGACCAGCCGGTGAACCTGTTGATGTCGGGCCCGGCGGGCGGCGTTTCCGGGGCGAAGTGGATCGCCAAGAATGCAGGGTTCTCGAATCTGCTGACGTTCGACATGGGCGGCACCTCGACCGATGTGGCGCTGATCGAGAACGGGATCGCACGGACCCGGCGCGAGACGCGGGTGGGGGACGTGACGGTGCGCGCGCCGTCCATCGACGTGCGCACGGTCGGCGCCGGCGGCGGCTCCATCGCCTATGTGCCGGAGCTGACGAAGGCGCTGCGGGTGGGGCCGCAATCGGCCGGAGCGGTTCCCGGTCCGGCGGCCTATGACAAGGGCGGCGAGACGCCGACCGTGACGGATGCCAATGTGGTACTGGGCTATCTGCCGTCGGATGCGAAGCTGGGCGGCGACATGACGATCCGGCGCGATCTGGCGGCCAAGGCGGTGCAGACCGTTGCCGACGCGCTGGGCAAGTCGCCGGAGGAAGCCGCCGAGGGCATCATCGCCATCGTCAACGAGAACATGTGCGGTGCGCTGCGGCTGGTGTCGGTCGAGCAGGGCTACGATCCGCGCGATTTCGCGCTGATCGGCTTCGGCGGCGCCGGTCCGCTGCATGCCAATGCGCTGGCCCGGCTGATCGGGGCCTGGCCCTGCATCGTCCCGCCCGGGCCCGGCGTGCTGTGTGCGTATGGCGACGCCACCACGCGGCTGCGCAACGAGGCCAGCCAGACCCATGTGACCACCACCGCTGCCACCTCGGACAGCGAGATCGGCGGGATGCTGCGCGATCTTGCGGCGCGGGCGGCCGGGACGCTGGAGGCCGAGGGGGTGCCGCGGCCCGAGCAGGAGACGCTCTATCAGATCGACATCCGCTATCAGGGTCAGGGGATGAAGCTGACCATCGACCTCAGCCCGGAGGACTTCGCCCGCGAGGGGCTCGGCGGCGTGAAGCGGCGCTTCGATGCCGAGCACGAGCAGCTCTTCACCTTCGCGCTGGATGCTCCGCACGAGCTGGTGGGGCTGCGCGCGGTGGTGCAGGGGGCCGAAAAACCCTTCATCGGCAAGGATTATGGCACGGCAGGCCCGGATGCCTCGGGTGCGGTGGTGCACGATACACGACTCTTTTTCGAGGGCCGCTGGCACCCGGCGCTCATCTATGACCGTGCCAAGCTGCAGGCCGGCAACCGCATCCACGGCCCGGCCATCGTGACCGAAATGGATTCGACCGCGCTGATCCTGCCCGGCCATGTCGGCGCCGTCGACAAGGTCGGCAACATCCTGATCTGGCCGGAAGGCCACGAGAAAGCGCGCTGAGGGGGACCGGACATGCCAGCCAAGATCATCCAGAGCGACCCGACACCCTTTGCCCGGGTCAAGGTGGACCCGATCACCCTCGACATCGTCGAGAACGCGCTGCGCAACGCGCGTGCCGAGATGGATGCGGTGCTGTTCCGCACCGCGATGTCGCCCGGCATCCGCGAGCAGCATGACGCATTTCCCATGATCGCCAACGAGCAGGGCAAGATGGTGGTGGGGCAGTTCGGCTCGTTTCTCTATGGCTTCATGCAAGGCTATGAGGGCACGATCGAGGACGGCGACATCTTCCTGACCAACGACCCCTATGCCTGCGACGGGGCGGTGAGCCACCTCAACGACTGGCTGTGCATGATGCCGATCTTTCACGAGGGGCGGCTGGTCAGCTGGGCTGCGATGTTCGGCCACATGACCGACGTGGGCGGAAAGGTGCCCGGCTCGCTGCCCACCGATGCCAAGATGATCTACGAGGAGGGGCTCATCATCCCGCCGTCGAAGATCTACCGCAAGGGCCAGCTCAACGAGGAGCTGATGGCACTCCTGCTCGCCAATACCCGGATGCCTGAGTGGAACAGGTCGGATTTCCTGGCCATCGTCGCCGCCCTGCGGATTGCCGAACGCCGGGTGCGCGAGAACATCACCCGCTTCGGGGTGGAGACCTACATCTCGGCGATGCAGGACATGCTGGATCGCAACAAGCTGGCGATGGGTGCGATCATCAAGATGTTCATCCCCGAGGGCCGTGACAAGGCGAGCCGCTTCGAGGACTGGATCGACGACGACGGCCAGGGCAACGGCCCCTTCAAGATCGCCTGCACGCTGTGGCGCGAAGGCGACGTGGCGGTCTTCGACTTTGCCGGATCAGACCCGCAGTCGCTCTCCTCGATCAACTTCCTGTTGAACGAGGAGATGTTCAAGATGTTCTTCGGCGCCTTCACCATCAACCTCTTCGACCCGCAGATCCTGTTCAACGACGGCTTCTATGATCTGGTGGAGGTGCGCATCCCCGAGGGCTGCATCCTGAAACCGAAAAAGCCTGCCGCCCTGTCCTGCCGGACGCACATGCTGGGCCGGATCTTCGATCTGATGGGCGGCCTCTTGGGCCAGGGGGCGCCCGATGCGCTGAACGCGGCCGGCTTCTCGGACTCGCCCCACTTCATGTATTCGGGCTTCGGCAAGGACGGGCAGTGGTTCCAGCTCTTCCAGATCGGCTTCGGCGGCGTCCCCGGCCGCCCGGTGGGCGACGGGCCGGACGGCCATTCGATGTGGCCGGCCTTCACCAACGTTCCCAACGAGTTCCTGGAGGCGTATTTCCCGCTGCGCATCCGCACCTATGCCACCATTCCGGATTCGGGCGGGGCGGGGCTGCACCGGGGCGGCAACGGCATCACCATCGCCTATGAACTGATGGAAGGTGGTGAGGTTTCGATCCATGACGACCGATGGCTGACCTATCCATGGGGCGTGAACGGCGGCGAACCGGGCATGCGCTCGACCAAGACGCTGGAGCGCAGGGACGGCACGCGCGAGAACATCCCCTCGAAATGCGACCGCATCCGGGTGGAGCCGGGCGACATCCTGCACTTCAACACCTGGGGCGGAGGCGGCTGGGGCGACCCGCTGAAGCGGCCGGCCGAGAAGGTGCTGGCCGATGTCGAGCGCGGACTCGTCACCGCGGAAGGCGCACGGCGCTACGGTGTGGTGATCGCGGACGGCAAGGTGGACGAGGCCGCGACCGAGCGGCTGCGGACAGAGATGGCGGCGAAGCGGGGCGAAACGAAACTGTTCGACCGCGGCTTCGAGTCGCTGGCGGAACTCAAGGCCCGCTGCGAGCGCGAAACCGGCTTCGCCCCGCCGCACGAACCGGTGTTCTCCGCCCATGCGAGGGCCGCCGAGTGATCGAGAGCCTCGGGCAGAACTACGCCCGCGCGGGCTATCACGCGCGGCAGGTCTGGGGGCAACGCCCGGCGCTGCTGCTCGTCGATTTCGCGCGGGCCTACTTCGAGCCCGGCTCGCCGCTGTTCGGTGGCCAGGGCTGCGTGACGGCCCGCGACAATGCCGCACGCCTGCTGGCGGCGGCGCGCCGGGCCGGCCGGCCGGTGATCTTCACCGAGGTGCGCTATCTGCCGGGCGGTGTCGATGGCGGGGTGTTCTTCCGCAAGGCGCCGCCCTTGCGGGTGATGGAGCGGGGCAACCCGCTGGGTGATCTGGTCGCGGGGCTGGAGCGGCGCCCGGACGAACCGATGGTGACCAAGCAATACCCCTCGGCCTTCTTCGGCACCTCGCTCGCGGCCATGCTGACGGCGCTGGGGGTGGACACGGTGCTGATCACCGGGCTCACCACTTCGGGCTGCGTGCGTGCCACCTGCGTCGATGCGATGAGCCACGGTTTCGTGACGCTGGTGGTCGAGGATGCGGTCGGCGACCGGGCCGAGGAACCGCACCGCGCCAATCTCTTCGACATGTCGGCGAAATACGCCGACCTCGTCACCAGCGACGAGGCGGCGGACTACCTCACGACACTGCAACAGGGAGACCGGAAATGAAGAAACTCGCTCTCACCGCCGCTGCCGCGGCGCTCTGCGCCACGCCTGCGCTCGCCGATCTCGATGCCGCGCGCGCGCTCCTGGAAAGATACAGCCAGCTTCCCGAATTCACGCCGCCGGGGCCGGCCTTCGACGCCCGCGCCTGCATGGCCGACCAGTCGATCTTCGTGATCGGGCTGAGCAGCGCCAACCCGTTCAACGTGGCGATCAGCCAGGGGATGCTGGAGGCCGCCGGCCATGTCGGTTTCCGGATCCGCGACTGGGAGACCCAACTCGATCCCAGCCAGTGGGTTCAGGGCATCAATACCGCCGTCGCCGAGGGGTTCAGCCTGATCGACCTGCAGGGTGGTCTGCCGCCGGAGTTCCTCGTACCGCAGATCATGGAGGCGCGCGAGGCCGGCGTGCTCGTCACCTCCACCCACAACTGGGACGCCACCACGCAGGAAGTGCCGGAGTTCATGGATGGCGCCGCCAACACCGACTACGTGACCATGGGCGAGATCATGGCCGCCTGGGCGATGGTGCAGACCGACGGGCAGGTCAACGCGCTGGTGCTGGGGCCGGACGAGATCACGCCCACCGCGCCGCTGCGCGACGCCATCATCGGCTATCTGCGCGACAACTGCCCGGACTGCACCACCAGCTACATCAACGTGCCCTTCAACGACTGGGCGACGCAGATGCAGCCCGCCGTGCAGAACGCACTGCTGGCCGATCCCTCGATCAACTATGTCCTGCCGGTCTACGACTCGATGAGCCAGTTCATTGCCCCCGCGATCCAGATCGCGGGATCGAACGCGAAGATCGTCAGCTTCAACGGCACGCCCTTCGTGTTGGACATGCTGCGCGAGGGCGACATCGTCGAGATGATCGTGGGCGAAAGCCTGGGCTGGGTCGGCTATGCCGGCGTCGATGCCAACATGCGGCTTCTCTGCGGGCTGGATCCGGTCGGCACGCTGAACACGCCGGCCTATATCTTCAGCAAGGAAAACGTGGAAACCGCGGGTGTCCCGGCCTCCTACAACGATGGCTATGGCGACAGCCACATCGCCGGCTTCAAGGCGCTTTGGGGCGTCGAGTGACATGACCGAGGCGCCGGCGCTTCACATCACCGGGCTATCGAAACGGTTCGGCGAGGCGCTGGCGCTGGACGACGTGGCGCTGTCGGTGCGGCGCGGCGAGGTGCACGGGCTGCTCGGCTCGAACGGTTCGGGCAAGTCCACGCTGATCAAGGTGCTCGCGGGGTTCCACAGCCCCGAGCCGGGGGCGGAGATCCGGCTTTACGGCCGGTCGGTGCCGCTGCCGATCCCCGGCGCGTCGGTGCGCGCGCTGGGGCTTGCCTTCGTCCATCAGCATCTGGGGCTCATCCCTTCGCTGAGCGTGACCGAGAACCTGCGGCTGGGCGATCTGGCGACGCGGCACGCGTGGCGGATCGACTGGCGTACCGAGCATACGCGCGCGGCCGAGGTGTTTGCCCGCTACGGCCTCGCTCTCGATCCACGAGCCGAGGTGGCGCGGCTGTCGCCGGTGCAGCAGGCGCTGCTGGCCATCGTGCGCGCGGTGGAGGATCTGCGCGGCGCCTCGGCCGAACCTGGCGTGCTGGTGCTGGACGAACCCACCCCCTTCCTGCCGCGCGCCGGGGTGGATCAGCTGTTTTCTCTCGTGCGCGCCTGCGTTGAGGAAGGCGCCAGCGTCGTCTTCGTCAGCCATGATGTCGACGAGGTGCGCGAGATCACCGACCGCGCCACCATCCTGCGTGATGGCAGGCTGATCGACACGGTGGTAACGGCAGAAACCTCGCATGATGCCTTCGTCGAGCGCATCGTCGGGCGGTCGCTGGCGGCCTATGGCGGTGCAGGCAAGCGGCTGGAAGGCGCGGACCAGCCGCTGGTCGAGGTCGAGGCGCTGTCGGGGCCCGGCCTGCCCGGCCCGGTGTCGCTGCACCTGCGCCCGGGGGAAATCCTCGGCCTCACCGGGCTGATCGGCGCGGGGTATGACGCGGTGCCCGCCCTGCTTTACGGGGCGCGCCGCGCCACGGCGGGCCGGCTGCGTCTTGCCGGTCGCGGCCTGCCGGCGGCAGCGATGGAGCCGCCCGAGGCGCTGGCGCGCGGCATCGTCTATCTGCCGGCCGATCGGCTGGGTGCGGCCGGGGTCGGTTCGCTGCCGGTGGGCGAGAACGTCGGCCTGCCGGTCCTGACGCGACTGAAGCGGGCATTCGGCCTGCTGGATCGAGACATCAGCGCCCATGCCGCGCGGCTTGGGGCGGAGTTGGGTGTGAAGCCCAATGCGCCGGCCATGCCGCTCGCGGCGCTGTCCGGCGGGAATGCGCAGAAGGCATTGCTGGCCAAATGGTTGCAGCTTGAACCTCGCCTGATGCTGCTGGACGAACCGACGCAGGGCGTGGATGTCGGCGCGCGCCAGGACATCTGGGATGCGCTCGACCGTGCGGCGCAGGGCGGCACCGCTATCCTGATCGGCTCGACCGATTACGAACAGCTCGCGCAGCTTTGCCACCGCGTGCTGGTGTTTGCCCGCGGTCGGGTGGTGACCGAGTTGACCGGCGCTGCGCTGAGCAAGGACAGCATCGCCGAGGCCTGCTTTCGCTCCACCACCCTGCCTGCTGCCGCCTGAGTACCGGAGGGCTCATGAGCAACTCGCAAATCGAGACCTACGAGGCCCGGATCGCTGCGCTGGAACACCGTCTGCGCGCCTTCGAGGGCCGGCTGGCGCCACCCGTTTCCCGCACCCCGGTGACCGAATATGCGGAGCGTTACGGCCTGTTGGTCGCCTGGGGTCTGCTGATCCTGCTGCTGGGCTGGTATCGACCGGACCAGATGTTCGCCTGGAACAGCTATGCAACCATGTTCGGCTCCACCGCGATGATCGTGGTGCTGACGCTGGGGCTGATCATTCCGCTGACGACGGGTGACTTCGACCTGTCGGTGGCCAGCACGATGGGGCTCAGCTCCATGCTGATCGCCTACTGGAACGTGCGCATGGGATGGGGGATCGAGCAGGCGATCCTGATGGCGCTGGTCGTCGGCGCGGTGATCGGCGCGATCAATGCCCTGTTCATCCTGTGGTTCGGCATCCATTCGCTGATCGTGACGCTGGGGACCGGGTATTTCCTGAACGGCGTGATCCTGTGGGTGTCGAACTCGGGCCCGATCTCGGGCGTGTCGATGGATCTCGTGCGCGCGGTGATCCTGACCCGGTTTCTGGGGATACCGCTCAGTTTCTGGTATGCGGTGACGCTGACGGCGGTGATCTGGTATGTGTTCCAGCACACCGCGCTGGGGCGCCGGCTGCTGTTCGTCGGCCGCGGCCGAGAGGTGGCGCGGCTTTCGGGCGTGAATGTGGTGCAGGTGCGGGCCGGGGCGCTGATCGCAAGCGGCACGATCGCCGCCCTTGCCGGCGTGATCTACACGGGCATGCGCGGGGCGGCGGATCCATCCTCGGCGCTGGCCTTCCTGCTGCCGGCCTTCGCGGCCGCCTTCCTGGGCTCGACCACGCTCTATCCCGGCCGGTTCAATGCGCCGGGGGCCTTCGTGGCGGTGTTCTTCCTTTCCACCGGCATCATGGGGCTCAACTTCCTCGGCGTGCCCAGCTTCGTGCAGAACCTGTTCTACGGCGGCGGTCTGGTCGTGGCGGTGTCGATCAGCCAGCTGATCCGCAAGCGCCGTCCGATGGATTGATCCTACCCCGCGACCAGCCGGTAGCCGTCGCCCGACCGCTCCAGCCGGGCGAGGCCCGGAAAGCCGAGGTGCATGCCCAGCACCGCCAGCCCGTCGGTGGCCACGCGGTCGAACATCCGGCGCCGTGACGCCACCGCGGCCTGCGGGTCGATGTCGAAGGCGACCGTCGCCTCGGGATGCGGAACCTGCACCGCGGCGATATGTACCGTGTCGCCCCAGATCATGAGGGTTTCTCCCTCGGACGCCAGCAGATAGCCGCTGTGGCCCGGCGTGTGCCCGGGATGGGGAAGGGCGGTGACGCCGGGAAAGACCTCGGCCTCGGCGGCGAAGGGGCGCAGACGGTCCGCGTAGGCACCGGTCTGGCGGACTGCCATGGCCCGGCGCTGTTGCAGCGGCTCCGGCCCCTCGGCCTGCTTCGCCGGGTCGCACCAGAAGGCGATGTCGTCGGCATGCACCACCAGTTCTGCACCGGCAAAGCGGGCGGCCCCCTTGGCGGTGGCCAGCCCGTTGGAATGGTCGGGATGGATGTGCGTCAGCAGCACGGTGTCGATCTCGCCCTGGTCGATGCCGGCCGCGGCGAGCCGTCCGGGCAATGCGCCGAGGCTTGCCCCCATGCTGTCGCCCGCCCCGGTATCGACCAGCGCGCAGCGCCCCGCGGTGCGGAGGACGAAGCAGTTGACGCCGATCCGCGGCGGATAGCCGGCAGTGCTGCCGACCAGCAGCGCCCGCGCCGCCTCCGGATCGAAGCGCAGGTTCTCCGGGGCGAAGTCGAGATGGCCGTCGCTCAGCGCGATCACCTCCATTGCGCCCAGTTTCATCCGATGCACGCCCGGTGTCATGCCGTCCCTCTTGCCTCTGGGGGCATCTTGCGGCCCTGCCACGGCTGGGGCAAGACTGAATGTCAGGACAAATGCACCGCGGGGCAAGGGCCAGTGGCACGACGGATTGCGGTTCTGGGGGGCGCGGGCGGTATCGGCCGGGCACTGGTGGCGCGGTTGGCGGAGGAGGGCGCGGCGCTTGCCGTGCTGGACCTGCCGGCGTCGCTGGAGCGCCATCCGGCGCCGTCCGGCATACCGGCGATCCCGCTCGATCTTGCCGATGCGCGCAGCACGCAGGCCGGGTTCACGCGGCTGGCAGAGCATTTCCCGGCACTCGACGGTTTCGTCAACCTGGCCGGCTTCGCCTCGGCGCGCGCGTCGCTGTCGGAGACGACGCCCGCGGTCTTCGACGAGGTGATGCAGGGCAATCTGCGCGGCGCGCTTCTGGCGGCGCAGCAGGCGATGCCGCTGCTGGAACGCGGCAACGGGGCGAGCTTCGTCAACACCGCCTCGGGCCTCGCGCAGAACATCCGGCCGGGATACGGCCCCTACGCCATCGCCAAGGCCGGGATCATCGCCTTGACCCGCACGCTGGCACTGGAAGCTGCGCCGAAGGTGCGGGTCAACGCAGTCTGCCCCGGCGCGGTGGACACGGCTTTTTTGCGCGGCGGCACGGGCCGGTCCGACGAGGCGGACGCACCGGCGCTGGACCTTTCGGCCTATGTGTCGGCGATCCCGCTGGGACGGCTGGCCGAGGCGGAGGATGTGGTCGGTCCGATCAGTTTCCTTCTGTCCGGAGACAGTCGCTACATCACCGGCCAGTGCCTGTGGATCAACGGGGGCGGCTACATGCCCTGAGCGCGGCCCAGCCGCTGCGCGCGCGGACGGCTGAGCCACCACAGCCCGGCCCCGGCCGCGGCGGCCAGCAGATAGACCAGCGGCGCGAACGGCAGCAGTTCCGGCGGCAGCAGCAGCAGCACTCCCGGCACCACCATCGCCAGCCGCAGCGGCAGGGCGAGCGGCCCGGCGGCGAAGCCGGCGATCGATGCCGTAAGCAGCGCCACCCCTACGCAGGCGGACACGGCGGCCATGGCGTTCCCCACCGGCGTTCCCATCATCAGCAGGCTGGGCGAGGCAGCGAACAGGAACGGCACGACGAAGGCGGGCCAGCCCACCCGCACCGCCTCGATCGCGGTTCGAATCGGCTCGGCCCCGGCCATATTGGCGGCAACGAAGGCGGCGATGGCCACCGGTGGCGTGATCATCGACAGCATGCCGAAATACATCACGAACATATGCGCCGCCATCGGCGAGAGGCCGAGCTGCACCAGCGGCGGCGCAGCCAGCGTGGCAAGCAGCAGATAGACGCCCACCGTCGGCAGACCCATCCCCAGCACGATACAGACCACCGCGGTGATGATCAGCAGCAGCAGCAGGCTTTCCTGGCCCATCTGCACGAGGAAGAAGCTGAGCCCGAAGCTGAGCCCAGACAGGCCGACGATGCCGATGATCATGCCTGCCGCGGCACAGATGATCACGATCTCCACCGCGGCCTGACCGGTCTGCACAAGCACCCGCCAGGCCGTGCCGATCCCGATGCGCCCGCCGTCGTAACGGCGCACGAGTCCGATCAGGAACAGAGTGCCCACGGCATGGATCGCCGCCGTCTCGGGTCGCAGCGACCAGGCGAAGAGGCCGACCACCAGCACCACGAAGGGCAGCGTCAGGAACCAGCCGCGCAGCATCACGCCGAGCAGCGCCGGGATGTTCTGCGGCGACAGCCGGGCGATGCCGCGCCGGCCGGCCTCGAGATCGGCGAAGACGAAGACCGAGAAGAAGAAGAGCACCGAGGGGATGATCGAGGCCAGGACCACCTGCGAATACGGCACCTGCAGGTTCTCGGCCATCAGGAAGGCCGCGGCACCCATCACCGGCGGCATCAGCTGGCCACCGGTCGAGGCGGTGGCCTCGATCGCGCCCGCGGTCTGCGGCCGGTAGCCAGAGTCCTTCATCAGCGGGATGGTGATGCCGCCGGTCGAGGCGACATTCGAGACCGCCGAGCCCGATACGGTCCCCATCAGCGCCGAGCCGAGAATGGCGATCTTGCCCGCGCCGCCGCGATAGCGGCCCATCAGCGCCGCCGAGATATCCGAGAAGAAGGCCGAGCCGCCGGTGCCGAGCAGCAGCTGGGCCAGCAGCACGAAGGGGATCACGATCACCACGGCGATGTAGAGCGCTGCCCCTGCCATGCCGGCGCTGTCGAGAACCAGAAAGCTGACCACCCGCTGGGGCGAGATCGAGCGGCCTTCGAACACGCCCGACCAGCTGCCCGCGGTCAGCGCATAGCCCGCCGCCATCAGCAGGATGACGAGAAGTGCCCAGCCCACCGCGCGGCGCAGCCCCTCCATCAGCAGCACGAGGCCGATGGTCGAGACGATCAGCGCCTCGGTCGGGCGGAAGAAGACATTGGTGGCCAGTTCGGGATAGACCCAGGCGAGATACCCGCCCCAGCCGAGTGCCGCCGCCGCCAGCAGATGGTCGAGGAAGGGGATCGGCGCCGAGGCGGGGGCGTTGCGCCGGACGCGCCGGGTCAGGAAGCAGACGGCGAGCGTGGCGGCCAGCACCGACACCAGAAGCTGCTCGGCATAAAGCTGGATGCCCAGCCGCACCGGCCCGCCGAGGCCCCAGAACAACGCGGCAAGCGCGACGAAGGCGCAGAGCGCGGGGACGACGAGCCCCCGTGCCACGCGCTCCGGTGCGCCCTGTGCCCGCCCGGTCACGGCAGCGCCCGCCGTCGGCGCGTCACTCCTGCCAGATGCCCGCCTCGCGGTAGAAACGGATCGCGCCGGGGTGGAATGGCACGTCGATGTCCGTGGCATAGCCGGTGCGATCGAGCCCCGCCCAGATCGGACCGGAGCCGAGCAGAGCCTCTTCGCCGTCCCACATCGCCTTGGTCACCTCATAGACCCGGTCCTCTGACACGCCGGCATTGGCAAAGAAGGTATAGGCATAGGCGTTGATCATCGTCGGCTCGAAAAAGCCGGGAAGGCCCGAGTCCGGCCCGATCTCGACGAGGAAGGTCTGCGGCAGCCACTCGCGCATCGCCGCGAGGATCTCGGGCGACTCGTTGAAGCTCAGGAAGCGGATGCCCCCCAGCGCGGCGTCGAGTTCGCGCGAATTGGCGCTGCCGGGCACGTCGATGGTGACGTCGGTCGAGCCCTCGCGGAAGCTGTCCCACATGCGTGGGAAGTTCGGCACCGGCACGCCCACCACATCGTCATAACCGAGGCCGCCATTGGCGAGAAAGGCGCGCATCACGTGATCGCCGAGGCTGCCGTCCGGAAAGGCGGGAACGCGCTTGCCGCGCACGTCCTGCATCGTGGCGATGTCGCCGTCGTCGCGCACCTGTAGCCCGGCGCGGAACGGTTGCAGCACGGCGACGACGCGCAGGTCGGGCCCGGGCTGCCCCGCGGACATGCCGGTTCCCTGGCTGGCGAACCAGAGCTGCACGACGTTCGAGATGCCGAAGTCGATCTCGCCGGCATTCACCAGCGGCATGTAGTCGGCCGTGTTCGCCATCTCCTGCGGGCGCATGTTCAGCGGCGCCAGTTCGCTGACCGTGGCGGCGATCGCCCGGCCCATCTGGCCGGTGGCGCCGGCGGTGGTGGAGCCTAGCGTCACCACCTGCGCCAGTGCCGCGCCTGGAATGAGCGTCGCCGCGGCCAGCGCCAGTGAAAGACGATGCAATGCGTTTGTCGTCAGGGAAGGGATCATCGGGCGGTTCCTCTCTGTCGGTGCTGTTGTCGGCGCCCGCGGGCGCCGAGTGCTGGGGCCTTGGTGATGCAGGATGCCGCAACTCGTCGTCCCGGCAGCGCCTGCGTCGGCACCGGCCGCTCTGATGGCGACCTTCGCGTGGAGCATATGTCCAGACAATGCCGGCTGTCCACAGACACTTTGACCGGGCCGGCACGAGGGTCCGTCAAGCTTCGAGACAACGGGCAGGTCAGCCGGCCTGCAGAAGCCGTCCCGCCCCGGCGGCGGCTTCGGCCACGCCCGCGCGGCGCAGCGCGGCCCAGAGCGTGGCCTGATTCGAGGTGATCACAGGCACGCCCAGCTCCGCTTCCAGCGTCTCGATCAACGGCAGCGCGGGAAAGTCGGTGCAGGTGATGAGCAGCGCCCCCGACCCCGGCGCGAAGGCCGCGCGGGCATGCGCCGCCACGGCCGCGAGCGGTGTCTGCGCGATGCGGACGAAATCCTGCGGCCCGTCGGCGCCGATGCCGAGGCCGAGCAGCCGGGTCACCTCGAAACCATGCTCTGCGAGAAAATGCGCCTCATGATCGTTCAGCGCCTGCGCATAGGGGGTGGCGACCGAGAGCCGCCGCACGCCCAGCGCGCGCAGTGCGGCGACGATGGCGGCCGCGGTGCTGATCACCGGCCGCCCGGCGCGGGCGCTGACCGCTTCGGGCAGTGCCTCGGCCGGGGTTGCCATCGACCCTGCGGTGCAGGCATAGGCGATCACGTCGGGGCCGCATCGGCCCAGCATGGCACAGGCCGAATCGAGATCCGCCATCAGCGCCGAGCGGCCCGCCGCCGAGGCCGTGTCGGCGTGAAGCGGCATCCGGTGCGTGTGGAAGGTCACCCCTTCGGGCATCATGCGGGCCCATTCGGCCTCGTTGACGGTGTTCGTCGGCGGGACGATCAGCCCCAACCGCGCCCGCGGCCCGTAGGCCGAACGATGTCTCGCGTCCACCGGTTAACCTCCGCCTAAGAAAGCTTGCGATTTCCTTATGGTTCCGCGCGTCAATTTGTCCATACTGCGACAGGGCCGATGCGCTGCCATCCGCCGGGTGGGCGCAGGCGGTCGTGCGCCGGGCATGTCCCGGATCGTGTTGTTATGGGGGTGAAGAGGTGAAGGACGTTGATGCAAGACCCCTGCATGTCCGTATCCGCGGAGAGCTGGAGGAGCGGCTGGCGCGCGGGGACTATACGCAGGGCAGCCTGATGCCGACCGAGATCGAGCTCGCGCGGGAATTCGACACCAGCCGCTTCACCATCCGCGAGGCGCTGCGCTGGCTGCATGAACGCGGCTATGTCGAGCGTCGCCAAGGCGTCGGCACGCGGGTGGTGAGCGATCGGCCGCGATCGAATTACACGCTTTCGGTGGGCTCGCTGGAGGAACTCTTTCAGGTCGCGCAGGATACCCATTTCGCAATTGCCCGCGAAGCGCACGTGACGCTCGACAGCACCCTCGCCGAAACGGTTGGGGGGGGCGAGGGCGAGGCATGGCTGCGTCTGGACGGGTTGCGCTCCACCGCCCCGGGGGGGACGCCGATCTGCTACGTCCAGTCCTTTGTGCCCGAGCGGTTCGTGCCGCTGCTGCCGCAGATCCGCGTTCTGAAGGGGCCGATCTTTCACCTGCTGGAGCGGGTCGAGGCGGCACCGGTGGAACTGACCGTGCAGGAGATCAGCGCCCTTCCGATGCCTGCGGGCATCGCCGCGGAGCTTGGCCGGCCGGAGGGGGCCTGGGCCCTGCGGTTGCTGCGCCGCTACGTGACGCGGCAGGGGGTGGTGATCACCTCGCTCAACTGGCACCCGGCCGAAGAGATGACCTACACGATGGAGATCCGCCGCGCTGCGCCTC
>SLBI01000082.1 GCA_007126375.1 Paracoccaceae bacterium
TGCTGTAGCCCGAGGCGTTGCGGAACGGCGTGCCGGTGATGTTGTCGGTGGTGTAGAGCATCACGCTGCGCATCAGCGGATCGACATAGGATACGTTGTTGCTGATCGACAGGTCGAAGGCGTACTCGCGATAGATCTGCGCGATGGCGCCGCCACGGTCGGGCGTGACCACCTCGACCGCGATGCCGACCTCCTCGAGCGCCTGCTGGACATAGGAGCCCATGCGCGTGTTCTCGGGATACCAGGGCCCGATCACCAGGCGCAGCGAGAAGCGCGGCGCGTTGCCCTGCTGGGGATGGCCCGCCTCGTCGAGCAGGGCGCGCGCGCGATCCGGGTCGTGGTCATAGGCCGGAAGATCGGGGTTGAAGTAGCGCGTGAAGACGTCCGAGACCGGCCCCATCGCCTTGCGGCCGAAACCGTTCATCAGCACGTCCACCACGAACTGGCGGTCCAGCGCATGGGCGATGGCCTGCCGTACCCGCCTGTCCGCGAGGATCGGGTTGCGGGTGTTCATCTCCATGACCATGAATTCCTGCAACCCGCCGCGTTCGGTCACGTCATGGCGGCCGGTGCCGGCAAAGCGGGTCATGTCCGCCGGCGGAAAGGGCGAGCCGACGCCGAGTTCCACCTCGCCGACCTCGAATGCGTTGGCACGAGCCGAGGGTTCCTGCAGGTAGCGAATGAAGATCCGGTCGAGATAGGGCAGACCTTCCTCCCAGTAGGCGTCGTTGCGGGCGAGTTCGACATGCGAGCCGCGCACCCATTCGACATAGCGGAAGGGGCCGGTGCCCACAGGGGTGTTGTTGAGCGGGTTCTCGCGCAGGTCCGTGCCCTCGTAGAGGTGCCGCGGGATCACCTGCGTCTCGGTCCCGCCCAGCGAGGCGAGGACAAGGAACTCCGGCACCGGCGCGGCGAAGGTGATGTCGACGCTGTGGGGGCCGGTCGCCTCGGCGCTCTCGATGCTGCGCAGGGCCGGATTGCCGGCAAAGGCCCGCCAATGCTCCATCGCGTTGAAGACCACATCCTCGGCGGTGAAGGGCGTGCCGTCGTGCCAGGAGGCGTTCGGGCGCAGCGCGAAGCTGTAGGTCCGGCTGTCGTCGGACACGCTCCAGCTTTCCGCGAGCTGGCCGCTGATCGAGAGGTCATCCTCCAGCCGGACCAGCCGTTCGAGGATCTTGGTCGAAACCAGCAGCGGATTCCCGCCGCCGCCGCCCGGGGCGAAGAGGGTCTGCGTCTCGACGCCGAAGACGACCCGCAAGGTGCCGCCCGGCTGTGGTGTGTCGGCGGCGGCGGCAATCGGCGATACCAAGATGCAGAGGCCGGCCCAAAGGCCGATCCCCGCGCCAATGACCTTGCGCCATCTTTCCGCGATCATGCTTCCCTCCCTGGATGAAGAACTTGATTCAGCCCTGTGTTCGAGGCAGCCGTGCCGGCTGCCTCCGGGCCGTCCGTCGTTGCAGTAGTCTGCACGGCAGTCTGCGACACGACTCTTTGATCGAGGCTAAACGTATTTTAGTATGGTTGACAATACTAAGTTGGTCCTTCCATTCTCGCGGCTGCCGTGGCGCGGCGATCTCGGCGCCGAGCTCCGAGGCATGGGGTGTGCGGAACGAAGGAGTTGAACGTGTCGACCGATACGGGAATCGCGGCGCCCCCGCCGAGCTTCGAGGAGCTGGCCGACAAGGTCAGGAAATCGCCCTTCCACCAGTGGCTCGGCGTGCAGCTGGTGGAGATGTCGGCGGACAGTATCACCATCGAGATGCCCTGGCGCGAGGAGTTCGTCTCGGGCGTGGTGCAGAGGAACGCGCATGGTGGCGTGCTGGCCAGTCTGGTCGATCTGACCGCGGACTTCGCCATCGCCGCCAGGATCGGCCGGGGCGCGCCGACGATCGATCTGCGGGTCGATTTCCACCGTCCGGCCCTGCCGGGGACAGTTCGTGCGACCGGACGGGTGATCCGCCTCGGCCGGACCATCACCACAGCCGAGGCCCATCTGCATGACGCCGAGGGCCGGCTGGTCGCGAGCGGCCGCGCGGCCTATCTGCTGCGGTGAGCTGGCGATGAGCGCGCCCGTTCTGGCCCCTGTCCCCGCCAATCCCGGCGCGATCTTCGATCTCGGCCAGGCGCCCGAGTCCACCGCCGTGGTGGACCTCACCGATCCCGATCGTCCGGTCGAACTCTCCTACGCCCGGATGCGGGACGGCACCGATGCCTTCGGCCGCGGCCTGCGGCGTGCGGGCTTCGGCCGTGGCAGCCGGATCGGCATCGTCTCGGCCAACCGTGTCGAGGTGTTCGAGGCCTTCTTCGGGGCGATGAAGCTCGGTGCGATTCCGGTGCCGCTCAACATCCGTCTGGCGACCGACCAGCTTCGTGCCCTCGTCGCGGCCCATGACATCGACCTGATCATGTGCGATCCGGACCAGGCCCGGCGGCTTGGCGGCCTGCCGAACCGGATTCTGACCTTCGGATCGCCGGGCTGGGCAGAGTTCCGCGACGCCGGCTCCCTTGGGGCCGAGGCGCTGGACGATGACGAGTTGATCCTGCAGCCCTTCACCTCCGGATCGACCGGCCTGCCCAAGGGGATCCTGCTGACCGCCGGCAACCTGCGATGGGCGCTGGGGAAGATGCTGCCGCCGGGGCGGCCGCGAAACCCTGCGCTTACCATTACCGTGGCGCATCCGCTCTATCACAAGAACGCCATGCTCGGCTCGAAGGGCGCCTTCCTGAATGGCGGACGCGTGGTGATGATGGATCGCTTCGAGCCGCGCCGCTTCGCCGAGGCGATAGGTCTGTGGCGCGTGAGCAAGGTGCACACGGTGCCCACCATGATGGCCCGGCTGCTTGCCGAGCCGGGTCTGGTTGCAAGGATCGACCAGTCCAGCATTCAGGAGGTGCACATGGGATCCGCGCCGGTCTCGCGACGCCTCTGGGACGAGGTGTGCGCCGCCTTTCCCGCCGCCAACCTGCGCATCAGCTATGGCGTGACCGAGGCCGGCCCGATGCAGTTCGGCGAGCACCCCGACGGGCTGCCGCGACCTCCGCTGTCGGTCGGGTATCCGCTGCCGGACTGCGAGCTTCGCCTCGTCGGGGGCGCGACGGAGGACGAAGGCGTGCTCTGCATCCGCAACCCGGGTGTGATGCGCGGCTATCACGGCGACCCCGAGCGCACCGCCGCCCGTTTCGATGCAGAGGGATGGTATGTGACCGGCGATGTCTTCCGGCGCGACGCCGACGGCTTCCATTACTTCGTCGGTCGCGACGACGACATGTTCGTCGTCAGCGGCAACAATCTCTATCCCGCCGCGGTCGAGGAGACCCTGCTTCGCCACCCGGAGGTTCTGGCGGCCGCAGTGGTGCCGGTCGAGGATGCGATCCGGGGTCAGGCGCCGCATGCCTTCGTCGTGCTTCGGTCCGGTGCGGCGGTGAACGAAGCCACGCTGCGCGCTTTCTGTCTGGAGCATGCGCCTCCCTACCAGCACCCGCGTCGCATCCATTTTCTGGACGAGTTGCCGCTTGCGGGCACCGGCAAGGTGGACGTCCGCAGCCTGCGGAACCGCGCCGCAGATCTGGCGTTGGACGATGCCGCGGCATCGCAAGGCTCTGAGGGGTGACACCCTTTCCTCTGACCTATGCTGCGGCGCGTGCGCGCTTCCGCGCGGCCGCGCATGCTGCAGGGGCACGGACCGGGGCCGTGGAACTGCCGGGTCGCCGCGGCGCGGAGGGCGAGGCGCTGAGCATCGACTGGGCGACCGTCGAGCCTCGTGGTCCGCGGTCGGGTGATGGGACGCTGGTGTTGATCTGCGGCACCCATGGTCCCGAAGGGCCGGCCGGCAGCGCGATCCTGTGCGGGATTCTGGACGCCGTCGCGGCGAGGCCACGGGGCTTTCCACGGCTCCTGGTCGTGCATGGGCTCAATCCATGGGGTTTTTCGTGGGTCAGCCGGGCGGACGAAGCCAACATCGATCTCAACCGGAACATGATCCCTGAGGGCCAGCCCCGCCCGCGGAACTCCGCCTACGACCGTATCGTCCCCGTTTTCGAGGTCGCCGACTGGCAAGAGGACACTGCCGACATCCTGCTCGCAGCGCTGGACGCACATGCCGCTCAGCACGGCGCGCGCGCAGTCACGAACGCCCTGCTGTCCGGTCAGTATCACGCAGCCGACGGGCTGAACTATGGCGGCGACGCGCCGGCCTGGGCCACGCAGGAACTGGTCGCACTGCTCCTTCGGGAAACCCACCCCGGCGAGCGCGTCCAGGTTCTCGACCTGCACACCGGCGTTGCAGGGCGCGGGGCGCTTGCGCTGCTGGCCTTCCAGGTTGCCACGCCGCCGGACCCGGCGCAGGCGGCGCTGCTGCGCTGCATGGCCCGGCGGCCAGGCAATGCCATCGGCGCGGAGGGGCTGGCCGATCACAGCGGGCTGATCGTTACCGGCATCGGCGCGGCGCTGCCGGACCGGCGGGTGTCCGGGACGGTGGTCGAACTGGGCACTGCGCCTCGCCGGCAGATCCGCGCCGCCCTGCTGCTCGACCTCTGGCTGCGCCGGCATGCTCCCCCGTCGCCGCTGCACGAGTTGCGCTGCGATGCGGCGGCTGCGGTTCTTCTGCGGCGAGGCCTGCTGACCGTTTTCTCCCCTTTGGACGACCCGGAATGGCGCGATGTTCTGGTGGCGCAAACACGAGGCATGGCCGACGCCATCATGGCGTGGCCTCGAGCGTAGGCCGGTCTTCGACGACGCCAGGCGGCCCGCTCAATATCGCGACCCCCCTGCCGGAGCCGGAAGTGACCAGGCCATGCCGCGGTCAAGTCACTTGGGGCGCGCACGCCGCTGAGGTCGAAGCCGACATGCTGCATGAAGGCCATCGGCGCGTCTTCGCCGGAGCTGGCGATGTCATCGAGGATGCGGAGGATGCGGAGGATGCCGAGGATGATGGCCTTTTTGCTCGTCTGCCTTCATGAGTGCCGGTCCTTCCTCTGGTGGTTCGCGCCGCTAGGGCCAGCATACCGCTATGCAGCGTCCCGTTCCTGTCCACAGGCGCCCACCAACGCCTCCGCGACACGCGCCGCAGCTCCTACTTCGAGCCCGGCTCATGGCCGTCCGACTTCGGACGTCCTCGTACAGTCGGACGGACCTCCGATGCCGTGTGTCAATAACGTCGGATCTTGCGGGTTTTTCTGGCTCCGGCGGCAGGATTCGAACCTGCGACCAATTGATTAACAGTCAACTGCTCTACCGCTGAGCTACGCCGGACCACCGGAGGGTCGGATAGCAGGCGATCGGGGTGGCGTCCAGACCCTCTTTGCGCCGCGGGCGGCGGTCACTTGCGGGCGAAGCGGGGCCGGGCCGAAGTGCCCGGGGAAGGGGGGGGCGGGGCAAAGGCGGTGGCCTCGCCGCGGGCGCAAAGGTCGATGAGATGGGCGAGCACGTTGCGCTCGGCCGCAGGCAGCAGCGCTGCGGGCGTGTCGTGATAGACCCTGCGGGTCAGCGCGTCGATTTCGGCGGGCTCGGGTGTCAGCGCGGCGCGGATCGCCGCCGCGCGGCCGCGTCGGTGGGCGGCAAGCTCGGCGATGCGGGCGGTCGGGTCCTCCACCGGTGCGCCGTGACCGGGCAGCAGCCGGCGCGGCCGCGCCGCCGCCAGCCGGTCGAGCGAGGCCATGTAGGCGGCCATGTCGCCATCCGGGGGGGAGACGATGCTGCTCGCCCAGCCCATCACGTGATCGCCCGAAAACGCCGTGTCGTTCCACAGGAAGCACAGGTGGTTGCCCATATGTCCCGGGGTCCAGAGCGCGGTGACCTGCCAGTCGCCCTCGGCCAGCGTGCTGCCGTCGGCGAGCGTCACGTCGGGGGCGAAACCGCTGTCCACCCCCTCGCCGCCACCAAGCCCGCTCAGCGCCGCCAGCGCCGGGGTCCGCCCGGCGCCGGCATCGCCAAAGGCCGCCACCTGCGCGCCCCAGCGTTCGGCCAGCGGCCGGGCGAGGGGGGAGTGGTCGCGATGCGCATGGGTGACGAGGACCCAGGCGATCCGCTCCCCGGGCGCCAGCGCGGCCTCCAGCGCGGCCAGATGGGCCGGGTCCTCCGGCCCGGGATCGATCACCGCCA
>SLBI01000069.1 GCA_007126375.1 Paracoccaceae bacterium
TCAACCACGCCGCCCGGAACCTGCGCCAGCAGCGCACGATGAGCGTGGTCGCGCTGGTGCCGAACCTTGCCAACCCGTTCTTCTCGCGCATCCTTGCCGGCGTCTCGGCGGTTCTGGCGCCGGCAGGCTACAACCTGCTGGTGGTCGACACCGAGGGGCCGGGGGTGGATCGCCACATCGTGCGCACACTCGATCGCAGCCGCGCCGACGGGTTGATCGTGTTCGACGGGCTGCTGCCTGCCGAGGACCTGCAGCCGGATCCGCTGCGCCCGCCGCTGGTGATGGCTTGCGAGTGGATCGAGACACTGGCCGCGCCGCGCATCCGGATCGACAATGCCGCCGGGGCCGGCCTGGCCATCGCGCATCTTGTTCGGCTGGGGCATCGCAGGATCGGCCATCTTCTCGGACCCGAGGCCAATGTCCTCGCCCGTGCCCGTGCCGACGGGGTGCGCCGGGAGCTTGCCTCGCACGGGCTGCCGATTCGTCCCGAGTGGTTCCTGCCGGGGGACTTTTCGCTCGAGTCCGGTCGCCGGGGGGCGCGCGACTGGATTGCCATGGAAGACCGTCCCGCCGCGGTCTTCTGCGCCAGCGACCAGATGGCTTGCGGCTTCATCGGCGAAGTGCAGCGCCGCGGCTTCCGCGTGCCGCAGGATGTCTCGGTCGTGGGGTTCGACAACATCGATCTGGTCGATCACATCACACCGGCGCTGACCACGATCCGACAGCCGCGCTGGTCGATCGGCGAAGCCGCGGCCCGGGTGATCCTGTCGCTGATGGCCGACTCCGCCGCGCCGCCATCCGACACCGTGCTGCCTGTCGAACTGATCGAGCGGGAAAGCACATCCCCGCCCGCCGCACCCTGACCGGCGCCTGCAGTTGATCGCCACGATCATCGCAAGTCGCGACGACCCCCTGTTAAGAGTCGTTATTGGCGTGCCGCCGCTCACGGCTCTCCCGTTGCAGCGCCATTGTGTCTGCACCATCGCGGTCGGTGCGCCCGGGCAGCTGCTCGCCGAGCAGCTGGTCACACTCTGCGACCAGTGCGGTCAGCCCCGACGCACTGCGCCGCCAGCACGAGCTGGACGCCATTCCCATGGCCGCGTAACACAACCAAGTGTCCAGACATCCGGGTGCGGTTCATCTCGACGACGGCCGCCATCGGCGATGAGCTCGATCGCGGACAGGTGCAGATGCTCAGGCATATCCCTGAGCCGCCATTGCCATGCCCAGGTGTCCGGCCGAAACAGGGGCCAGTTCGTCTCGGCGGCGAAAGGTGCTTGACCAGATGGCCTCGTCAGTCGACACAACGGGCAAGCTGTGCCTCGATTGGAGGGTGCCGGGTCATGTCGAGAGAAGCGGTCCGTCGGGCGTGAGGACAGTCCCCTTCAATCGTCCCTCGCTGGTCGGCGATGAGATCGACAACATCCTCGAAGCCATCCGTCGAGGACAGCTCTCCGGTGACGGCCACTTCACTCGGGAGTGCAACCGAATCGTCTGCCGCCTCACCGGGACAAAGGCAGCCCTGTTGACCCACTCCTGCACGGCCGCCCTCGAAATGGCTGCGATTCTGGCGGATCTCGAAGCCGGAGACGAGGTCATCATGCCCTCCTTCACCTTCGTCTCTACGGCGAATGCGGTGGTTCTGAGAGGGGCTGTCCCTGTCTTCGTCGATATCGACCCCGAGACGCTCAACATCGACCCGGCGGCGGCAGCGGCGGCTGTGAGCCCGCGGACCCGCGCCATCTTTGCCGTTCATTACGCGGGGTTTCCTGCCGACATGGATGCCCTTGCGGAGGTCGCCCAGGCGCATGATCTGTTGCTCGTCGAGGATGCGGCGCAGGCCCTCGGGTCACGCTACAAGGGGCGTCTTGCGGGCAGCCTCGGCGATCTTGCGGCCTTCAGCTTCCATGAGACGAAGAACATCATCAGCGGCGAAGGCGGGGCGCTGACGGTCAACCGGCCCGATCTGGTCCCCCGTGCCGAAATCATCCGCGAGAAGGGGACCAACCGCTCGCTCTTCCTTCGGGGGCAGGTCGACAAGTACACATGGGTCGATGTCGGGTCGTCCTTTCTGCCGGGCGAGCTGATCACGGCGTTCCTCCACGCCCAGCTGTCGCGCGCCGAGGAGATCACCGCCCGGAGGTTGGGCATGTTCGACCGCTACATGGATGCCTTCGCCGACCTCGAGGCGTCGGGCCGCCTGCGCCGTCCCCGCTGGTCGCCCGACTGCGAGGGCAACGGGCACATGTTCTACCTGCTGCTGCGCGACATCGACGACCGGGATGCCTTCATCGGGCATCTTCGGAAGCAGGGAACCATCGCCCCGTTCCATTACGTGCCCCTGCACAGCTCTCCGGCCGGTGTGCGTTTCGCCCGCGCTTCGGGCGATCTGAGCGTCACCGACGACATATCGGCCCGGCTGGTCCGGCTGCCGCTCTTCTTCGGCCTGGGCGGCGAGATCGATCACGTCATCCAACAGGCGCGCCAGTACCTGGAGCAGGCTTCGTGACGGCGCTTCCCCTGATCAGCGTCGTGTCGCCGGTCTATGGGTGCCGTGACTGTCTGGTGGAGCTTGCGAGCCGCGTGCGTGCCGGCTTCGAGGGGGCGGGCCTCGACTGGGAGCTCATTCTCGTCGACGATCGGGGGCCGGACGAGCCCTGGCCGGTCATCGCCTATCTCGCACGCGGTGACGGACGCATCCGCGGGCTGCGGCTTGCCCGGAACCACGGGCAGCACCTCGCCATCTGGGCGGGCCTCGAGGCGGCGCGGGGCGATTGGGTTGCGGTGGTGGACTGCGATCTTCAGGATGATCCCGGCGTGATTCCGGCGCTGCATGCCCGGGCGCTCGCCGCCGAGGCGGATGCCGTCATCGTCGAGCGTGGCACCTGGCACGATACGCGCCTGCGCCGGATGGCGTCGCGCGCCTACAGCCGCACGCTGAGCTGGCTGACCGGCTTCCGGATCGACAACAATATCGGCAACTTCGGCCTCTACAGCCGCCGGATGGTGGATGTGCTGCTGCAGTTCAGGGACAAGGAGGTGTTCCTGCCCGTCATGGTGTCCCTGACCGGGCTTCCCCGTGTGCTGTTCACGCTCGATCGCTCCGGACGCCATGCCGGGGAAAGCTCCTACAACCTCCTGCGTCTTGTGCGCATGGCCGTGGCGATCATCATCCGCTTCTCCGACCGTCCGCTCAAGCTGAGTGTCATTGTCGGCCTTGCCTTCAGCGGGTTTGCCGCGCTTTTCTCCGTCCTGCTGGTCGTTGCCTGGGCGACGGGTGCCTTCACGGTTCCGGGCTGGACCAGCATCATCCTGTCGGTGTGGTTCCTCTCGGGGCTCATCCTCGCCGTGCTCGGCATCCATGGCTTCTATGTCGGGCGCATCTTCCGCGAGGTGCAGGACAGGCCGCGCATCATCGTCGAATGCACAACGGACGCGGCGGGCAGATGAGGGGGCTGTCGCATCCGGAAGCCGTCCGGGCCGGACGGTACATCACGGTCGGACTGGTGACCAACGTCACCCTCTACCTGTTGTTTCTGGGGCTCGTGATCTTGGGGCTGCCGCCGGTCGGGGTATCTGCTGCCTGCTACCTGCTCGGCGTTGCGCTGAGCTATCTGCTCAATCGCCGCTGGAGCTTTCGCAGCGCCGCCGGCCACCGGCACGACCTGCCGCGCTTCCTCGCCGCATACGGTGCCGGGCTGGCCGTGACCGTGCTGGCAATGAGCCTGCTCGCAGGGCCCCTCGGCCCGGCGCTTGCCCAGCTCCTCACCATCGCGATCGCAGCCCTAACCATCTATTCCGCCTTGCGTCTTCTCGGATTCGGAACGCCGAAGGAATGGCGGGACGTCGATGCCCCGTAGTCCCGGCTCCTCCGTCCTGCGGTCGGTGCCGTACGCCTCCTTCAGACGCGCTCGGCATGACAACGGTCGACCGGGGGCACCGCGGTTGGAGGCAAGGGTTTTGTCTTCCCTGCACATGTGGCCGGTGCGCGTCGCCGCCCTGCCGGGCCGCCGCGGGACGGGAGTGCCCGGGTGCTGCCCATGATTGCCGAGTGGCCGGCACGCAGAGCGCGCCTTGTCTGCGCGTGGGCGGCGGCGGCTGTCGTGGCCTTCATGATTGCGGTCGTCATGCTGAACCCGATCGTCTACGAAACCGACCACTTCGCCGACACGCATTTCATCCTCGGCGCGGCATGGCGGACGTATCAGGGCCTAACGCCAGCGCTGGATTTCGGGCACTTCTATGGCGGCTTCACCTCCTGGGTCACCGCACGGGCCTTCGGAGTCGTCGGCCCGAAGATCCAGGCGTTCGATTTCGCTCTGCTCATGCTGTTCTGCGGTTTCGGCCTTTCCCTGCTGCTGATGG
Source organism: Paracoccaceae bacterium (assembly GCA_007126375.1). Lineage (GTDB taxonomy): Bacteria > Pseudomonadota > Alphaproteobacteria > Rhodobacterales > Rhodobacteraceae > Rhodobaculum. The sequence continues at coordinate 4,366 of SLBI01000069.1, forward strand.
CCTGGCGGCGGGTATCGCTGCTGTGTGTTGCGCTCGCGATGCTGACGCTGGCCACCCTGATGTTCACGCGCTATCCGCTCGAGGTCAGCGAATCCGTGACGCGGATCTACGCAACGCATTCCTTCCTCTACAACCGCGTGGGGCTTGCGATCGTGCTGATCGTCGGCCTTTTCGCCCTGCTGCCGGGGCAAGGCCGGATGGCCGAAGTGCTGGGGGGCGCCGTGGCCGGGGCGCTGCTGGTGGTGGTGCTGCTCACGAAACCCACCTTCGTGATCCTGATCCCCGCCGCCTTCCTGGCCATGGCGGTGCAGGCGCGCTGGACCGGTGCGGTGGCGATGCTGCTGTCCTGCGGGGTGGTGCTGATCCTGGCGGACCCATGGGGCGCCCGCTGGCTGGCCAGCTTCGCCTATGCGATGGCGCATGTGGGCGAGGATACGCCCACGGACATGCTTCTGATCCGGGCGATCAAGGTGCCGCTCCATCATCCGATCGCGCTGACATTCGTCCTCGCGGCGCTGGCGGTGGTGCTCATGCCGCCGCCGAGGCCGTGGCGCCAAGTGCTGGCCGGGGCCGTGATGGCCGGTGCGGCCACGGGAATGGCGACCACGATGGGCGGCGGCGGGGGGCAACTGGCCCTGCCGATCTTCATCCTGCTCAGCCTGGTCACCGTGGAGATCGCCCGGCGGCAGCGCAACCCGCTGGCGAGCTTTCCGCAGATCGGCACGGCCGTGCTCGTCTTCGCCTTCGCGCTGCCCCATGCCGCCAACCTCTTGGGAAGCGCCCAGCAGGGCTGGGCGCACAGGTCCCTCGTCCTGATCGAGGACGGTCCGCTGGCGGACTATGTCAGTGTGGTCCGGGTCCGGCCGCGGCAGCTGTCACAGCAATACGAGACGCTGGCCGAGGGCATCGCGCATCTCGAAGGGATCGAGGGAATATCGGCCATGGGCATCGTGGCCGACAACAACATCACCTTCGAGTTTGCGCTCCAGTCCCGGCCCGTTCCCGGCTTTCCGCTCTGGCAGCGCGCCACAGCGCCCGAGTTCGCCCCCGACAGTCCCCTGCCGATGGATGTGGATGTCATCCTGGTCGGACACGGCAGCCACACCGACCGGGTGGCCGGCGCCTTCCTGCGACGGGAAATGGGAGAGGATTTCGCACGCTGCGCCACCACGGCGTTCTGGCAGATCTATGCCCGACGCGGGGCGGCACTCGACGCCTGCAGGCAACGGAGGCAACCGCGCGGCGACGATCAGAACCACTTGTGAAGCGTGTGCAGGCTTCGGATCGGCACGAAGCCCTGCCGGATCCAGACGCGCTGGACCGCCCGGTTGTCGATCTGCGTGGAGGTGATCACGCGGTCGGCGTCGAGAGACTGCGCCAGCTTCAGCCCCTCATGAATAATCACGGAATACAGACCTCGCCCATTGAACTGGGGATGAACGGCACTGAGGACAAGCTCAACTTCGTCCACCGTATTCTTGCGTAGCGTCAGGAACCCCGTCATACGCCCTTCACGTTCTGCGACAATCACGGGCGCTTGATGCGAGCATCGGGCTGTACTGGTTTCGGCCCACTCGACATAGGCCGCGTCTGCCGCAGCGCTGTCGAGATTGGGGTCGGCATGGTAGTGCCCCATGTAGGCGGCGAACCCCGCCCGGGCGATGTCCGCCACTGCCGGGGCATCGGCCGGCGCCGCAAGACGACAGGTGACCCCCTCGGGACACGCGGGCCGCA
>SLBI01000272.1 GCA_007126375.1 Paracoccaceae bacterium
AGGGGGCACGGCTGCTGCTGGAGGGGGGCGGCGAGGGCGATCCCGCCGGGCCGGTGCCGCGCGGGCTGCATCTGGTGGAATGCGACGGCGCGCAGGCGCCGCTGATCGCCGCGCCCGCACGGCTGCCGCTGCCGCCGCGCGGCTGGGGGATGACCCTGCCGCTCTACGGGCTGTGGCAGGAGGCGGCAGCGGGGTTGGGCGACTACGCCTTGCTGGGCGCGGCGGCCGAAGCGCTGGGCCGGGCCGGGGCCGATTTCGTCGGGGTGAACCCGATCCACGCGGGCTTTCCGGGCGATCCGGCGATGGCGAGCCCCTATGCGCCGTCGCATCGGGCGCGGCTGGAAACCCGCCATGTGGCGGCCGGCATGCCGGCCGGGCCGGCCGCGGCGCTGATCGACCATGCCGCAGAACTGCCGGTGCAGCGGGCGGCGCTGGCACGGCTGCTGGCGGATGCCGGGCCCGCGGCCTTCGGGCAATCGCGGGCGGACGAGGGCGCGGCGCTGCACCGCTTTGCCCTGCATCAGGCGCTGTCGGACAGCTTCGGGCCGTTCTGGCCGGCCTGGCCCGAGCGGTATCGCGATCCCGAAAGTCCGGCCGTTGCCGCCTTCGCCGCGGAGCATGCCGCGGCGGTGACCCGCCATGCCCGGGCGCAGTGGGTGGCCGAGACGCAGCTTGCGGCGGCGCAGGCGCGGGCGCGCGCGGCGGGCATGCGGCACGGGCTCTATCTCGACCTTGCCGTCGGCACCCATCCCGACGGGGCCGAGACATGGGCGGATCGGGCGCTCTATGCCCGCGAGGTGTCGCTCGGCGCGCCGCCCGACGCCTTCGCACCCGGCGGGCAGAGCTGGGGGCTTGCGCCGTTCCGGCCCGATGCGATGCTCGCCCGCGGGCTTCGGCCGTTCGCCCGCATCCTGCGGGCGCAGTTCCGTCATGCCGGGATGCTCCGGATCGACCACATCCTCGGCTTCGCCCGCGCCTTCTGGGTGCCGCCGGGCCTGCCGGGCGCCTATGTCACCATGCCGCGCGCGGCCTTGCTGGCGGTCGCCCGGCTGGAAGCCGCGCGTGCCGGCGCGGTGCTGGTGGGCGAGGATCTGGGCGTCATACCGGAGGGGCTGCGCGCCGATCTGGCCGCCTCGGGGGTGCTGGGCTGCCGGGTGATGATGTTCGAACGCGACGACGACGGCCGTTTCCGCCCGCCCGAGACATGGCCGGCGCCGGTGCTGGCCTCCTTCTCGACCCACGACCTGCCGACGCTGAAAGGGTGGCGCGCGGGCCGTGAACTCGACTGGCGCGAGGGCATCGACGGGATCGATGCCGCGCCGCATCGCGAGGACCGTGCCGCGGCCGTGGATGCGCTGCAGGCGGCGGCGGGCGGCACCGATGCGGCGGCCGTGCACCGCTTTCTCGCCGCGACGCCGGCGGCGCTGGTTGCAGTCCAGGCCGAGGATGTGTTCGATTGCACCGAGCAGCCCAACCTGCCCGGCACGGTGGACGAGCATCCCAACTGGCGCCGCCGCCTGCCCTTGCCGGTCTCGGCCCTGGCCACCGATCCGCGCCTTGTCGAGACCGCCCGCATCATGGCCGAGGCCGGCCGCCCGGAGGAGAAACGCATGCACGCCGTCACCCATCCCACGCAGCCGATCGACGGGCAGAAGCCCGGCACCTCGGGGTTGCGCAAGAAGACCCGGGTGTTCATGGGGCCGCACTACCTGGAGAATTTCGTGCAGTCGCTGTGGAATGCGCTGGGCGGTGTGGCCGGCAAGACCTTCGTGCTGGGGGGCGACGGGCGCTATTTCAACGACCGCGCGGCGCAGGTGATCCTGCGCATGGCCGCGGCATCGGGCGTGGCAAGGATGATCGTGGGACAGCACGCGCTGCTGTCCACGCCGGCCGCATCGCATCTGATCCGCGCGCGCGGCACGGATGGCGGGATCATCCTGTCGGCCAGCCACAACCCCGGCGGGCCTGACGAGGATTTCGGCATCAAGTTCAACACGCCCAACGGCGGGCCCGCGCCCGAATCCGTCACCGCCGCGATCCATGACGAGACGCTGCGGATCGCGGAATACGGCATCCTCGAGGCGCAGGATCTGGATCTGTCGCATGCCGGGGAACGCGCGCTTGGCGGCATGATCGTCGAGGTGGTGGATCCGGTCGCCGATTATGCCGCGCTGATGGAACGGCTGTTCGATTTCGATGCTATCCGCGGACTGTTCCGCGGCGGTTTCCGGATGAAGTTCGACGCGATGCACGCCGTCACCGGCCCCTATGCGGCGCATATTCTCGAACATGTCCTCGGCGCGCCGATGGGCAGCGTGGTGAACGCGACGCCGCAGCCCGATTTCGGCCATCACCACCCCGACCCGAATCCGACCCATGCACGGCTGCTCCACCAGCATATGATGGGCGCGCATGCGCCGGATTTCGGCGCCGCCTCGGACGGCGACGGCGACCGCAACATGATCCTCGGCCGCGGCGTCTATGTCTCGCCGTCCGACAGCCTCGCCGTGCTGGCGGCCAACGCGCCTCTGGTGCCGGCCTTTGCCGACGGGCTGCGCGGCGTCGCCCGCTCCATGCCCACCAGCCGGGCGGTGGACCGGGTGGCGGCGGCACGCGGACTGGCCTGCCACGCCACGCCGACGGGGTGGAAGTTCTTCGGCAACCTGCTGGATGCCGGCCATGTGCGCCTGTGCGGCGAGGAGAGCTTCGGCACCGGCGGTGATCATGTGCGCGAGAAGGACGGGCTGTGGGCGGTGCTGATGTGGCTGAACATCCTCGCCGTGCGCCGGCAGTCGGTGGCCGAGGTGCTGGCCGCCCACTGGCGCGAGTTCGGCCGCAACTACTATGCGCGGCACGACTACGAAGCGGTGGACAGCAGCGCCGCCGAGGCGCTGATGGCGGCGTTGCGCGACCGGCTGCCGGGACTGCCGGGCCAGCCGGCGGGGCCGCTCGGGGTGGTCGCGGCGCGCGATTTCGCCTATACCGATCCCGTGGATGGTGCCGTCGCCACCGGCCAGGGGCTGGAGATCGAGTTCGACGGTGGCGCCCGGGCGGTATTCCGCCTGTCGGGCACCGGCACCGAGGGGGCGACGCTGCGCCTCTATCTGGAGAGGTTCGAGGACGATCCCGCCCGCCTCGCGCTCGATCCCGCCGCGGCGCTGGCCTCCGTCGCCGAGGCGGCCGAGGCGCTTGCCGGCATCCGCGCCCGCACCGGCCGCGCCGCACCCGATGTGACCACCTGAGAGAGCCCATGTCCGCTATCGACACGCATGTTCTTGGCCCCATCGTCTGCCGGGGGCGCGCATGAAGGATCTGGCCGATATCCGCCGCGACGAGGCGGAGACCGAAGCCATGGCCGAGGCGCTGCGCGCCTGTCTGATGGAGGCGCCGACCGCCTTCGACGCCAGTTGCGACATCGCCCGCATGCTGGGGGCGCACCCCGAGGGCGCGCTGACGCGCTTCGCCTTCTGGACGCCCGAACTGCTGGATGCCCGGGTGCCCGAGGGTGACATCTTCCTCGAACTTCTGGATCCGATGGAGCCGGTGGCACTGACGCGGGCGCGGCAACGGGCGCGGTTCCGGCGGCTCTATGTGCCGATGCTGCGGGTCGAGGATCTCTGCGTTGCCGCCATCGACGGCGTGCGCGCCGGCACGCGCGAGCAGCTGGGGCATTTCTACGCCATGGCCTGGGTGGATCGGGACGGCCGCTGGCACCGTATCCTCGATCCGATGGCGGCTTCGCTGCCGTTCGGCCCGATGGCGCCGGCCGAGGTCTATGACACCTCCGAGATGCTGGGCAACCGCGCCGACCGCGATTACTGGCGGGCGCTGGCCGGCGAGGTGCCGCACAAGTTCGGGCCGGCCACCAACATCCTGCAGATCCATGTGCCGACCGCCACCGCCGGCGGCACGCTGGCGAGCCTCGCGCGCGAATTCGACCGGCTGTCGGAACGGCTGCGCCGCGACCTGCCGCTGGAACCCGCCGACGAGCTGCTGGTCGGCTACGACGCGGTGCAGCTGCTGCCGGTGGAGCCGACCACCGTCTACGAGACCGGCCCCGATTTCTGGACCGAGTCGAACCAGGGCCCCGACGAGGTGACGGTGGAACTGCTGCATCCCGACACCACCAACTGGGGCTATGACGTGGTGATCGCCGGGATGGCGGCCGTGAACCCCGCGCTGCTCGAGACCGGCCGGCCCGACGAGCTGGTGGATCTCGCGGCCTCGCTGCACAACTTCTCGGCCGGCCCGATCCGGCTGATCCTCGACGTGGTGTTCGGGCATGCCGACAATCAGGGGCTGCGCGCGCTCAACGCGCATTTCTTCGCCGGGCCCAACATGTACGGCCAGAACCTCGACTATCGCAATCCGCGGGTGCGCGCGATCCTGCTGGAGATGCAGCGCCGCAAGGTGAACTTCGGCGCCGACGGCGTGCGTGTCGATGGCGCGCAGGACTTCCGCTACTGGGATCCGGCCGCCGAAGAGATGCTGCATGACGACGACTACCTGCAGCAGATGTCCGACGTGGAACAGGAGGTGGCGGGGACCCGCTATCGCCCGTGGTTCGTCTTCGAGGACGGTCGCCCCTGGCCGCAGGAGGATTGGGAACTCGCCTCGGACTATCGCGCCGTGATCGAGGCGCAGCAGGACGACGACGTGTTCCAGTGGGGGCCGCTCACCTTCGCCCACAACACGCCGTTCCTCTATGGTTTCTGGCTGTCGAAATACTGGCGCATCAAGGAGATGCTGCTGCATGGCGCAAACTGGATCTCGGGCACGGCGAACCACGACACGCTGCGCCGGGGCACCCAGGTCAACCCGAAGCTGAACATCAACACCCGGCTGGGCGAGACCCAGATGGAGATCCTCGAAAAGGCCTACGACAACCCGGCGGTGTCGCTGCTGACCTATGTCGCCTTTCCCGGCGTGCCGATGGATTTCCTCAATGCCACGGCGCGGGCCAACTGGGGCTTCATCCGCAATCAGGACGACCGCTATGGCGTGAAGGTGGTGGCCGAGGAGGCGATCTCGCTGAAATGGCAGGTCGATGAATACAGCTATTCCCGCCCGAACTTCTTTCGCCGGTTGAAGGAGCTTGGCTTCGCGACCCGCGCGGAACTGGCGCGGTTCCTCGAATTCCTGCCGGCGCTGGTGGAGGTGACGGAATACGACCTCGACGAGATCGCCCGGCAGCTCGATTCGGTCGAGCCGCCGCTGGCAGGCCCGGAGCACTACACCCCGCGGATGCTGAAGGACATCGCCCGCGCCTGGATGGACGACATGCACGACTACTGCAATGTGAGCCAGGCGCTGTCGCAGCTCGATCCCGGCCATGTCGGCTTCATGCGCAGCCTGCGGGCGTTCCGCCGCGCGAATCCGTGGCTGCGCGGCAACTATTCGCCGGTCGATCACTTCGACTATCTGCAGCCGATCCGCGGCCGGACCGTCTTCGTGGCGCTGCGTCACCGGCCCGAGGCGCTGGGCGGCGGTCAGGTCTTCTGCGTCACCCACATGGAGGGCGGCGAGACCGAGGAGGTCGACCCGCTGACGCTGCCGGTGCCGGGGATCGAGGGCTTTGGCTGGCAGCTTGCGCTGCGCTCGCCGACCATCGGATCGGATTACATCGGCGGGCCGATCACGCTGCGTGACAGCATGGGGCTGGTGTTCACCCGCGGGCTGTGACGCCCTCCCGAAACCGCCCCGTCCGGTTCTTCCGGCGCGCGCGGCGATGGACCCTTCACGGGAGCCGGCCGATCCGGCGCAGAAGGATGCCGGCCCGGCCTGCTCCTGCCTGGCTGCGCGGGTCGGCCCGGGTCAGGCGACGGGCTCACGTCGGCGGGCAGAGAGGAGAAGCCCGGCAATGGCCGTCGCCAGCAGCCAGACCCCCGCCGGCAACGGGATCACGCCGGGCGGTGCATCCGGATCGCCGGCATCGAAGGCGAAAACTCCCGCGATGGAGAAATCCGGGCTGACATCGAGCGGGGTGAACACCGACGGCCCCAGCGGCTCGTGCGCGAGCAGGTCTTCGAAGCTGCCGTAGCTGAGCACGGCGACCTCCTCGCCGCCCG
>SLBI01000196.1 GCA_007126375.1 Paracoccaceae bacterium
AACGGTCTTCGTCGCGGCTGCGGTCCAGATAGTCGTAGGCCTGCGCCGCCGCCGCCTTCCAGCCCGCATCGGCCGCGCCGCCCAGCGCCGGGGCGGTGCCGCCGCTGGCGCAGATAGCCAGCCGCGCCACCCGCTCGGGGGCCAGCAGCGCCAGCCGGGCGGCGATGTAGCCGCCCTCGGAGTGGCCCACCGCAACCGCGTCGCGCAGATCCAGCGCTTCGATCAGCGCCAACGCATGCTGCGCCCGCGCCTCGCGGTCGGCATAGGCCCCGCCCGGCGGCATCGCGCTGGCGCCGAAGCCGGGCTGGTCATGGGCGACCACGCGAAACCCGGCCAGCGCCGGGGCGGTGCGAAACCATGTCAGCGGCGCATCCACCGCCAGGCTGGAGCCGTGCAGGAGCAGCACCGGACGCCCCGGCCCGCCGCTGTCGAACACCGCCGTGCGCTGCCCCGCCACATCATGAAACTGCGGCGTCCACATCGCCGCCCGGCCCGCTCAGTGCCCGGAGGCGTGGATCGGCCGGGGCGCATAGGCCGCGTCGATCTGCGCGATCTCGTCGGGCGCCAGCGCGAGGTCGAGCGCGTCGAGCACCTGGTCGAGCTGCGCCACCGAGGTGGCCCCGAAGATCGGCGAGGTGATCCCGGGCCGCGCCAGCGTCCAGGCCACGGCGACCTGCGCGGCGCCGACGCCGCGGGCATCGGCCACGGCCTCCAGCGCCGTGCGCACCTCGTGGTCGTTCTCGCGGCCGTAGATCTTGTGGGTGTAGTCGTCGGTCCGGTTGCGCAGCGTTGCCTGCGCCGGGTCGCGCCTGTCGCCGCAGAGGTAGCCGCGCGCCATCGGGCTGAACGGGACGAGGCCGATGCCGGCATCGCGGCACAGCGGGATCATCTCGCGCTCGGCCTCGCGGTGGGCGGGGTTGTATTCGCACTGCATGGCCACGAAGCGGTGCTGCCCCGTCGCCGCCGCATGCCACAGCGCCTTGCCGAACTGCCAGGCCGGCATCGTCGTGGCGCCGACGTAGAGCACCTTGCCTGCCCGCACCAGCGTGTCGAAGGCCTCGACCAGCTCCTCGATGTTGGTTGCCGGGTCCCAGATGTGGGTCTGGTAGAGGTCGATGTGATCGGTGCCCAGCCGGCGCAGCGAGGCATCGGCCGCCTCGATGATGTGCTTGCGCGAATAGCCGCGGCCGTTGGGGTGGCGCTGCATCGGGTTGCCGACCTTGGTGGCCAGCACGATGCTGTCGCGCGGCACCTGCGAGACCAGCACCTCGCGCAGGATCTCCTCGCTGCGGCCGGCCGAGTAGAAGTCGCAGGTGTCAAAGAAGTTCACCCCGCGGTCGAGCGCCCGCCGCACGATCGGCGCGGCCGTGTCCGCTTCCAGCACCCAGCCGCGCCAGGAGGTGTCGCCGAACCCCATCGCCCCGAGGCCGAGGCGGGAGACGACGAGGTTGCTGTTGCCGAGTCTTGCGTAGTCCATGGCGCCTCGCGGTGTCAGTCCGATGTTGGATCTTCGTGTCGGGCGAGCACCTCGAGCGCGAAGGCGGCCGAGCGCTCGACGAAGGCTTCCGCGGCGGCGGCGGCGGCATCGGCATCGCCGGCACGGACCGCCTGAAGGATGCGGCGCAGGCCGTCCAGTGTGCCGGCCTTGTGCTCGGGTTGCGCGACGCGGGCGGTCATGACCCGCAGGAAGGTGATGCGCGCGCCGAGGTTGCGGATGAACTGGCGCGCCAGCGCATTGCCCGAGCCGTCGAGAATGGCGTCGGAGAAATCCTGCAGCGCGCCGGCATAGGCCACCAGATCCGGCCCGGCGATGTGCCGTTCGATCTCGGTGAAGGCGTCTTCCAGCCGCTGGCGCTGGGCCGGCGTGGCGTTGCGCACGAAGTTGCGCGACATGCGCGCCTCGATGATCGCGCGCATCTCGTAGATCTGCCGTGCCTCCTCGACGCTCAGACGCGCCACCCGGATGCCGCGGCCGGGCACGCGGGTGACGAGCCCCTCGGCCTCCAGATGCCGCAGGGCTTCGCGCACCGAGGTGCGGCTCACCCCCGTCTCTTCGCACAGGCGCCTCTCCACCAGCTTTTCGCCGGGGGCGAAATGCATGCTGATGATGGCGTTGCGCAGGACCTCGGTGGTCCGTTCGCGCAGGCTCACGGTTTCCACCTGCACCTTCAGGACGGGGCTTTCGGCTGACATCGACGCTCTCCACTGGCCTGCCCGTGTTCTAGTGCGTCCGCGGGCCCGAAACCAGTTGCCAAGCAAGATGGTATGCCATAATACCATATACCGCAATGCATGTTTCGGGGAGCTGCGCCGATGTCCCACAGCCGCCCGCCGCTCCATTACGTGACCGAGGGCAGCGGCCCGCCGCTGGTGCTGATCCACGGGGTCGGCGCCAACCTGCACAACTGGGACGAGACTGTCCCGCTGCTCGCCCCGGAGTTCACGCTGCTGCGGATGGACCTGCGCGGCCACGGAAAGTCGCCGCAGATCCGCGAGCCCTGGACGCTGGAGAAGTTCGCCGAGGATGTCATCGACACGATGGACCGCGCCGGCATCGCCCGCGCGCATCTGGCCGGCTTCTCGCTGGGCGGGCTGATCGGGCAGTGCCTCGCGGTCAATTATCCCGAGCGGTTCGACCGTGTTGCGCTCCTCTCCGCGGTGGCGGGGCGCACGCCGGAGGAGCGCGAGAAGGTGACGGGCCGGCTGGCGCTTCTGCGCGAGGGCGGCTTCGCCATGGTCTCGGACGCCGCGCGCGAACGCTGGTTCACCCCCGGCTTCATCCGCGACAACCCGGAGAAGGTGGCCGCCCGTCTGGAGGAGATCCGCGCCAACGACCTCGAGTCCTACATCGAGGCCTATCGCGTCTTCGGCCACGGCGAGATGGCCGACCGGCTGCACGAGATCGGCCACCGCACGCTGGTGCTGACCGGCGAGCATGACATCGGCTCGAACACGCGCATGGCCCGGCTGATGCACGAGCGCATCGCCAATTCCGAGCTGGTGATCCTGCCGGAGCTGCGCCACAGCCTGCTGGTGGAGGCACCGCATCTGCTGGCCGAGCACCTGCTGCGCTTTCTCAAGCAACCCTGAAACGGAGCGCCCCATGACCGCCGATGTGCGCAAGACGATGCTCTTCGTCGAGAATACCCTTGTCGAGGGGGGCAAGCCCGCGCCCCGACCGTTGCGCATGGTGGCGGCCGTGGCGGTGCTGCCCAACCCCTGGGTGGGGCGCGGCTTCGTCGAGGATCTGCAGCCCGATATCCTGCGGCTGGCGCCGGTGCTGGGCGACCTGCTGGTGCCGGCCTGCATCGACGCGGCCGGCGGTGCGGCGGCGATCGAGGCCTATGGCAAGGCGGCCGTTGTCGGCACCATGGGCGAGGTCGAGCATGCCTCGGCGCTCATCCATACGCTGCACTTCGGCAACATCCTGCGCAGCGCGGCGCAGGGCACCTCCTTCCTGCCCTTCACCAATGTGCGGGCCGGGGCGGGCTTTCCGCTGAGCATTCCGATGAAGCACAAGGTGGAGGAACGCCAGGGCAGCCGCTCGCATTTCCTGAGCATGACCGTCAGCATTGCCGACGCCCCGGCGCCCGACGAGATCGTCGTGGCGATTGCCGTCGCCACCGGCGGCCGGCCGCATCACCGCATCGGCGACCGCTATGGCGACATGGCGGCCATGGGCGTCGATCAGGCCAGCCGGCCGCTGGCCTCGCAGGAGGTCTGAGAATGTCCGACACCCCGCCCGCCGCCACGCCCGTCCTGCATCTGGACAACGACCGCGTCCGGGTGACCGAGTGGCGCTTCGCCCCCGGCGCCGCGACGGGCTTTCACGAGCACATGATGGATTACGTCATCACCCCGCTGATGGATGGCCGCCTCCGCCTGATCGACGCCGAGGGGCAGGTCACCGAGGCGGAGCTGAAGCGCGGCGTCTCCTATTACCGCGCCAGGGGGGTCCGACACGACGTCATCAACGCCGGACCGGGCGAGATGGCCTTCGTGGAGGTCGAGCTGAAGCCCTGAGCCCCGCTGTCGGACGGCGCCTGCCGCAGCGGGCGCGGCCCTGCCGAAAAGCGTTGCGCGAGACCTTCCTTCAACGCATAGTCCGAGGGGTGTGTCAGGTCCTTCAGGGGCATCCGGGGGTGCGTCGCGGGCCTGTCCTGGCCGGAGGCCGCCTCGCCACATGCTCGAGTTCCTGCTCTCACCGCCGGTGGTTCCCTTCGCCATTGCGCTCGGTCTCCTTGTCGGGCTTCTGCTGCTGGAGATCGTGGCGCTGCTGCTCGGTGCGACGGTGCTGGGCAAGGAGCTGGGCAAGCCCGGCACCGAGGCCGATGTCGACGGATGGTCCGGTGCGGGCGAGAGCGCCGCGGAGATCGGCGCCGAGGCCGTGCCCGGGTTCGACGCCGATGCCGGCGCGGCAGCCTTCGACGCGGCGGTGCCGGCACCGGTCGATCTGGCGCAGATGGACCTCGGCGGCCTCGACCCGGCCGACATCGACCTCGACCTCGGGCCCACCGCCACCGCCCCGGCGGCCACCGGCCTTGCCGCGGCGCTGGGCTTCGGCCGGGTGCCGGCGCTGATCTGGCTTGCGGCGGCGCTGGCGGGGTTCGGGCTGAGCGGCTACCTGTTGCAGAGCATCTCCGCCCGGCTTTTCGGCGCGCCGCTGCCGGCGCTGCTGGCGATGCTGCCCGCGGCGGCGGTGGGGCTGTGGTTCGCCCGCGGCTATGGCGCGCTTCTGGCCCGGCTGATCCCCGCCACCGAGACCTCGGCGCGCTCCAAGGCCTCGCTGTCGCGCCAGCGCGGCGTGGTCAGCCAGGGCACCGCCCGCGCCGGCCAGCCCGCCGAAGTGCGGGTGACCGATTTCCGCGGCAACCTCCACTACATCCGCGCCGAGCCCCTGGACCGCAGCGAGACCATCTCCCCGGGCAGCGCGGTGCTGGTGCTGCGGGTGCTGCAGGGGCCTGCCCGCGGGCAGTTCCGCATCGTCGCGCTGTCGGACTGACGCGCCGCCGCCGCGGACCTGCGGGCCCGCGCGATCCCACGCCGCCCCTTGTTTCGGAGACCCGCCATGTCCCTCGCCGACTTCCTCATCCTGATCGGGGTGATCCTCGGTCTTCTCGTCCTCACGGCCCTGATCATGGCCCGCCTCTACCGGCGCACCACCCGCGAGATTGCGCTGGTCAAGACCGGCTCGGGCGGCAAGCGCATCATCATGGATGGCGGCACCATCGTCATCCCGCTGCTGCACGAGGTACGGCAGGTGAACATGAAGACCCTGCGGCTGGAGGTCACCCGCACCGGCGAAGCGGCGATGATCACGCGCGACCGGATGCGGGTGGATGTGGGCGTGGAGTTCTACGTCTCGGTGATGGCCAACGAGGAGGGCATCAGCCGCGCCGCGCAGACGCTGGGCGAGCGGACCTTCCATGTCGACCAGCTCCGCGAGATGATCGAAGGCAAGCTCATTGACGGCCTGCGCGCGGTGGCGGCGCAGCTCACCATGGACGAGCTGCACGAGAACCGCGCCGAATTCGTGCAGCAGGTGCAGAACGCCGTCAGCGAGGATCTGCTCAAGAACGGGCTGATGCTGGAGTCGGTGTCGCTGACCGCGCTGGACCAGACACCCTTCGAGGCGCTGGACGAGAACAACGCCTTCAACGCGGTGGGCATGCGCAAGCTCGCGGAGGTGATCGCCAATTCGCGGATGGAGCGGGCCGAGATCGAGGCGCAGGCCGATGTCAACGTCCGTCGCTCGGCGATGAACGCCGAACGCACCAAGATGGAGATCGACCGCGACGAGGAAACCGCGCGGATCGCCCGGCAGCAGGAGGTCGCGACCCTGCGGGCGGCCCAGGAATCCGAGATCGCCCAGCGCCGCGCCGATGCCCAGCGCGAGATCGAGCGGGCGCGGATTGCCCAGGAGGAATCGATCCGCGCCGCCGAGATCGCCCGCGAGCGGGCGCTGCGCGAGGCCGAGATCACCCGCGACCGCGAGCTGGAGGTGGCCGAGCAGGAACGTCAGATCGTCGTCGCC
>SLBI01000131.1 GCA_007126375.1 Paracoccaceae bacterium
CGGCGCCGGCAAGCCCCGCGGCCGCCGCCGCCCCGCGCCCTGCCGCAGCCCCGCCACCCGAAGCCGAGGACCCGGCGCAGCATCCCGGCGCGGTCACCTCGCCGATGGTCGGCACGGTCTATCTCGCCGCCGAACCCGGAAGTTCCGCCTTCGTCACCGTCGGCAGCCAGGTCAGCGAGGGGCAGACCCTGCTCATCATCGAGGCGATGAAGACGATGAACCACATCCCCTCGCCGCGCGGCGGAACGGTGAAACGCATCCTCGTCGCCGATGCGAGCCCGGTGGAATACGGCGCGCCGCTGATGATCATCGAGTGAGCGCATGTTCCGCAAGATCCTGATCGCGAACCGGGGCGAGATCGCTTTGCGCGTGGTGCGCGCCTGTCGCGAGATGGGCATCCGTTCGGTGGCGGTGCATTCCACGGCCGATGCCGACGCCATGCATGTGCGAATGGCCGACGAGGCGCTGTGCATCGGCCCGCCGCCGGCGACCGACAGCTACCTCTCCATTCCCGCCATCATCTCGGCCTGCGAGATCACCGGTGCCGAGGCGATCCATCCCGGCTACGGCTTCCTCTCCGAGAACGCCAGCTTCGTCCGCATCGTCGAGGATCACGCGCTGACCTTCATCGGCCCAAGCTCGGAGCATATCCGGATGATGGGCGACAAGATCACCGCGAAGGAGACGATGCGCGCCCTCGGCGTGCCCTGCGTGCCCGGCTCGGACGGGGGCGTGGCCGATCTGGAGGCCGCGCGCGGCATTGCCGCCGAGATCGGCTATCCGGTGATCGTCAAGGCCACCGCGGGTGGCGGCGGGCGCGGCATGAAGCTTGCCCGCACGGCGGGCGAGATCGACATCGCCTTCCAGACCGCCAGGAGCGAGGCCAAGGCGGCCTTCGGCAATGCCGAGGTCTACATCGAGAAGTACCTCGGCCGGCCGCGCCACATCGAGATCCAGGTCTTCGGCGACGGCAAGGGCAACGCGGTGCATCTGGGCGAGCGCGACTGCTCGCTGCAGCGCCGCCACCAGAAGGTGCTGGAGGAATCCCCCGGCCCCGCCATCGACGCCGCCACCCGCGCCCGCATCGGCGCCATCTGCGCCGAGGCGGTGGCGAAGCTCGGTTATGCAGGCGCCGGTACCATCGAATTCCTGTATGAGGACGGCGAGTTCTACTTCATCGAGATGAACACGCGGCTGCAGGTGGAGCATCCGGTCACCGAGGCCGTCTACGGCGTCGATCTGGTGCGCGAACAGATCCGCGTGGCCGCCGGGCTGCCGCTCTCCTTCACACAGGACGAACTCGGACCGCAAGGCCATGCCATCGAGGTGCGCATCAACGCCGAACGTCTGCCAAACTTCGCCCCCTGCCCCGGCAAGGTGAAGACCTTCCATGCCCCCGGCGGCCTTGGCGTGCGGATGGATTCGGCGCTCTACGGCGGCTATGTGATCCCGCCCTATTACGACAGCCTGATCGCCAAGCTGATCGTGCAGGGTCGCGACCGTCCCGAGGCGCTGGCCCGTCTGCGGCGCGCTCTCGACGAGATCATCATCGACGGTGTGGAGTCCACCCTGCCGCTGTTCGAGATGCTGCTCGACGAGCCCGACATCCAGCGAGGCGACTACACGATCCACTGGCTCGAACGGTTCCTCGGCCAGCCGGGGCACTGAGCGGGCGCAGGCGCGACCCTGCGTCGGATTTGCCTGTCTCCGGCACCGCGGTAGGGTCGGCGCCGGACACCGTTCAGGGAGGCCGGACATGCGCGCGGCGCTGACGCCGGAGCTGATGCTGCAGGCCTATGCCGCGGGCATCTTTCCGATGGCCACCGCACGCGACGATCCGGTGCTGCACTGGATCGACCCGCCGCAGCGCGGCATCCTGCCACTCGACGGCTTCCGCATCTCGCGCTCGCTGCGCCGCCGGATCCTGCGGATGGACTGGGCGGCAACCGTCGACACCGCCTTCGCCGAGGTGGTCCAGCGCTGCGCCGACCGGCCCGAGACATGGATCAACCGGCCGATCTTCGAACTCAGCTGCGCGCTGCACCGCATGGGTTTCGCCCATTCGCTGGAGGTCCGGGAGGGTCGGGAACTGATCGGCGGTGTCTACGGCATGGCGCTGGGTGCCGCCTTCTTCGCCGAAAGCATGTTTTCATGCCGCACGGACGCCTCGAAGGTGGCGCTCGCCTTTCTCGTGGACCGGCTGCGCGAGGCCGGCTTCGTGCTGTGCGACACGCAGTTTCCCACGGCGCATCTGGCCTCGCTGGGCGGGATCACGATCAGCCGGGCTGCCTACCGGCGCCGTCTGGCGGCGGCGCTGGCAGAACGGGCCGATTTCGCCGCACCCGCCCTGCCGGACCCTCAGACACTGCTGCAGCGGATGAGCCAGACATCGAAGCGCGGATGATCGAGCGCGTTCAGCGCCGGGCTGGAAGCGATCATCCAGCCGCGAAACACCTCCCGTTCGCGCAGGCTGTCATGGATCACCAGATGCGCGAAGGCATCCGCCCCGGCATCGCCCGCGGGCTGCCGGCATTCGGTCAGCGTGATGGTCAGCCGGCCGAAATTGGCGCTTTCGCCGGGGCCGAGGGCGATGTCCTGCGCCCGGCCCGCCACCTTGTCGAGGCCGCGCAAGACGGCGCCCCCCGGCGCCACCGAACGGGCCTCGTCGGGCCGCGGCATCGGCGCCTGCGCCAGCACGCCCGGTGCCGCCAGCGCCGCCGCCAGCAGGATCGCCGCAACCTTCATGGCGCAGCCTCCTCGCCACCACCGGTGACCGCGCGCAGCATCAGCGTGACAAGGCTCACGGCGCTCTGCGTCTGCTCGATCCGCCCGCCCGGCTCCAGATCATGAGGCGAGCCGCCGGGCCGCAACTCGATATAGGCCCCGCCCAACAGCCCCTCCGCGGCGATCACCGCCATGGTGTCCTCGGGCAGCAGCAGCCCGGGCTCCAGCATCAGCCGCAGATCGGCGCGGAACGTCTCGCGGTTCAACTCCATCGCGCTGACGGTGCCCACGCGCACGCCGCCGAGCCGGACATCGGTGCCGACCCGCACCCCCTCGGCCGAATTGAACGAGACGGCGAGGTCGTAGCCACCCCGCCCCTGGCCGAACCCGGTGACCTGCCCGGCATAGACCACGAAGGCGATCGCCGCAGCCAGCACCACGGCCCCAAGGATCGCATCGATGCGATTGTCGGCCATCTGCCGGCGCTCCTCAATCGGGCTGCCAGGCCTCGTAATCGCGCCGCGTTTCGGGCTGGGCGCGGCGGATCGAGCCCGGCGGTGCATAGGCCAGCGGCGTGCCGGTCAGATTCGCCAGATGCGGCTTTTCCCATGCCTTGTGGCGCAGCGGCGCCTCGGCGGGCGTCGTGTCCCAGGTATGGTGCATCCAGCCGTGCCATTCGGGCGCGATGCGGCTCGCCTCGATCTCGCCGTTGTAGATCACCCAGCGACGCTTGCCGTCACGGCTCTGGTAGAACCGGTTCCCCTGCTCGTCCTCGCCCACCTGCACGCCATGCCGCCGGACATGGAGCCAGGTGCCGAGTGTGGAGTGGTTCCACCAGGTCAGGAGGCGCAGCAGGCTCTGTTTCACGGATCGACCCCTCGCGGTTGCCCTTCGGCTATGCCGCAAGGCGCAGCGCGCGTCCAGTCACCACGACGGGATCGCGACGATGGCACGGCGGCCGTGCTCTCAGCCGGCCGACACCGGCTCGTCGCGGCGGTCGGCATAGATCAGCAGCGGCCGCGCGGCGGATGTCGCGGATTCCTCGTTGACGACGACCTCGTCCACACCTTCCAGCCCGGGCAGTTCGAACATGGTGTCGAGCAGGATGTCCTCCAGAATCGACCGCAGGCCGCGCGCGCCGGTCTTCCGGGCGATCGCCCGCTTGGCGATGGCGCGCAGCGCATCCGGGGTGAAGGTCAGGTCCACCCCTTCGATCTCGAACAGCCGCTGATACTGCTTGACCAGCGCGTTCTTGGGATCGGTCAGGATCGTGACCAGCGCGTCCTCGTCGAGATCCATCAGCGTCGCGACCACCGGCAGGCGGCCGACGAACTCGGGGATCAGCCCGAATTTCAGAAGATCCTCCGGCTCGAGATCCTTCAGCGTCTGGCCCACGGTGCGCGACTCGGGATCCTTCACCTCGGCGCCGAAGCCGATGCTGGAGCCCTTGCCGCGGTGCGAGATGATCTTGTCGAGCCCGGCAAAGGCGCCGCCGCAGATGAACAGGATGTTGGTGGTGTCGACCTGCAGGAATTCCTGCTGCGGATGCTTGCGCCCGCCCTGCGGCGGCACGCTTGCCACGGTTCCCTCCATCAGCTTCAGCAGCGCCTGCTGGACCCCCTCGCCCGAGACATCGCGGGTGATCGAGGGGTTGTCCGACTTGCGGGTGATCTTGTCCACCTCATCGATGTAGACGATGCCGCGCTGGGCGCGCTCCACATTGTATTCGCTCGCCTGCAAGAGCTTCAGGATGATGTTCTCGACATCCTCGCCGACATAGCCGGCCTCGGTCAGCGTGGTCGCGTCGGCCATGGTGAAGGGCACGTCGAGGATCCGCGCCAGCGTCTGCGCCAGCAGCGTCTTGCCGCAGCCGGTGGGGCCGATCAGCAGGATGTTCGATTTCGACAGTTCCACCTCGGTAGACTTGGCCGAATGGTTCAGCCGCTTGTAATGATTGTGCACCGCCACCGAGAGCACCCGCTTGGCGTGATCCTGGCCGATGACGTAATCGTCCAGCACCTTGCAGATCTCGCGCGGAGTGGGCACGCCGTCGCGCGATTTCAGACCGCTCGACTTCGTCTCCTCACGAATGATGTCCATGCAAAGCTCGACGCACTCGTCGCAGATGAACACCGTCGGGCCCGCGATCAGCTTGCGTACCTCGTGCTGGCTCTTGCCGCAGAAGGAACAGTAGAGCGTGTTCTTGCTGTCGCTGCCGGAGTTGTTCTTCATCACCGTCTCCCGCGGGCGTTCCCGCTGCCCTGTCCTCTGCCTCACCCCGGCGCGCTGCCACGATCCCCGAAAAGACTAGGGCAGCCCCGGCCGGTTCTCAACGCAAATCTGCCGCGACCTTTCCGGCGGTAAACCAAAGCGTCACTTCCCGGGCTCTTCCGTAGCGCCCCGGTGGGTGACGATGCGGTCGATGATCCCCCAGTCCAGCGCCATCTCGGCGGTCATGAAGTAGTCGCGCTCCAGCGCCTTCTCCACCGCCTCGTAGTCCTGACCGGTGTGTTTTTCGTAGATGCGGTTCAAACGCCCCTTCAGTTCGAGGATTTCCTGGGCGTGGATGGATATATCGCTCGCCTGGCCCTGAAATCCGCCCGAGGGCTGGTGCACCATGACCCGGCTGTTGGGCAGTGCAAAGCGCATGCCCTTTTCGCCGGCGGCCACAAGCAGCGACCCCATCGAGGCCGCCTGTCCGACAACGAGGGTCGAGATCTTGGGCTTGATGTACTGCATCGTGTCATAGATCGACAGACCCGACGACACCACCCCGCCGGGCGAGTTGATGTACATCGAGATTTCCTTCGACGGGTTCTCGGCCTCCAGATGCAGCAGCTGCGCCACGATCAGGCTGGCCATGCCGTCATGGACCGGGCCGGTGACGAAGATGATCCGCTCCTTCAGCAGGCGCGAAAAGATGTCGTAGGCCCGCTCGCCGCGGCTCGTCTGCTCGACCACCATGGGCACGAGGTTCATGTAGGTCTCGATCGGATCGCGCATCTGGGTCTGCCTGCCTGACGTTTATGGGACTGTCGCATCGCGGTGTTGCCGGAGTCTTAGGCCGCCGCCCGCCCCCCCGCAAGGGGCGCCCGGCCGGTTGTCCACGCACCGCCCCGTCCGGGACCCAGCCGGGCCGCGGCGGCCTCCGCGGGCAAGGCATGACGACGGCAGGCGCAAGAGGCCGGTCTGCGAGGGCGGACCGCGGTGCTGCCGACGACGGGGCGCGACCATGCATCGCGGCGCAACGTCCGCGAAACGGAACGAGACCGGCGTCGACGGCTTCGA
>SLBI01000291.1 GCA_007126375.1 Paracoccaceae bacterium
CAGCCCCGAGGCGCCCGCGAGGGCGGACAGCTGCGCCACCGGCGTTTCCAGCCAGACATGACCCGGGTGCGCCCAGGGAAAGCCGGTCAGCACATGGCCGCGGGCAAGCTCCACCGCCGCCAGCGCCACCGCCGCCGCCAGCGCCCGGCCGGCCGGGCTGCCCCCCAGCCAATGGGCCAGCGCCGCCGCGACGGACCAAAACAGCGCCAGCCCGAACCCCATGGCGAAGAGCGCGAAGGGCGCCATCCAGCCATGCCGCCCCGGATCCACCAGAAAGGGCTCGACGATCCAGAACAGCGCCGCGACGAAGTGCCCCGCCCCGCCGAGCCAGCCGATCCAGGCGGCCGCACGCGGTGCGGGCGCTGCCGCGATCAGGAACAGCAGCCCCGCCAGCCCCGCGAGGGTCAGCGGCCACAGCCCCAATGGCGCCTGCCCCGCGGCGGCCACGAGGCCGCACAAGCCTGCCAGGACGAGACGCCGTGCGGCGGGGCGCGCCGATGCCGTCACGCGCCGCCGCTCAGGCCCGCGCCATCACTGCCCCGGGCAGGCGCACGCGCAGGCGCTTGATCCGGCGCGGATCGGCATCGACCACCTCGAATTCGACACCGCTGTCGTGGCAGATCACCTCGCCGCGGGCGGGCACCCGGCCAGAGAGCATGGAGACGAGCCCGCCCAGCGTGTCGATCTCGTCGCGCTCCTCGGGATCGACGAGGCCGTGGCCGATCTCGGCCTCCACCTCCTCCAGCGGCGTGCGCGCCTGCATCAGCCAGCAGCCGGGTTTCTCGCGGGTCCAGTATCCCTCTTCCTCGGTGTCGTGCTCGTCGTCGATGTCGCCGACGACCTGCTCGATCAGATCCTCGATGGTGACCAACCCGTCGACCCCGCCATACTCGTCGATCATGAGTGCCATGTGGGTGCGCTCGGCCTGCATCTTCTGCAGCAGCGTCGCCAGCGGCATCGACGGCGGCGCGAAGATCAGCGGACGCAGCAGCGGGCGCAGATCGAAGGCGTGATGCCCGTTGAAGCCGTAGCGCAGCGCCAGATCCTTGAGCAGCAGAAGGCCCAGCGGCCGGTCGAGCATCTCGTCATAGACCGGCAGGCGCGAGAAGCCGCTTTCGCGGAACGTGGCGATCAGCGCGTCGCGCTCGATCTCTACCGGCACCGAAACGATTTCGGCACGCGGTATCGCCACATCCTCGACCGCAAGCCGTCGCAGCCCGGCCAGGCCCGGCACGCCGGTGCGCGGAGCGGCCGCGGCGGCCTCTTCGCCATCATTGGCTGAAAACGCACCCATCAGCCTGCCGAAGAGGCCGCGGTGCCCGAAATCTTCCGGATCCTGCGCGCGTTGCGCCGCTCCAGATCCGCCGTCGCTGTCGCCCATGGCTCCCTTCTGCTCCGTTCGGCCTCAGGCGATTCGCTCGCCGGCCTCCTCGCCATATGGGTCTGCCACCCCGAGCCGCGCAAGTATCTTGCGCTCGAGATCTTCCATCAGCGTGGCATCGCCGTCGCGCGCGTGATCATAGCCGAAAAGATGCAGGCTTGCATGAACGACCAGATGCGTCAGGTGGTCGGCCAGCGGCCGGCCCGCCTCGACCGCCTCGCGCGCACAGGTCTCCCAGGCAAGCGCGATGTCGCCAAGGCTCTCGGGCAGGTCGCCGCCCGGCACCGGCAGGGCGGGCACGCCACCCTCGGCCGCGGCAGCGCGCTCGGCACTCGGCCAGGACAGCACGTTGGTCGGCCGCGGCTTGCCGCGGAAATCGGCGTTGAGCGCGGCGACGCGCGCATCCGATGCGGCAAGCAGGGCGATCTCGAAGCCGCGCGGAGCGAGGCCGAGCTGCGCCAGCACGGCCCGCGCCGCCCGGTCGGCCAGCGCCTCGATCCCGGCCACCTGCCAGCGGTCATCCTCGAGGATGACTTCGACCAGCGGCTCAGCTGGCGGTGGCTTCGTCGCGCTCATAGGCTTCGATGATGCGGGCGACCAGCGGATGGCGGACCACGTCGCCCGAGGTGAAATAGCTGAACGAGACGCCCTTGACCCCCTTCAGGATGCGCTCGGCCTCGCCGAGGCCCGAGGCCATGCCGCGCGGCAGATCCACCTGGCTCCGGTCGCCGGTGACCACCATGCGGCTGCCTTCGCCCAGCCGCGTCAGGAACATCTTCATCTGCATGGCGGTGGCGTTCTGCGCCTCGTCCAGCACCACGAAGGCGCGCGACAGCGTACGTCCGCGCATGAACGCCAGCGGCGCGATCTCGATGCGCTTTTCCTCCATGAGCTTGGCCAGCATCTTGCCCGGCAGGAAATCGTTCAGCGCGTCATAGAGCGGCTGCATGTAGGGATCGACCTTGTCGCGCATGTCGCCGGGCAGGAAGCCGAGCCGCTCGCCCGCCTCCACCGCCGGACGGCTGAGCACGATGCGGTCGACATGGCCGTCGGCGAACATCGCCACGGCGACGGCGACGGCGAGATAGGTCTTGCCGGTGCCCGCCGGGCCGATGCCGAAGGCCATCTCGTGACCATAGAGCGCCTCGACATAGGCCCGCTGGGCCGGGGTGCGCGGCTCGATGGTCTTCTTGCGGGTGCGGATCTCCATCCGGCCGGACTGGAACATCTCCAGCTGGTCGCCGGGCCTCGGCCCCGCCGTACCGATCCGCAGCAGCGCGTCGATGTCGCCGGCCTCGAGCCCGCGGCCCTGCTCCAGCCGGCCATAGAGCGCGCGCAACACATCGGCGGCGCGACCACGCGGGCCGGCCTCGCCCACAAGCTCCAGCTGGTTGCCGCGGCGCAGGATCTGCACCCCCAGCGCATGCTCCACCTGTGCAAGGTTGCGGTCAAACTCGCCGCAGAGGTCGATCAGAAGGCGATTGTCGGCGAACTCCAGCCGCGTTTCGGCCGTGTCATCCGCCAGGGGCGGGGGGGTCAGCGCGCTCAGGCCCAAACAAGACTCCGTCAAACAGGATCCGCCAAGACATGGTGCCAACCGCCGGCGCGTCGCGCAAGCCATTGTGGCACAGTTTCACCAACCCGTCATGCCCGTGCCGATCGTGACGGCAGTCGAATCGCCCGGCCGGCACCGCCGGGGTCCGGCACAGACGCTGCCGCCATGATTGCCGACGCTGCCGCCATGATTGTTGCCGGTGCGGCAGCGAAACCGGTTTCCCGGCCCGACCGTTTCCGGCACGGGTGCGAAACGCGGCCGATTTCCGGCGAAACTATGGCGGGATCGGAGGCGGCGCCTTAAAGAAGGGTAAAGGCAGGCGCCTGTCTGCCGACCGCCCCGGTCACCATCGAAAGGTCCGAATTGATGCGCAAAGTCCTTCTTCTCGCCCCCCTCGCCGCAGCCTTGGCCGCACCGGCGGTCGCCAGCGAGATGCCGTCCCAGCCCGGCGGCGACTCGGGCGCGATCACCATAAGCTGCTATCGCGGCCCGCTCCGCGACGTGATCTGGGACCGGCCGAATGCGGTCTTCATCGACAGCCTGATGCGGCGCGGCTACAGCATCGAACAGGCCGAGGCGATCGGAAACCGCGTCTGCCGCGACGAATACGGCGTGTTCGACCCCGATCACATGGTCGAGACCCTGACCCGCCTGCTGGCCCGCACCCGGCCCGCCGGCCACCGCTGAGCCAACGATCAGGCCAGGCGTGGCGCCGCGGCCAGCGAATGCGCCGCGCTGGCGGTGATTCGCACCGGCAGAAGCGTGCCGCGCGGCGCCTCGGTTGCCACATGCACGGCGTGCAGATGCTCGGACTTGCCGACCATCTGGCCCGGCAGGCGGCCCGGCTTTTCCAGCAGCACGGTGGCGTCGCGGCCGACCATGGCCTCCTGCCGCGCGCGTTGCTGGCGGGCAAGCAGCGCCTGCAGCCGCTGCAACCGGTCGTCGGCCTCGGCAGGATCCACATCGGGCCGCTCGGCCGCGGGCGTTCCGGGGCGCGGCGAATACCTGAAGCTGTAGGCCTGGCCGTAGCCCACCGCCTCGACCAGCGCCAGCGTCGCGGCGAAATCGGCCTCGGTCTCGCCCGGGAAGCCGACGATGAAATCCGAAGACAGCAGCAGGTCCGGCCGTGCCGCGCGCAGCCGCTCGACGATGCGCAGATAACTCCCTGCGGTGTGCTTGCGGTTCATCGCCTTGAGGATGCGGTCACTGCCCGACTGCACCGGCAGGTGCAGATAGGGCATCAGCTTTTCCTCGGCGCCATGCGCGGCGATCAGATCGTCGGTCATGTCGCAGGGATGCGATGTGGTGTAGCGGATCCGCGCCAGCCCCTCGATTTCGGCCAGCGCGCCGATCAGCCGCGCCAGCGACCAGTCGCCGTCCGCGCCCGCGCCATGATAGGCATTCACGTTCTGGCCCAGGAGCGTGATCTCGCGCACGCCGCGCTCCACCAGGTCGCGCGCCTCGGCCAGTACGCGGGTCACCGGTCGGCTGACCTCGGCGCCGCGGGTGTAGGGCACCACACAGAAGGCGCAGAACTTGTCGCAGCCCTCCTGCACCGTCAGGAAGGCGGTGGGCCCGCGGGCAGCACGCGGGCGGGCGGGCAGCGCGTCGAACTTGTCCTCGGCGGGGAACTCGGTGTCGATGGCCAGCCCACCAGCCTCGGCACGGGCCAGAAGCGCGGGCAGTCGGTGATAGCTCTGCGGGCCGACGACGAGGTCCACCGCCGGGGCGCGGGCGGCGATCTCCTCGCCCTCGGCCTGCGCCACGCAGCCCGCAACGCCGATCTTCAGACCGGGCCGCGCCACCTTCAGCGCCTTCAGCCGGCCGATCTCGGAATAGACCTTTTCCGCCGCCTTCTCGCGGATGTGGCAGGTGTTGAGAAGGATCAGATCGGCCTCTTCCGGGCTGGCCACTTGGGCATAGCCCTCGGGCGCCAGCGCCTCGGCCATGCGCTCGCTGTCGTAGACGTTCATCTGGCAGCCGTAGGTCCTGACGAACAGCCCCTTCGGCCGGGCCGGCTTGTGCAAGGTCATGGCATGTATCCCCGGATGCGCGCCCGGGTCTAGCGCAAGCCCTGCCGCCCCGCAACGGGGCGGCGGGCTTGCAACCGCGCGGCGAAGCGGCCAAGCATCCGCGGCGGAGAGATGCACATGCGGTTCGAAAGCCTCGAGGCATTCCTTGCAAGCGACGGCGGGCGGCTGCGCACCGGCCCGGTGTCGTTGATCTTCGTCGAGGATGCGGCCGAGATCGGGAGCACCCTGGCGCATCATCTGCGGCTGGGATTCGGCTGCGTCGTGGCCTTCCTGCCCGAGGGGCTGGAGCCGCCCGTCCCGCTGCCAGACCGCACCGTGACAGTGCGCCTGCCGACCCGCGCCGAGGGCATCGTGCCGACCACCGTGAACCGGCTGATCGCGGCGGCGCCGGGGCAGTGGTTCCATTACGGCTTCAACGCCGAGTATCTGTTCTATCCGTTCTGCGAGACCCGCAGCGTGCGCGAACTGCTCGCCTTCCATGCCGAGGAACGGCGCGATGCGATGCTGACCTATGTGATCGACCTCTATCCCGGCGATCTCGACGCCGCGCCCGGCGGGGTCAGCCGCAGCGATGCCCATCTCGACCGTACCGGCTATTATGCGCAGGCCCGCCGCGGCCCCGACGGCGCCCCGCGCGAGCGCCAGCTCGATTTCTACGGCGGGTTGCGCTGGCGTTTCGAGCAGCATGTGCCCAGCGCACGCCGCCGGATCGACCGCATCGCGCTGTTCCGCGCCCGGCCGGGGTTGCGCCTGCTCGACGATCACCGGTTCGACGACGAGGAGGCGAACACCTACGCCTGCCCGTGGCATCACAACCTCACGGCAGCCATCTGCTCCTTCCGCACCGCCAAGGCGCTCTGCGCCAATCCCGGCTCGGCCGACGAGATGCGCGGATTCCGCTGGATGGGCTCGGTGCCCTTCACCTGGTCCTCGCGGCAGTTGATGGACCTCGGCTTGATGGAACCCGGGCAATGGTTCTGATGGCGGCGGTGCGGATCGCGGCAGTTCGGACTCCCGGCCCGGCCCGACCGGCGCGGCCATG
>SLBI01000134.1 GCA_007126375.1 Paracoccaceae bacterium
CGTCCCCACCCTGCAGGGCTCGCGCCAGTCGGCCGCGCATTTCGCCGCCCAGCGCGCCGCCTGCCCGCTCGGCCGCGGCGCGGGGCCCGAGGACATCACCGCTGCGCTCGGCTATTTCCTCGATGCGCCGGCCGTCACGGGGCAGTTGTTGTGCATCGATGGCGGCCAGCATCTGGCGTGGAAGACTCCCGATGTGCTCGGCGTGGAATAATCGCCCGAACAGCGCCGTACGGCGCTGTTCCGGGCCTGTTCGGCTTGACTTGTCCACCTTGTGCGGACCCGCCGGAACCTCGTCACGAATCCGTCAAGGTTATCAGGGATTTGCTGCTGGCGTGCGAAAAAGCAAATACAGATCAATGCCTTCACGGAATGCCTATTTCTTGGGCGCGGCTGGCAGGGATGCAGATTGCAAAGGGAAATCGCCCGCCACGGAAACTTCTCACCAGAGTTGTCCACAGATTCCGTGGACAGCTTCCGACTTGCAGCCGGAGCGGAGATGATGCAACCGGAAGGCGAATCGGCGAGCGAAGCCGGAACGGCAGAGCGGCCGACGGGGCACGCGCTGATCCAGAGCCTTCTCAAGGGCCTCGACGCCTCGCCCGGGGTCTATCGCATGCTCGATGCCGAGGCGCGCGTGCTCTATGTCGGCAAGGCGCGCAACCTCCGCGCGCGGGTGGCGAATTATGCCCGGCCCTCGGGGCATTCCGGCCGCATCGCCCGGATGATCCGCGAGACCGCGGCGATGATGTTCCTGACCACGCGCACCGAAACCGAGGCGCTGCTGCTGGAGCAGAACCTCATCAAGCAACTCAAGCCGCGCTACAACGTGCTGCTGCGCGACGACAAGAGCTTCCCCGAGATCCTGATCGCCAAGGACCACGGGTTTCCGCAGATCCGCAAGCACCGCGGCGCCCGGCGCGCGAAGGGGGCCTATTACGGCCCCTTCGCCTCGGCTGCCGCGGTCAACCGCACCCTCAACCAGTTGCAGAAGGTGTTCCTGCTGCGCAACTGCACGGACGCCACCTTCGAGAGCCGGACGCGGCCCTGCCTGCTGCACCAGATCAAGCGCTGCTCGGCCCCCTGCACCGGTGAAATCGACGCCGCCGGCTATGCCGCACTGGTGGCGGATGCGGAACGCTTCCTGCAGGGCAGGTCCACCGCGATACAGTCCGAGCTTGCGCGCGAGATGCAGGCGGCCGCGGCGGAAATGGCGTTCGAGCGGGCCGCAGCGTTGCGCGACCGTATCCGCGCGCTGACCGCGGTGCAGCAGAGCCAGGGCATCAACCCGCGCGGCGTGGCCGAGGCCGATGTGG
Source organism: Paracoccaceae bacterium (assembly GCA_007126375.1). Classification (GTDB taxonomy): domain Bacteria; phylum Pseudomonadota; class Alphaproteobacteria; order Rhodobacterales; family Rhodobacteraceae; genus Rhodobaculum. The sequence goes on from SLBI01000134.1 coordinate 1,314, forward strand.
TGGCCGTGCACATCGAGGGCGGGCAGGCCTGCGTGCAGGTCTTCTTCATCCGTGCGCATCAGAGTTGGGGCAACCGCGACTTCTATCCCCGAACCGGCGCGGGAGCGGAAGAGGCGGAGGTGCTGGAGGCCTTTCTCGCCCAGTTCTATGACGGCCAGCCGCCGCCGCGCCGGATCCTCCTGTCGCATCCGATCGAGAACGCCGACCTCGTGACCGCGCTGTTGTCCGAACGTGCCGGCCGCAGGATCACGCTCGCCGTGCCGCAGCGTGGCGAGAAGGCCGAGCTTGTCGAGAACGCGCGGCGCAACGCCCGCGAGAGCCTCGGCCGGCGTCTGGCCGAAAGCACGGCGCAGGCAAGGCTCCTCGCCGGGCTTGCCGAAGCCTTCGGCCTGCCGGTGCCGCCCAAGCGCATCGAGGTCTATGACAACTCGCACATCCAGGGCGCAGACGCGGTGGGCGCGATGATCGTGGCCGGGCCGGAGGGCTTTGCCAGATCGCAGTACCGCAAGTTCAACATCCGCGGCGACAGCCTGACCCCGGGCGACGATTTCGGCATGATGCGCGAGGTGCTGGCCCGCCGTTTCGAGCGGTTGCTCAAGGAAGACCCCGACCGGCAGGGCGAAACCTGGCCCGACCTTCTGCTGATCGACGGCGGCGCGGGGCAGGTCTCGGCCGTGGCCGGCATCCTCGGCGATCTCGGGGTGGAGGACATTCCCGTGGTCGGCGTGGCAAAGGGTATCGATCGTGATGCCGGCAAGGAGGAGTTCCATCGCCCCGGCAGCCCGGTGAAGGCTCTGAAGCGGGGCGACCCGGTGCTCTATTTCGTCCAGAGATTGCGCGACGAGGCGCATCGCTTCGCCATCGGCGCGCACCGGGCGAAACGGGCGAAGGCGGTGGGCGCAACCCCGCTCGACGAGATCCCCGGCGTCGGAGCCGCACGCAAACGCGCGCTGCTGGCGCATTTCGGCTCGGCCAAGGCGGTCAGCCGCGCCGGCGTGGCCGATCTGCAGGCGGTCGAGGGCGTCTCGGCTGCCCTTGCCCAACGCATCCACGATTTCTTTCACGCCCGCGGATAGTGGCTGGCCGCGGGCCTCCGTATCCGTGGCCTCGGCCCGGCGCAGTGCGGTACCCTTTCCGCCCACCGGGGACAGCACCGGCGGCAGACCGCCGATCCTGCCCGCAACGGAGCTGTCGTTCACCCTTTCCCGCCGCTGGCAACCCGGCTATCCCTCGGCCATGCGATGGACCCTGCCCAATGTGCTGACCACGCTCCGGCTGCTCGCGGCGCCCGGGGTTGCGGTGATGTTTCTCTATTTCAACCGCCCCTGGGCGGACTGGCTGGCGCTGGTGCTGTTCGTCGGGGCGGCGATAACCGACTACTTCGACGGGTATCTTGCGCGGCTCTGGAAGCAGGAGAGCCGGCTCGGCGCCATGCTTGACCCGATCGCCGACAAGGCGATGGTGGTGATCGCACTGCTGGTGATCACCGGCTATTCGGGCATGGATCCCTGGCTGATCCTGCCGGCGACGGTGATCCTGTTCCGCGAGGTGTTCGTCTCGGGGCTGCGCGAGTTCCTCGGCGCCAAGGCGGGGCTCCTGAATGTCACGAAACTGGCGAAATGGAAGACCACGGCGCAGATGGTGGCGATCGGCGTGCTGTTCCTCGCGACCGGGCTCGACTATGCGCATCAGGCCCGGCTGGACATGCTGGGGCCGGACCGGCTGGCACGGCTGATGGCCCGCGACGGCACGGTATGGGCCGAGGCGATGGGCGCCTGGTATGCCTACACCGCCGGTCTCGTGCTGATATGGATCGCCGCCGGGCTTACCCTGGTCACCGGATGGGACTATTTCCGGAAGGCGGTGCCGCATCTGAAGGACGAGGTCGCGCGATGATCGAGGTGCTCTATTTCGCCTGGGTGCGCGAGCGGGTCGGCCGCCCGCGCGAGCGTGTCGAGACATCGGCCGCCACGGTGGCCGGGCTGGTGGAGGAACTCAGGGCACGCGGCGAAGGCCATGCCGCCGCCTTCGCCGACACCGCGGCGCTGCGGGTGGCGCTGGATCAGGATCTGGCAGAGTTCGACGCCCCGCTCGCCGGCGTGCGCGAGGTTGCCTTCTTTCCGCCGATGACCGGGGGCTAGGGCGATGCATGTGCGGGTGCAGGCCGAGCCCTTCGACTTCGGTGCCGAATGCGGAGCCTTCGCCGCCGGGCGATGCGATGCCGGCGCGGTGGTGTCCTTTGCCGGCATCGTCCGCGACCGGCGCGGCGGCGGTTTGGAGGCCATGGAGATCGAGCATTACCCCGGCATGACCGAGCGCGCCATCGCCGGCATCGCCGCGGAGGCGGTGCGGCGCTGGAGCCTGGCGGATGTTCTGGTGATCCACCGCCACGGCCGGCTGCCGCCCGGCGAGGTCATCATGATGGTCGCCACCGCCGCGGCGCATCGCGCCGCCGCCTTCGCCGCCGCCGAGTTCCTGATGGACTATCTGAAATCCCGCGCGCCCTTCTGGAAGAAGGAGATCGCCGCGGACGGCGCCGCTTGGGTCGCCGCTCGCGACGAGGATGAGGCCGCCCTGTCCCGCTGGTAGCATGCCGCAGGGCGCGCGTCCCTCGGCTCTCCACTTACGGTTTCATTACCGCTTTGCGCGAGGCTGTGCGCAGGGCCGGGCGGCGGTCTGCCTGCACCGTCGCCCGCCGGCCCCGTTGTCGCAGGCACGACCGGAGTTTCACGATGCCTGCTCTCGTCCTCTTTCGACGGCGCCGCAGTCTCGCCGCGCTCGCAGCTTTGGTTTTCGTCGCGTTGGCCGGGGTGCCGTCCGTTCCGGGCCGCGCCGGTGTTGCCGCCTGGCCCGAGGCCGAGGGTCCGCTGCCAGCGCCTGCCGATCGGGTCGTGCTGACCGTGCGGGGCAACATCGCACGCACCAACGCCCCCGGCGAGGCGCGTTTCGATCTGGCGATGCTGGAGGCATTGCCACGGACCGGCTTTTCCACCTCCACCGTCTGGACCGACGGGGTCGCGCATTACGAGGGCGTGCTGCTGGCCGATCTGCTCGCCCTGGTGGGCGCGGCCGGAAGCGCGGTCAATGCCATCGCGATCGATGGCTACATGGTGCAGATTCCGACGCACGATTTGCAGCCAGACGGCCCGATCCTCGCGTTTCTGCGCGATGGGGCACGGATGCCGGTGCGTGACCGCGGGCCGCTTTGGGTCATCTATCCGTACGACGCGAACCCCGCCTACCGCAACGACACGACCTATGCCCGCAGCATCTGGCAGCTGATCCTGATCGAGGTCGAGGGCTGAACCGGTGGCATACCGCACCTCCGCTTCGGAAGCTGCGCCTTGCCTCGCCCGGCATGGTCGGGCGCGGGCGCTGCGCCTTCTGCGCGTGGCGGTAGTGACAGCGGTGGTCGCGGCAGGGCTACTGCTGGTCGCAAGTCTCGCCCGCGAGGCGCATCAGGCCTTGCGCGGGCTTCGCACGGCCGGGCTCGACAATGTCCAGTGGACGGCGAGTCAGCTGGAGGTGGATGTTCTGCGGTTCATCGTTGCCGCAGGCGATGCGCGCGGGGGCGGGCCGCTCGATCCGCTGCGCACCCGGTTCGACATCCTTTACAGTCGCGCCGGCATCCTCGACCGCGGTGCGCTCTATCAGGAGGTTGCCCGGGATCCGGCCGTTGGCCGCGGTCTCGACCTCTTGCGTGCCTTTCTCGATCGCCATGTCGCCGTGATCGACGGCCCGGATGCGGCGTTGCGCGCCGCGCTGCCGGCCCTGGTGGCCGAAGCGGAGGTGCTGCATGCCGAGACGCGGCAGACCGTTCTGCGGGTGCTCGATCACTTCTCGCAGGCCGCCGATACGGATCGTGTGGCGCTGACCGCGCTGCTCGAACGCATCGCGGTGGCGACCGCGGCGCTGCTTGCCATGCTCCTCGCACTGGTGCTGCTGCTGGCCCGGCTTTCGGCCCGTCAGACCCGGGCCCAGGCCGAACTGCGGGTGGCGCGCGACGCCGCGCTGGCCGGCGAGCGGGCGAAGGCGAGCTTCGTCGCTGTGATGAGCCATGAGATGCGCACGCCGCTCAACGGCATAATCGCCTCGCTCGAGATCCTGCGCGACGAGGTTGCCGCCCCGGACCAGGCCCGGTTCATCACCATCGCGCATGCATCGGCGGTGCAGTTGATGCTTCAGATCAACGATGTGCTCGACATCTCGCGGATCGAGGCCGGCCGGGTCGAGATCGCGGTCGAGCCTTTCGATCTGCTGGCCTTTCTCGGCGAGGTGACCGGGGCGCTGCGTCCGCTTGCCAGCGGGCGCGGCAACCATCTCGTGCTCAGTTGCGACCCGGCCTTGCCCGCCCGGGTCGCGGGTGACAGTTTCCGGGTGCGCCAGATACTGCAGAATTTCCTGTCCAACGCGATAAAGTTCACCGAGGACGGGACGATCACGCTGGGTGCGCGGGCCCTTGCGGCGCGCGACGGCGCCGCGGCTCTGGTGGAGTTCGAGGTGATCGACACAGGGCGCGGCATCGCCGCCGCCGACCTGCCCCGCCTGTTCGAGGATTTCGTCATGCTCGACCCGACCTACAGCCGCGAGGTGGGCGGGTCGGGGCTGGGACTGTCGATCTGCCGCAGGCTGGCCGCGGCAATGGGGGGCGAGATCGGCGTCGACAGCGAGCCGGGGCAGGGCAGTCGTTTCTGGGTGCGGCTCCCCTTCGGACGCGTCGACACAGCCGCGCCGGCGGCGCTCCGCCAGGGCGACCGGACATCATGCGAAGACCCATTGCCCCGGCCGCAGCCGGCAGCATCGCAACGTCCTGCGCCGCCGACAACCGGTCCCTCCGTCCCGGCAGCGCGGCCAGCCGCTGCCGCTGCGGCGACGGCGCTGCGGCTGCTGGTGGTGGATGACAACGCGGTGAACAGGACTGTCGTCGCCCGCATGCTGGAGCAGGAGGGGCACGATGCCGTGCTGGCGGAAAACGGGCGCAGCGCGGTCTCGCTCGCCGAGGCGCAGCGTTTCGATGCCATTCTCATGGATATCAGCATGCCCGAGATGGACGGGGTGACCGCCGCCGGGCTGATACGGCAGGGTGGCGCCTCGGCTGCGGTGCCGATCTTCGCGCTGACCGCTCACGCCATGCCCGAGGAGCTTGCACGCTTCGAAGCCGCGGGGCTTGCTACCTCGCTTCTGAAACCTGTGCGGCGGTCGGCTCTGCGAGCCGCGCTTGCCGGTATCGCACCCGGCGGCCACCCATCCGGGCCGGCAGCGGCCGCGGCCGAGCCCGGCGGTACCGTCGGCCGGCCGGCGCACCTGCACCCGCGTGCGGCGAGTTGAGGGGCTTACCGCGCCGCCTGCTGTCCCCGGGTCAGGGCCGGCGAGCGCAGCAGCTCGGCCACTACCCCTACCGCAATGGCCTGCGGATGCTTGCCAAGACCCGGGTCGCCGATCGGGCAGCGGATGCGGGCAATGGCGGACGGGCCATGACCCAGCGCCGCCAGCCGGGCGCGGAAGCGCGCCCATTTGCTGGCCGAGCCGATCAGCCCCGCCGCGGCGAAGCCATGCCCCAGCAGTGCATGGCAGAGCGCGAGGTCGAGCGCATGCGAATAGGTCAGGATCAGGTGTTCCGCCGCGCCCGGCGCCTCGGGCACCAGTCCAGCCGGCGCCGAAGCGATCCGCCGGGTCACCCGCGCCGGCAGCCTGTCGGGAAAGCGGGCGCCCGTGGTGTCCACCCAGGTGATCGCAAGATCCGGCAGCGGTGCGGCCGTGGCGACAATGGCCCGGCCGACATGCCCGGCACCCCAGATCCAGAGGTCGCGCGTCGGCCGGGCCAGTGGCTCCAGCAACCAGCCGTCCGCAAGCCGCAGCAACGGCCGTTTTCCTTCGCCACGCGCCGCTGCCTGAAGCCGGCGCAGCACCAGCGGGGGCTCGGACGCGGCCTCCGGGCCTATGGCGCGTAGCGCCAGCCCGTCGGCCACCGGCAGGGCCGACAGCGCCTCGGCGTCGAAAGGCTCGTAGACCAGGGTCACCGCCCCGCCGCAGCACTGCCCCAGGCCGGGCCCCAGCGGCAGCCGTTCCTGCCGCGACTCGCGACAGTCGCGCGCACGCGCCGCCGCCTGCCATTCCAGCGCGCCGCCGCCGATGGTGCCCGACTGGCCGCCGGCCCAGACCAGCATCGACGTGCCCGCCTCGCGCGGGGCCGAGCCATGATGACCGGCGATCAGCACGCGCACCACCCGGCCATGAGTGGCCACCGCGGCACGCAGTGCGTCCAGATTCAGGCTCACTGCCGCACCCGTTCCACCGCGGCAAGAACCCGTTCGGGCGTCGCCGGGGTGTCGAGCGCGGGATAGACCGACCCGTCACCACAGGCCGCCACCGCATCCGACAGCGCCAGCAGAACGGCGTTGGCCAGCATGAGCGGGGGTTCGCCCACCGCCTTCGAACGGTGGATGGTCGCGGCCGGGTTCCTGTCCGACCAGAGCCCGACGTTGAAGATGCGCGGCCGGTCCGAACAGGCCGGGATCTTGTAGGTCGAGGGGGCATGGGTGCGCAGCCGCCCGGCACCGTCCCAGACCAGCTCCTCCGAGGTCAGCCAGCCCGCGCCCTGCACGAAACCGCCTTCGATCTGGCCGATGTCCAGCGCCGGGTTCAGCGAACGGCCGCAGTCGTGCAGGATGTCGGCGCGGAGGATGCGGTGTTCGCCGGTCAGCGTATCGATCGCCACCTCGGCCGCCGCGGCGCCATAGGCGAAGTAGAAGAACGGCCTGCCACGGCCCGCGATCCGGTCCCAGTGGATCTCGGGCGTGCGGTAGAAGCCGGTCGCCGACAGACTGATCCGCGCCATCCACGCCCGCCGTGCCACCTCGGCAAAGGGATAGTCGGCACCCGCCACCCGCACCCGGCCCTCGGCGAAGACCACCTTGGCCGGGTCGGCCTGATGCTCGGCCGCCAGCCAGTCGGCCAGGCGGGCGCGGATCGTCTCGCAGGCCGCCTGCACCGCCATGCCGTTCAGGTCCGAGCCCGACGAGGCCGCGGTGGCCGAGGTGTTCGGCACCTTGGCGGTGTCCGTGGCGGTGATCTTCACCGCCTCGATGCCCACGCCGAAGACCGAGGCCGCGACCTGCGCCACCTTCTGGAACAGTCCCTGGCCCATCTCGGTGCCGCCGTGGTTCATGGCGATGGAGCCGTCCTGATAGACATGCACCAGCGCGCCGGCCTGATTGAGATGGGTCAGCGTGAAGGAGATGCCGAACTGCACCGGCGTCAGCGCGAGCCCGCGCTTCAGGATCGGATTGTCACGATTCCAGGCGGCGATTTCCGCCTTGCGCCGGGCATGGTCGCTGGATTTCTCCAGTTCCGCCATCAGCTCGTGCAGGACGAAGTCGGTCACCTCCATGCCGTAGAACATGGTTCGCCGCGCCGCCGGCGCCGCCGGGGGCGCGTGGAAGTTCGCCCGTCGCACCGCCAGCGGGTCGAGGCCGAGGGCATGCGCCGCATGGTCGATCATGCGCTCGGCCCCCAGCATCCCCTGCGGACCGCCGAAGCCGCGAAAGGCGGTGGCGCTCTGCAAGTGGGTGCGCAGCCGGTGGCTCTCGATCCGGACGGCGGGAATGAAATATGCGTTGGTCGCATGCAGCATTGCCCGGTCGCAGACCGCGAGGCTCAGGTCGGCCGACCAGCCGCAGCGCGCATACTGCCGGATGTCGGCGCCGAGGATGCGGCCCGCCGCGTCCACCCCCAGCCGGTAGGCGATGCGGAAATCGTGCCGCTTGCCGGTGACGGTGAAGTCGTCGTCGCGGTCGTAGCGCATCCGGCAGGGCCGGCCGGTGGCGCGCGCCGCCACCGCGCAGGCGACGGCCAGCGCGTTGCCCTGGCTCTCCTTGCCGCCGAACCCGCCGCCCATGCGCCGCACCTCGACCCGCACCGCCGACATCGGCAGGCCCAGCGCCTCGGCCACCTTGTGCTGGATCTCGGTCGGGTGCTGGCTGGAGGCATGCACCAGCATGTCGCCGCCCTCCTGCGGAAGGGCGAGGGCGGCCTGACCCTCCAGATAGAAATGTTCCTGTCCGCCGATCTCGATCTGCCCCTCCACCAGATGCGGGGCGGCGGCGATGGCGGCGGCGGCATCGCCCGCCGCCCAGATGCGCGGCGCCTCCTCGAACCGGCTGTCGGCGGCGAGTGCCTCCTCGATGCTCAGGATCGCCGGCAGCGCGCGGATCTCCGGTCTGGCCAGCCGCGCGGCCTTTCGGGCGGCAAGATGGCTCTCGGCCGCGACGAGGAACAGGGGCTGGCCGGCGAAATGCACCGTGCCGGTGGCCAGCAGCGGCTCGTCATGCGCGGCCGGGCTCACATCCGGCATCGGGTCGAGGTCGGCGGCGGACCAGACCGCGACGACGCCGGGCGCGGCGCGCACGGCCGCAAGGTCCAGCCCGACGATCTCGCCATGCGCGACCGGCGAGAGGCCGAAGGCCAGATGCAGCGTGCCGGCCGGTGCGGGGATGTCATCGACGTAGCGCGCCTGCCCGGTGACATGCAGGCGTGCGGCGTCATGGGGCAGGGGCTTGTGGACGGTCATGGCGCGACCGCCAGCACGCGGGCGGGTGTGCCCTGATCCTCGTGGAAGTATCGCCGCAGCATGTTCCGCGCCGCCGTCAGCCGGTAGCCGGCCGATGCGCGCATGTCCGACAGCGGGTTGAAATCCTGTGCAAAGGCGGGCAGCGCCGCCGCGACAGTCGCCGGCGTCCAGGGCTGGCCGATCAGCGCCGCCTCGACATGGGCGGCACGCTTGGGAATGCCCGCCATACCGCCGAAGGCGATGCGCGCGGCTTGCACATTTCCATCGGAAACCACGACGTTGAGGGCACCGCAGACCGCAGAAATGTCCTGATCGAACCTTTTCGACAGTTTGTAGACCCGCAACCGGTCCGCCTGCCGGGGAAAGCTGACCGCCTCGACGAACTCGCCCGGGGCGCGGTCCTGCCGGCCGTAGTCGAGGAAGAAATCCTCCAGCGGCAGCGACCGGCGCGTGGCGCCCCGGCGCAGATGCAGCGTCGCGCCCAGCGCGATCAGCGGCGGCGGGCTGTCGCCGATGGGCGAGCCATTTGCGATGTTGCCTCCCACGGTTGCGGCCGCGCGCACCTGCTCCGATCCGTAGCGCCTCAGCAATTCGCCGAAATCGGGGTGCAGGGGCGCCACCGCCCGGTGCAGCTCTGCCAGCGTCGCGCAGGCGCCGATGCGGATCTCCTCGGCGCCGACCTCGATCCGTCGCAACTCCTCGATGCCGGCGATGAAGGCCACGGGCGAGAGATCGCGCAGCCCCTTCGTGACCCAGAGCCCGACATCGGTCGCCCCGGCGATCAGTGTCGCGTCGGCGTTGGCGACATACCAGTCGGCCAGCGCGTCGGCCGTCTGCGCGGTCGCGGCAACATGCGCCCGGTCGTCCATCCAGTCCGGCACCGGGGCGGCCGCCGCCGCCTCGGCCGCCCGGATGATCGGGGCATAGCCGGTGCAGCGGCAGAGATTGCCCGCGAGCACGTCGTCATGGTCGCGTCGCCCCTGCAGATGCGCCACCGCCAGCGACATCACGATGCCCGGCGTGCAGAAGCCGCATTGCGATCCGTGATGGTCGATCATCGCCTGCTGGACGGGGTGCAGCCGGCCGTCAGGCGCGGCGACCCCCTCCACCGTCCGCACCGCCTTTCCGGCAAGTTGCGGCAGGAACAGGATGCAGGCGTTGAGGGCGCGCGTGCCGTTGGCATCCGTCACCATCACCGTGCAGGCGCCGCAGTCGCCCTCGTTGCAGCCCTCCTTCGTGCCGGTCAGTCGGCGGGTCTCGCGCAGCCAGTCCAGCAGCGTGGTGGTGGGCGGCGCGGCCAACGTCACCGGCGCGCCGTTGAGCGTGAAGCAAACCTCCGTCATCGTCCGACCTGCCGCTTTCTCCCCGGGGGGCGTGATGGCACCGTCGCCCGATGCGGCGGAAAGCGGCGGCGCGGCCCGTGCTTGTCACAGATGAAGCCGCGTCTGCCGTCAAGGCAAGTCCCGATCCGGGGCTTGGCGCCGGACTGCCCGCGTCATAGGCTCTCGCTCATGGCGAACGCACCTCGATTCATCCATCTGCGGCTGCACAGCGAATATTCGCTGCTGGAAGGCGCCGTGCCGGTCAAGGCGCTGCCGGGCATGGCGGCGAAGATGGGCATGCCCGCGGTGGCGGTGACCGACAGCAACAATCTCTTCTGCGCGCTGGAGTTCTCGGTCGAGGCGATGGCGAAGGGGGTGCAACCGATCCTCGGCTGCCAGATCGATGTCGCTTGCGATCCAGCCGGCCCGGGCGAACGCGCCCGCCCGCCCGCGCCGCTGATCCTGCTGGTGCAGGACGAGACCGGATGGCGCAACCTGCTGAAGCTGAACAGCCGGCTCTATCTCGACCCCGACGGCGAACGCGGGCAGGTCGCGCTTTCGGCGCTGACCGACCACGCCGCCGGGCTGATCTGCCTGACCGGCGGTCCGGACGGGCCGGCGGGCCGGCTGATCCGGGCCGGCAGCCGTCCGCGGGCCGAGGCCTTGCTGCGTCATCTCGCCGGGCACTTTCCGGGCCGGCTCTATGTCGAGTTGCAGCGTCATCCCGGCGAGGGCGGCCAATGCTCCGAGGCGGAGCGGGCGACCGAGCGCGATTTCGTCGAGATGGCCTATGCGCTGGAATTGCCGCTGGTCGCCACCAACGACGTGCATTTCCCCGGGCCCGAGATGTTCGAGGCGCATGACGCGCTGATGTGCATCGCCAATGGCGCCTATGTCGATCAGGCCGCGCCGCGCCGCCGGCTGACCCCGCAGCACTACCTCAAGACGCCTGAGGAAATGGCCGCGCTCTTTGCCGATCTGCCCGAGGCGCTGGAGAATACGGTGGAGATCGCCCGGCGATGTGCCTTCGTGGCGAAGACGCATCCACCCATCCTGCCGCGCTTTGCCGAGGACGAGGTGGAGGAACTGCGCCGGCAGGCGCGCGAAGGTCTGGCGGCGCGGCTGGCCGTCACCCCGCCCTCGGCTGCGCCCGAGGTCTATGCCGCGCGGCTGGATCACGAACTGGGCATCATCGAGGGGATGGGGTTTCCCGGCTACTTCCTCATCGTTGCCGATTTCATCAAATGGGCGAAGGAACAGGGCATCCCGGTCGGTCCCGGACGCGGCTCGGGTGCGGGCTCGCTGGTCGCCTGGGCGCTGACGATTACCGATCTCGATCCCTTGCGTTACGGGCTGCTGTTCGAACGGTTCCTGAACCCCGAGCGGGTGTCGATGCCGGACTTCGATATCGACTTCTGCATGGACCGCCGCGAGGATGTCATCACCTATGTGCAGGACCGTTACGGTCGCGACCGGGTGGGGCAGATCATCACCTTCGGCGCGCTGCTGTCGAAGGCGGCGGTGCGCGATGTCGGCCGGGTGCTGCAGATGCCCTATGGCCAGGTGGACCGCCTTTCGAAGATGATCCCGGTGGAGGGGGTCAAGCCCGTCTCCATCGCGAAGGCGCTCGCCGACGAGCCGCGTCTGCGCGAGGCAGCGCGGGCCGAGGAGGTGGTGGGGCGTTGCCTCGATTATGCCGGCCAGATCGAGGGCCTGTTGCGCAATGCCTCGACTCATGCGGCGGGCGTGGTGATCGGCGACCGGCCGCTCGACGAGCTGGTGCCGCTCTACCGGGATCCGCGATCGGAGATGCCGGCCACCCAGTTCAACATGAAATGGGTCGAGGCCGCGGGTCTCGTGAAGTTCGATTTCCTCGGGCTGAAGACCCTGACGGTGCTGCAGCACGCAGTGCGATTGTTGAAGAAGCGCAGGATCGAGGTGGATCTGTCCACTCTGCCGCTGGAGGATGAAAAGACTTTTGCGCTCTATGCCTCGGCCCGGACGGTGGCGGTGTTCCAGGTGGAGAGCTCGGGAATGATGGATGCGCTGCGGCGCATGCGGCCGACCTGCATCGAGGACATCGTGGCGCTGGTCGCGCTCTATCGCCCCGGTCCGATGGAGAACATCCCCGCCTATTGCGAGGTGAAGAACGGGTTGCGCGAACGTGTCCCGATCCACCCGCTGATCGACCATATCCTGGAGGAGACGCAGGGCATCATCGTCTATCAGGAACAGGTGATGCAGATCGCGCAGGAGATGGCGGGCTACAGCCTTGGCGGCGCCGATCTGCTGCGTCGCGCCATGGGAAAGAAGAAACCCGAAGAGATGGCGCGCGAGCGGCCCAAGTTCATCGATGGCGCGCGGGCCAAGGGCGTGGAGGAACACAAGGCCGCCGAGGTCTTCGACCTGCTGGAGAAATTCGCCAATTACGGCTTCAACAAGAGCCACGCCGCAGCCTATGCCGTTGTCAGCTATCAGACCGCCTGGATGAAGGCCAACCACCCCGTCGAATTCATGGCCGCGGTGATGACCTGCGACATCCATCTCACCGACAAGCTGGCCATCTACAAGCGCGAGGTGGACCGGATGGAGATCCCGGTGGTGCCGCCTTGCGTGAACCGCAGTCAGGCCGCCTTCGACGTGGCAGATGGAAAGCTGCTCTATGCGCTGGGCGCGCTGAAGAATGTCGGGCTGGCGGCGATGGACACGATCGTCTCGGCGCGCCTGGAGGCCCCCTTCGCCACGCTTTTCGATTTCGCCCGGCGGGTGGATCTGAAGCGCATCGGCAAGCGGCCGCTGGAGATGCTGGCACGCGCCGGCGCCTTCGACCTGCTGGACCGCAACCGCCGGCGGGTGTTCGAAAGCCTTGACGCGCTTACCGCCTATTCCGCCGCGGTGCACGAGGCGCGCGCCTCGGGTCAGGTCTCGCTCTTCGGCGAGGCGGGCGCCGACATCCCCGAACCAAGGTTGCCCGACGCCCCCGACTGGTTGCCGACCGAGCGTCTGGCCGCCGAACACGCCGCGGTCGGCTTTTACCTTTCCGGCCATCCGCTGGATGATTACCAGTCGGCGCTGACCCGGGCCGGGGTGCTCACCCACGCCGGGCTTGCCCGCCGTGCCGAGGGCGGTCCGCTGGTCGCCCGCGTGGCCGGTGCCGTGGCCGGACGGCAGGAGCGCAAGTCGGCCCGCGGCAACCGTTTCGCCTTCGTTCAGATGTCCGATCCGTCCGGGCTGTTCGAGGTGACGGTGTTCTCCGAAGTGCTGGAGGCCTGCCGGTCGCTGCTGGAACCGGGCGAGAATGTGGTGCTTACCGTCGAGGCGTCGCTGGAAGGCGAGAGCCTGAAGCTGCTTGCCCGCGACGCGAAGCCGGTCGATGCGGTTGTGGCCGGCGCCGGGGCGGCGGGGTTGCGCATCCATGTTGCCGAGGTGGCAGCCGTGGAGGCGGTGGCCGGATTGCTGGCACAGTTGCGCGGCCTGAGGGGCGCATCGAAGGGACCGATCGCTTTCTGTATCGCCGGCCCTGCCGCAGCCGGGGAAATCGACGTCACCATCGGCCGCGACTTTCCGGTCACGCCGCAGGTGCGCGGCGCGCTCAAATCCCTCCCCGGCGTGCTGGCGGTCGACGAGATCTGAGGCGCTGCTACCAGTGCGGCGGGCGCTCGTCGGCCAGGATGACACCGCCGCCGGCTTCGGCCGCCCGGTCGGCCTCGCGTTCAAGCAGCCGCCGCAGTTGACGGGTCAGTGCCGCGATCTCCCGATCCTGCCGGGCGACGATCGCCGACATCTCCTCGACGCTGCGTTCGAGATGGGCGATGCGTTCCTCTGCCCGCCGCAGATCCGTGGCCATGTCTTGCATCCCCGTCGAAGCTTCGCCGCCGTAGGTGGCGCCGTGGCCGCCCCGGTTCAAGGAGATTATGCTGCAGCGGTGCCGGTCACCTCCGGCCGGTCACTTGACGGTCGATGTCGCCTTCCCGGCCGGCGCGTCGGCATCGGTCGGTTCCGGCGCTTCACGGGTCCAGAGCGTCGCGACGGCGGCCAGGAACACGAGCGCGAGGAGGCAGGGCCGCCACGGGCTCGTGCGTTGCCACCCCTCCGGTATGTCGTGTCTTCCATGCATGCGCGGCAGATGCCGGTGGAACCGGTCCGATTCGCGGAGGAAATCGGGCGCGGGCCATACCCGCTGCAAACGATGCGTTTCGCACAGGGAAATCCGGGGCTCCGCCCGCTGTCGCCGGCTTTCCTCGGCCGGCGCGTTGCGGTAAGCGACGCGGCGCAGCCGCAACCGAGGACGTGCGATGAAATTCACCCTCTCCTGGCTCAAGGACCATCTCGAGACCGAAGCCGGCCTCGACGAGATCGTCGAGGCGCTGACCGATCTCGGGCTGGAGGTGGAGGAGGTCTCCGATCCCGCTGCCATACTGGGCGCATTCACCATCGCGAGGGTGGTCGAGGCAGCCCCGCATCCCGATGCCGACCGTTTGCGGGTCTGCAGGATCGAGACCTTTCCCGACGGCCCCGCCGGCCGCAGCGAAGAGGTGCAGGTGGTGTGCGGCGCGCCCAATGCACGGACCGGCATGCTGGGGGTCTTCGCGCCGGCCGGCACGCATATCCCCGGCACCGGCGTTGACCTGAAGCCCGGCGTGATACGCGGCGTCGAGTCGAACGGGATGCTCTGTTCGGAACGCGAACTGATGATCTCGGACGACCATGAGGGAATCATCGACCTGCCGACCGATGCACCGGCGGGGGCACGCTACATCGACTGGGCCGGGCTCGACGACCCGATGATCTATCTCAAGGTGACCCCGAACCGGCCGGATGCGCTGGGCGTCCGCGGCATTGCCCGCGACCTTGCCGCCCGCGGTCTGGGCCGGCTTTTCCCGCAGGAGATCGCGCCGGTCCCCGGCGCCTTTCCCTGCCCGGTCGGCGTGACCATCGATGCGGCCCTCAGGGACAGGGGCTGCCCGCTCTTCGTCGGCCGGGTGATCCGTGGCGTGACGAACGTCGCCTCGCCCGCCTGGCTGCAACGGCGGCTGCGGGCGATCGGGCTGCGGCCCATCTCGGCGCTGGTGGACATCACCAACTTCATGACCTTCGATCAGAATCGTCCGCTGCATGTCTTCGATGCCGGGCTGATCCGGGGAGGATTGCGCATCCATCCGGCGGCAGGGGGCGAGCGGATCGATGCGCTCAACGACAAGAGCTACGACATCGCACCGGGCATGATGCTCATTTCCGACGAGTCCGGTCCGGAGAGCATCGCCGGCATCGTTGGCGGCGCCCCCACTGGCGTGACCGAGGCCACGACCGACGTGTTTCTCGAATCCGCCTACTGGGATCCGATCACCATCGCCGGCACCGGTCGGGCCCTCAGGGCGGTGTCGGACGCCCGCTACCGCTTCGAGCGGGGGGTGGATCCGGCCTTCACCGGGCCCGGGCTGGAAATGGCGACGCGGATGATCCTCGAGTTGTGCGGCGGCACGGCCTCGGAGGTGGTGCGGGACGGCGCCGTGCCCGACACCGCGCGCAGCTATCGCTTCGATCCGGCCCGCGTCGTGCGTCTCGTCGGCATGGACATTCCCGAGGCGATGCAGCGGCAGACGCTGCAGGCGCTGGGCTTCGCCGTCGAGGGCGACCGCGCCAGCCCGCCGAGCTGGCGGCCCGACATTCAGGGCGATGCCGATCTGGTGGAGGAGGTCGCCCGCATCGCCTCGCTGAGGAAGCTTTTGGGAAGGCCGATGCCGCGGATGCAGGCCAGCGTGCCGAAGCCGGTCCTGACGCCGATGCAGCGGCGCGAGGGCGCCGCGCGGCGCCGGCTGGCGGGCCTCGGCTTCAACGAATGCGTCACCTACAGTTTCATCGACAAGACAGCGGCGGCGTTGTTCGGCGGCGGTTCGGAGGCGGTGCGGCTGGAAAACCCGATCTCGTCGGAGATGACGCATTTGCGCCCGGCCCTGCTGCCGGGGCTGCTGCGTGCGGCGGCGCGGAACCAGGCCCGGGGCTTCGCCGATCTGGCGCTGTTCGAGGTCGGGCCGGCCTTCAGCGGCGGCGAGCCGGGCGAGGAGGTGCTGCTCGCCTCGGGCCTGCGCGTGGGCGACGCCGCGCCTCGCGACCCGCATGGCAGCCGCCGCCCGGTGGATGTCTTCGACGCCCGCGCCGATGCCGAGGCGGTGCTCGCCGCCATCGCCGCTCCGGCGGCGAAGATCTGGCGCGAGACCGGTCCGGGCTGGCATCCGGGGCGGTCGGGGTCGATCCGGCTGGGGCCGAAACTGTTGCTGGCCGAGTTCGGCGAGATCCATCCGCGCATCCTGGCTGCGCTCGATGTCAGGGGGCCGGCGGTGGGCTTCGCTGTCCGGCTCGCGGCTGCGCCCTTCCCGCGGTCGCGTTCCACGACACGGCCGGCGCTGGATACCTCGGACCTGCAGGCGGTGGAGCGCGATTTCGCCTTCGTGCTGGATGCCGGTGTGGAGGCACAGGCGGTGCTCGCTGCGGCGCAAGGCGCCGACAGGGCTTTGATCGGGTCGGTCGCGGTGTTCGACGAGTTCGCCGGACCAAGGGCCGAGGCGCAGATGGGTGCGGGCAAGAAATCGCTGGCCATCACGGTGCGGCTGGAGCCGCGGGCGCGCACCCTGACCGAGGCCGAGATCGACGCGGTCGGATCGAAGGTGGTGGACAAGGTCGCCCAGGCGACCGGCGGCGTCCTGCGCAGCTGACCCCGCCGCGGAGCGCGGGGCGGGCAGGCGGGTTTCCTTTCGGGCGCGCCGGGCGCAGCCTGCGGCGGCTTCGTCCTGCAGGAGACCGACATGATCCACGCCATTGCTACCCTGCTCGTCTTTCAACTCGCCGGGGAGGTTGCGGGCCGCGCCCTCGCCCTGCCGGTGCCCGGCCCCGTGCTGGGGCTGGCGCTGCTGTTCGCGGCGCTCGCCCTGCTGCCCCGGATGGCCGGGATGCTGGCACCCACCGCCGGCGTGCTGCTGGCGCATCTGTCGCTGCTGTTCGTGCCGGCCGGGGTCGGGGTGGTCGGCCATCTCGATCGTCTGGGGGCCGAGGCTGGGCCGGTGGTGCTGGCGCTGGCGCTCTCGACCGCGCTGGCCATCGCCGTGGGCGCCGGCGTCTTCGTCGCGGTGGCGCGGCTGACCGGAGGCGGCCGGGATGCGTGATTTCGCCGAGATCTGGAGCTATCTCGCCGGGACGCCGCTGATCTGGCTGACCGCGACACTGGTCGCCTATGCCCTTGGCGACGCCGCCGCCCGTCTGGCCGGACGGGCGGCGGCGGTCAATCCGGTGCTGATCGCGGTGGCGCTGCTGGCGGCGCTGCTGTGGGTCAGCGACACACCCTATCCGGTCTATTTCGAGGGGGCACAGTTCGTTCACTTCCTGCTTGGCCCGGCCACAGTGGCCCTGGCGATCCCGCTTCATGCCGCGCTGCCGGAGCTGCGCCGAGCGGCTCTGCCGGTCCTGGCGGCGCTGTTTGCCGGCTCGCTCACCGCAATCGCCTCGGCGCTGGGCATCGCCCTGGCACTTGGTGTCGGGTCGGAAACGCTGATCGCGCTCGCGCCGAAATCGACCACTGCGCCGGTGGCCATCGGCATCGCCGAGACACTGGGCGGATCGCCCACGCTGACCGCGGTGCTGGTGATCGCGACCGGGCTTTTCGGCGCGGTGATGGCAACTCCGCTGCTGAATGCGCTGCGTATCCGCGACTGGCGCGCGCGCGGCCTGGCGGTGGGCGTGGCCGCACATGGCCTCGGCACGGCGCGGGCGTTTCAGGTGCACCCGCAGGCTGGCAGCTTCGCCGGGCTGGGCATGGGGCTGAATGCGGTGCTGACGGCGCTGCTGGCGCCGTTGGCGCTTGGTCTCATCCGCTGACGCCGGTAGCCTGCCGCCGTCCCTGCGCACGCGCCTCGCTCAGGGTCTGGCCGGGGGCGAGGGCCGCGCCGTCGAGGACCAG
>SLBI01000258.1 GCA_007126375.1 Paracoccaceae bacterium
ACACAGCCGCCCCTGCCGGACGGGCCGCGCGGGCGCCGCGCGGCCCCTCGGCCGGGCATCAGCCCAGCTGCGGTTCCAGCCGCTCGGAGCTCGCATAGAGCGTGCCGCCGGCATAGTAGGCGCTGATCTTCTCTTCCTCGAGCTTGGTGATCACGTCCGCCGACCGCGTCTTCGGAACGCCGGCGAAATGCTTGCCGAAGATCGAGCGGACCTGCAGGCGCGAGGGCCAGATGCGGGCCATGCCGATGGGCACCAGCCGCTTGCCGCCGCCGAACTCCGCGTCGAGATCGATCTCGAGATAGCGCACCAGATGCTCGGGCTCGTCCACCCAGAGCTCGGCCACGGTGCCGACCACCTCGCCGTCGCCCGCCTGCACCGGCAGGCCGCGCGGATCGATGCCGGCCGAAACCTCGAACCCCTGCAGCTTGCTCATGGGCCGGATCTTGGGATGGCCCTTGCCGTCGAGTTCGGGCTCGTCGCGGCGCGGCGCCCAGGAACCGGGGCCGACCCCGTCGACCATCGGATCGCCCGTCGGCACCAGCGGATAGCCGTTCGGCCCGCCGCGCTTCAGCGCGACCTCGCGGTCTTCCTTCTTGTAGTCGGGCACGGTGACCTCGCCGCGTCCATGCGGCAGCCTGAAGGTCTTGGGCCCCGGCAGCGGCAGGTTGAAGGATTCGCGCCCGCCGTCCTCGTTTTCAAGCGGGTAGCCCTCGCGCATGTTCTCGGTCTGCAGGTAGTAGACCAGCAGCGCGAAGAACAGCCAGAAGATATACAGGCTGATCTGCGCGAGATCGATGTTGTTGAACGTGGCGGCTTCGAACATGGGAGGGTCCTCCTAGGCCATGTCAGCTGGGCAACTCGGCAAGCCCGATACGCTCCGGGCTGCCCGTGGGGGGGTCGGCATGGCCCCAGGCCCGCACCAGCGGACCAAGGACCATGAGTGTCAGGAACAGAAGCACGATCTCGATCGCATAGACGGTGGCATAGCCGGTGGCGGCGACGTCGAGCGCCTCGCCCAGGCCGCCCGAAAGCGCGCTGGCATTCACCGCATCGCGGATCGCGCCACCGGCGAAGATGGACAGCCCCGCACCGGTCGCCTGCGCCGCCCCCCAGGCGCCGAGCGCGAGGCCGCGGCCGGCCAGCCCCTGCACCGGCATCAGCATCGCCGCCGTCAGGGTGGCCACGGCGAACAGCCCGCCGCCCCAGCCGATCAGCGCCGCGCCGGTGTAGAAGATCACCGGGTTCTGCATCGGCGCGGCCAGGATCACCAGCGCGAAGGCCGCAAGCCCGGCAAGGCAGCCGCGCCCGGCCATCCGGTAGGGATCCATGCCGCGCCCGAGCCAGCGGGCCGCCATGGCGAAGGCGACCAGCGCACCGGCGGCCCAGGTGAAGGTGAGCATCGTCGTGGCCGAGACCGAGAGCCCCAGCACCTCGCCGCCATAGGGCTCCAGCAGCACGTCCTGCATGTTGAAGGCCACGGCGCCGATGAACACCACCGCCAGCAGCCGCCCCGCCTGCCCGCCACGCATGTAGTCGGCCCAGGCGTCGCGAAAGAGCGGCCGCGGCGCCTCGCGCTCGGCCTTGCTCATCGGGCGCACGCCCTCCTGCTTCCACAGGGCGATGCAGTTGATCACCAGCGTCGCCACGGCGGTGCCCTGCACGACGCGCACCAGCGTGATCTGGTCGAAATCGCGCAGCAGCCAGCCGATCACCAGCGCCGAGACGGCCATGCCCAGCAGGAACATGACGTAGAGCAGTGCGACGACCCGCGGACGGGTCTCGTCGTTCGCCCGATCCGAGGCGAGCGCCAGGCCCGCCGTCTGGGTCATGTGCATGCCGACCCCGGTCATGACGAAGGCGATCGCCGCCAGCACCTCGCCGGCGAACGGCACATCGTGGGTCTTGTCGCCCGACAGCACGATCAGCGCGAAGGGCATTATGGCGAGGCCGCCGAACTGCCACAGCGAGCCAAACCACAGGAACGGAATCCGCTTCCAGCCGATGGCGGAGCGATAACTGTCCGAGCGGAAGCCGAACAGCGCCCGGAACGGCGCCGACAGCACGGGAAGCGCGATCATCGCGGCCACGACCATCGCCGGTATCGACAGCTCGACGATCATCACCCGGTTCAGCGTGCCCAGCAGCATCACCGCCGCCATGCCGACCGATATCTGGAACAGCGACAGGCGCAGAAGCTGCGCCAGCGGGAAATCGGGGCTGGCCGCATCGGCAAACGGCAGCGCACGGATGCTCAGCGATTTCAGCAGCGGCGGCCGCTTCTCGCCCTCGGCGATCTTCGCATCCAGCGATGCCATCAGCCGGCGGATCATGGCCGAAGCTCCATTGCCTGGCTGATGTAGAAACCGCGCGAAACACGGGTGACACGGCTCAGCGGGCCGGTCACGCCCTCGGCCTGCAGTGCCGCGGCGATGGCTCCGTCGCTGTGCGGGATGATCTGCGGCGAGCGATCGGCGCGCGGAAACGCCTTGCCGGCCACCCACATCGCCGACAGGAACGGCGTGCGCGGGGCGATGGTGAAGAGGATCGCCCGTCCGGTCCGCGGGGCAAGCCGTGCCAGTGCCCGGCCGATGTCGGACGCCGCATAGTGGATCAGGCTGTCCATCGCCATCACGTAGTCGAACCTGCCGTGGCCCTCGTCCAGCATGTCGCCGGCGACATAGCTGATCCGCGGCAACAGCGCCTCGGGCGTGCGCCTGCGCGCGACCTCCAGCAACGCCGGCGAGATGTCGACGCCGACGACCTCGGCGCCGCGTTCGGCCAGCGCCACCGACAGCGGCCCGGCGCCGCAGCCGGCGTCGAGTACACGGGCGCCGCCGAGATCGTCCGGAAGGCGCGCCAGCATGGCCGCGCGCATCGCGTCGCGGCCCTCGCGCACGGTCTGACGAATGCGGCTGACCGGGGCGTCCGAGGTCAGACGCTCCCAGGTCTTGGCCGCCGTCCGGTCGAAGTACTCCTCGAGCCGCGCCCGGGTGGTGGCGTAGGATTCCATCGCCGCTCCCCCCTCAGTCGAAGCCCAGAAGCTCGAAGATGCGACGATCCTCCAGCGGCGCCGGCGCCAGCGGTTCGGTGCCGTTCCACAGCGTTTCCGCCAGCCGGATGTATTCCTTGCGGGCCAGCACGATATCCTCGTCATCCGGCATCTCGAACAGGGTCTTCTTCTTCAGCCGCGAGCGGCGGATCGAATCCAGGTCCGGCATGTGCGCGATCCGCTTGAAGCCGACCTCGGCGCAGTAGCGGTCGACCTCGTCGGTATCGCGCGAGCGGTTGGCGATGCAGCCTGCGAGCCGGACGTTGTAGTTCTTGGACTTGGCCTGCACCGCGGCGATGATGCGGTTCATCGCGTAGATCGAGTCGAAGTCGTTGGCGGTGACGATCACCGCCCGGTCGGCGTGCTGGAGCGGCGCGGCGAAGCCGCCGCAGACGACGTCGCCCAGCACATCGAAGATCACCACATCGGTGTCTTCCAGCAGATGGTGCTGCTTGAGCAGCTTCACCGTCTGGCCGACGACATAGCCGCCGCAGCCGGTGCCGGCGGGCGGGCCGCCGGCCTCGACCGCCTTCACCCCGTTGAAGCCCTCGAAGACGAAATCCTCGGGGCGCAGTTCCTCGGCGTGGAAATCGACGTCCTTCAGGATGTCGATGACGGTGGGCACCAGCGTGCCGGTCAGCGTGAAGGTGCTGTCATGCTTGGGGTCGCAGCCGATCTGCAGCACCCGCTTGCCCAGCTTGGAAAACGCCACCGACAGATTCGACGAGGTGGTCGACTTGCCGATGCCCCCCTTGCCGTAGACGGCGAAGACCTTGGCCCCCTCGATCTTCATGCTGGCATCCTGGTGCACCTGCACCGATCCTTCGCCGTCCTCGCCCTTGCGGAGGTTCGGGGGTGTGCGGTCGAGCGGGCTCATGGGCGGCTCCCTTCTTTCATTTCCACAATGCCGCGATCTGCGGCTTCTTCCCGGGCGGTGGGCGCGGTTCTGACGCCGCCCCTCATTCCGCCGCGATTCCTTCCAGCCGGTCCTCGATCTCGTCGGCGGCGGCCTGCAGCGCGGCGAGCGTGTCGTCGTCGGGCTGCCAGTAGTTGCGGTCGGACGCCTCCAGCAGGCGGCCGGCCATGCGGGCGCTGGCCTTGGGATTCAGATCGGCCAGGCGCTTGCGCATCTCGGCGTCCAGAACGAAGGTCTCGGACAGGCGCTGATAGACCCAGGGCTCGACCTGACCGGTGGTGGCCGACCAGCCGAGCGTGTTGGTCACCTGCGCCTCGATCTGCCGGACCCCCTCGGAGCCGTGCTTGAGCATGCCCTCGAACCATTTCGGGTTCAGGCTGCGCGAGCGGGTTTCCAGCGCCACCTGCTCCTGCAGGGTGCGGACCTTGGCGCCGCCGCGGGTCTGGTCGCCGATATATATGGCGGCCTCTTCGCCGCGCGCCCGCTTCACCGCCCGGGCGATGCCGCCCAGGGTGTCGAAGTAATGGTCCACCGTGGTGACACCGAGTTCGACCGACTCGAGGTTCTGATAGGCGATGTCGACGTCCTTCAGCGCGCTCTGCAACAGTTTCGGATTGGCCTTTGCCTTGCCGTTGCGGCCGTAGGCGAAGGATTTGCGGGCCTCGTAGGCATCCGCCAGATCGTCCTCCTCGCCCCAGGCCGAGCTGTCCACCAGCACATTGACGTTCGAGCCGTAGGCGCCCTCGGCGTTGGAGAAGACCCGCAGTGCGGCCTCCTCGATGTCGACGCCGGCCCGCGCGGCATAATCCTCGGCATGGGCCTTGATGAAGTTCCTCTCGCGCGGCTCGTCTGCCGTGGCGGCCTTCCAGGCGGCCTCGGCCAGCATGCGGGTCTGCAGTGGCAGCAGGTCGCGGAAGATGCCCGAGAGGGTCATCACGACATCGATGCGCGGGCGGCCGAGGTCCTCCAGCGGGATCAGGTCGGCCCCCGACAGGCGGCCGAAGCTGTCGAAGCGCGGCTTCGCCCCCATCAGCGCCAGCGCCTGGGCGATCGGCACGCCGTCGGACTTGATGTTGTCCGAGCCCCAGAGCACCAGCGCCACCGAACGCGGCATCCTTTCATGTGTCTCGAGAAGCAGCGCGGCCTGTTTCGCGCCATCCTGCATGGCAAAGGCGGTGGGCATGCGGAACGGATCGAAGGCGTGAATGTTCCGGCCCGTCGGCAGCACGTCGGGCGAGCGGATCAGGTCGCCGCCCGGCACCGGCTTGATGTAGCGCCCGCCCAGCGCGCGCATCAGCGCCGGCAGTTCGGGGTCCTCGGACAGCAGCCGGTCCACCCGCTCCCGCGTCTCGGGCGACTGGTCGGCCATCACCCGCAGGTGCTCCGAGCGCTGCGCCGCATCCATCGGCCGGCCCAGCACATGCAGCCCGTCGGGGATCAGCGCGTCCTCGGTCTCCAGCAGCTTCAGCCACAGCCGGTCGGGGTCGGTGCCGTCCATGTCCACCGCCGCGGCCTGATCGGCGATCAGCGCGGCCAGTTCCGCCCGGCCATCGGCCGCCGGCCCGAGTTCGCGCCAGCGCTTGACGCTGTCCTTGAGTTCCAGAAGCCCCTTGTAGAGCCCCGAGGCGGCCAGCGGCGGGGTCAGATGCGTCACCGTGACCGCCCCCGAACGGCGCTTGGCCAGCGTCGCCTCGGAGGGGTTGTTGGAGGCATAGAGATAGACGTTGGGCATGTCGCCGATCAGCCGGTCGGGCCAGTCGGCGTTGCCCATGCCCGACTGCTTGCCGGGCATGAACTCCAGCGCCCCGTGCATGCCGAAATGCAGCACCACATCGGCGCGGAAGCTGTTCTTCAGCCAGAGATAGAACGCCGAGAAGGCATGCGTCGGCGCGAAGCCGCGCTCGAACAGCAGCCGCATCGGGTCGCCCTCGTAGCCGAAGGTCGGCTGCAC
>SLBI01000297.1 GCA_007126375.1 Paracoccaceae bacterium
CAATTCGCGCAATATTGCGAGCAAGTGCCTTACGCACTGCCGAAGCTGGGGTCTTCCGGAAGGAAATGGCGCGGTTGACGGGGCTCGAACCCGCGACCCCCGGCGTGACAGGCCGGTACTCTAACCGACTGAGCTACAACCGCGCGTGGTGCACGGGGCTTCGGGGCGGGACTGGCGCGGTTGACGGGGCTCGAACCCGCGACCCCCGGCGTGACAGGCCGGTACTCTAACCAACTGAGCTACAACCGCAGCGTCCCGACCGGGTGAGCCCGGGCGTGATCGGGGAATAAGCATCGCGCCGGGCGGCGTCAAGTCGCATCCGCGCACGGGCGGTGGCGCGCGCGCCCTCGACAGACCGGCTGCGGCCGTTACCTTCGCGACAGCGATCGCCCGAGGAAAGGAGCGCCGATGATCTTTCTCGTCACGCCCGGCACGGTGTCGAACCCGCGCGCGTTGATCGGCGGCAGCCCGCCACGCAAGATCCTCTCGGGGCTGTCCAGCGTGTTCCCCCGCGGGCTGATGCTGAATCCGCTGTGGTGGCGCATCGCGCTGGAGTATCCGCTGCTGCGCTACAGCTTCGCGCTGGCGCCCTTTGTCGCGGCGATCCTGATCTGGCCGGACCTTGCATTGCCGATCTCGGGCGCGCCGCTGCTGATGTTCCTGTTCATCCATTACATCGAGGGCGAGATCCTGTCGGTCTCGAACCCCGAGAAGCGCCGCCGCCTGCTGGAGCCGGCCGAGGCCGAGCGACGGGCCGATCTGTTCGCCCGGCGCGGCCGCGAGCTGCTGACCCGGATCGCCGCCGGGCGGGGGCTGGCCGAGGGCGAGTTGCATCTGGTGGTGGAGCAGTCGGCGATGGCGCCGGTGGCGCCGCTGACCCTGGTCTCGCTGCAGCGGGCCGTGGAGGACGATCGCCGCGGCTGCCCGGTGCTGGAAGTTGATGCCGAGGAGGCGCGACTGCTGACCGAGGGGCTGTTCGACGCCGTCTCCGGCACCGGCAGGCTGACCGAGGCCGAGTTCCACCGCCTCGGGCTTTACGAGAACCGCTTCCTGCATGCCGTCACGCTGGAGGCGCGGAGCATCTCGGCCCATGCCCGGATGGCCGCGCTGGCGCGCGCGGCCGACCACGCGGTGGCGCCCGAACCCGCCCCTGCGCCCTGAGCCGCGCCGGGTGCCGGCGCGAGGATGGTGGCGGGAATGCCCCCGGGGATCAGCTGCCGGAGCGGCGACGCAGCAGGGCAAGGCAGCCGAGCCCGAGCGCAAGCAGCGGCGCGGCCGGCGGCAGCGGGATCACGCCGACATCGGGCGGGTCGACCGCGACGGGTTCGACGAGCGCTGAGGTCTCGACCGTCAGGGTCAGGGTGAAGCGCACGTCCGGGTCCAGCGGACCGCGCTGCGGGATCAGCTGGGACAGCGTCACCGGGGCAAAGCCCTTCTGTTCGTTCGCGAAATCGCCCGGCAGCACGCCGACCAGGTTGATGAAGGCCGAGTCGGCATAGAGGTCGCCCTCGAAGTCGTTGCGCTGCAGGTTGATGGCGGCGAAGGCCGCGCCGATGTCGCCCGGCGCTCCGGACAGGCCGAAGGCCTGCAGAGAGATGCCCCCCAGCCCCAGGAGCGGCGACAGGGTGATGTCCACCATGCGGTCCGCTTCGAGGCTGCGCGCGACCCAGAAGTTCTGGATCAGGTCGATGCGATAGACCGCTTCGCCCGCGACCGTGGCCCTGGCCTCGCCCCTGACCTCGTTGGCGGTGGCGAAGACCGGCGCGCTGGTCAGGGACCCCTCGATCTGCGTCGCGCCGCCGGAGGTGGTGCCGTCCCCGTCGGTGTCGTCGGTGCCGAAGACGGTCTGGCGCGTGTAGATCTGCACCGGGTTCGTGACGTCCGACGTCTCGAAGACGATGCGGACACCGGCGAAGGCCTCGAGCGTGGCGGCGGCGGCGCCATGAGGAAGGGCGGCAAGGCACAGCGCCGCAACGGCGAGACGGGGCGTGAGACGGTCCATCGGATCAGTTTCCTTTTTTGTTCTTGTGAGTTCGGGCGACAAGATTAGCAGGATTTCATCGATGCGGGCGCATTTTATCGTTCGGGCGTCCGTGCCCCGTCCCTGCCGCGGATCGGCGGCCCCGCAAGCGATGGGGCGCGCCGACGGATCCGCGTCTTGACGCCCCGCCGCCGCGCACGGATGTTGCGCCCGCCGCACGAGGGGGAGTCGCCCATGGACAACGAGTTCGCCGCCTGGATCGGGCGCGTCGAGGAGGAGACCGACGTGATCGCCCCCCGGCAGGCGCGCGGCATGGCCGCCACCCTCGCCTCCGGCCCCTGCGACGCGACCGCCTTCGCCGAGGGCGATCCGCTGCCGCCGCTGTGGCACTGGATGGGCTTCGCGCCGGTCGTGCCGATGGAGGGGCTGGGCCCCGACGGCCACCCCAAGCGCGGCGGCTTCCTGCCGCCGGTGCCGCTGGAACGGCGGATGTGGGCCGGCGGGCGGGTCACCTTCCTCGCCGATGTGCCGCGGATCGGCGAACCCCTGCACCGCCGCTCGGAGATCCTGAAGGTGGCGGACAAGACCGGTGCCACCGGGCGGATGGTCTTCGTCACCGTCGGGCATGACATCTCTACGGCGCGCGGCCCGGCGATCCGCGAGGAACAGGACATCGTCTACATCGCCATGCCGCAGCGCTACAGCCCGCCGCCGCCCGTGGCCGCGCCGGAGGCGCCGGTCTGGGCCGAGCCTGCGGAGTTCTCGCCCGTCCGGCTGTTCCGCTTCTCGGCGCTGACCTTCAACGGCCACCGGATCCATTACGACCTCGACTATGCCGCGAAGGTCGAGAAATACCCCGCGCTCGTCGTGCACGGACCGTTGCAGGCGATGCTGATGATGGAGTCGGCGCGGCGGCGTGACCCGGGGCGGCGGCCGGTGCAGTTCCGCCACCGCGGCGTGCGCCCCTGCCTGCTGTCGGACGAGATCCGCATCCTCGCCGAGACGACGGAGGACGGGCTGAAGATGTGCACGGCCACCGCCGAGGGCGCGCAGTGCATGCAGACACAGATCATCTGGGAGGGCTGAACCATGGCCGGGGTTCTGGACGGGTTGCGCGTGGTGGAAGGGTCGGCCTTCGTCGCGGTGCCGCTGGCGGGGATGACGCTGGCGCAGATGGGGGCCGAGGTGATCCGCTTCGACCGCATCGGCGGCGGGCTCGATGCGCAGCGCTGGCCGGTCACGTCCGAGGGCAGGAGCCTGTTCTGGGCCGGGCTGAACAAGGGCAAGAAGAGCGTCGCGGTCAACCTCTCGGACCCGCGCGGGCAGGAACTGGTGGCCGAGATGATCTGCGCCCCGGGCGAGGGCGGCGGCTGCTATCTCACCAACCTCGGCCAGCGCGCACCGCTGTCCTACGCAGCGCTGGCGGCACAACGTGCCGATGTGATCGTCGTTGCGCTGTCGGGCACGCGGGCCGGCGGGCCGGCGGTGGATTACACCGTGAACCCGGCGCTGGGCTTTCCCACCGCGACCGGCCCCGAGGACTCGTCCGAGCCGGTCGCGCATGTGCTGCCGGCCTGGGATTGCATCGCCGGGCAGATGGTGGCGAACGGGCTGCTGGCGGCCGAGCGGCACCGGCTGCGCACCGGGCAGGGGCAAAGCGTGGATCTGTCGCTCAAGGATGTGGGCGCGGCGGTCCTGGGCCATCTGGGCATCATCGGCGAGGTGGTGGTGAACGGCGTGGACCGGCCGAGGATGGGCAACTCCCTCTATGGCGCCTACGGGCAGGATTTCACCTGCGCCGATGGCCGCCGGGTGATCGTGATCGGCCTGACCGACCGGCAGTGGAAGGGCATCCTGCGCCAGACCGGGACGGAGGCCGAGATGGCCGCGCTGGCCGACCGCCTCGGCCTCGATTTCCGCCGCGAGGGCGACCGGTTCGTGGCCCGCAACGAGATCACCGCGATCCTCGCGCCCTGGTTCGCCGCCCGCAAGGTGGCTGATTTCGCAGGTGATTTCGATGCCGCCGGTCTGACCTGGACCGAGTTTCGCAGCTTCGCCGAGGCGGTGGCGCTGGACCCCGATCTGAGTCCGGAAAACCCGATGTTCGGCATCGTCGATCAGCCCGGCATCGGCCGCTATCCGGTGCCCGCCTCGCCGCTCGCCTTCTCCGCCTCGGGCCGGCTGCCGCCGGCGCCGGCGCCGCTGCTCGGCCAGCACACCGAGGAGGTTCTGGCCTCGGTGCTGGGCCTCGGCAGCGGCCAGATCGGCGCGCTGATGGACGCGGGCGTCGTCGCCGGCCCGGCCGGCGGGTGAGCGGGCCGCAGGGTTAAGAAGCGGTTAATTGGTCCGGTCTTCTGACCGGTCCGGCGGCCGGGCGGTATCGTAGTACCGCAGGCGGACCCGGAAAACGGGCGTTTCGGATGCGAAAACGGCCGTTGCGACCGCCAAAGGGTGCGTTCCGACCCGTCTGCGGGGGCCGTTAACCCTGCCTTAACCCGTCGCCAACCGCCTCCGCCTCCGCCTCCGCCGTCGCCGGACGCAGCGCGCCCGGCCCGCCGAAGGCGACCGGAAAGCGCCGCGCCAGGGCGAGGTCGAGATCGGCCAGCGCGACCGGCAGGCCGAGATCGACGAGGCTGGTCACCCCGTGCCCGGCGATGCCGCAGGGCACGATGCCGGCGTAATGCGACAGATCGGGTTCGACATTGATCGCCAGCCCGTGAAAGCTGACCCAGCGGCGCAGCTTCACGCCGATCGCGGCGATCTTGTCGTCGTGCGGCGTGCCGTCGGGCAGCGGCGGCTTGTCGGGCCGCTCCACCCAGACGCCGACCCGGCCGGGCCGGCGCAGGCCGGTGACGTTGAATTCGGCCAGCGCATCGATCACCCAGCCCTCCAGCGCATCGACGAAGCGGCGGATGTCGCGGCCGCGGGCGTTCAGGTCCAGCATGACATAGACCACCCGCTGGCCCGGCCCGTGATAGGTGTACTGCCCGCCGCGCCCCGCCACATGCACCGCAAAGCGGCCGGCGTCGCGCAGATCCGCCGCCCGGGCCGAGGTGCCGGCGGTATAGAGCGGCGGGTGTTCCAGCAGCCACACCGCCTCGGGGGCGCGGCCGGCGGCGATCCGTGCCACCCGCGCCTCCATCGCCGCCAGCGTTTCGGCATAGGGCTGAAGCCCTTCCAGCACCCGCCATTCCGGCATCATCGCCCTCCACCGTTCGCCCCGGCTATAACCCGTGGCCGCGGCGACGGCGAGGGGCGGTGGGTTTCGCGCGAATGTCGCGAATCCGGCACGGTTTTTTTCGCCCCCGATGACGCCGATCCGTGCTAGGATGCGGCGCAGCTTGAACAGGGGAGTTTGCGGCATGAGGGTGAAGGCGATTGCGACGGGCTGCATGATCACGGCGGTGGCGGCGGGCGGTATGCCGGCGCAGGCGCCAGCCAGCGACGCGCTGGTGGGCGGCCTGATCGGCGGTGTGGTGGGCGGCATGGTGTCGGGCGCGATCCAGCGCGACCAGCAGCGCACGCGCACCGTGGTCCGGACGGCGCCGCGCTCGTCGGTCCCCAGCGCCACGCGCGAGGCCAATCGCGAGATGCAGACGGCGCTGAACTACTTCAGCTTTCCCGCCGGCACGCCGGACGGGATTGTCGGGCGCAACACGCGCAACGCGGTGTCGCAGTATCAGGCCTATCTCGGCTATCCGGTCACCGGCCAGATCACCCAGTTCGAACGGGATTTCCTCGTCACCTCGTATCGCCGGGCGATGGCGGGCGGGCCGATGACGGCACAGATGGTGGCGACCAACCCGCAGGGCGTGCGCGGGCTTCTGCTGCAATACCGCGACGAGCTTGCCCGTGGCGCGACCGCGACCGCCGCGCCGATGGCGCCCG
>SLBI01000142.1 GCA_007126375.1 Paracoccaceae bacterium
AGGATGATCAGCGCCGCGAACAGCAGATGCCCCGACCGCAACAGCAGGTTCGGTGCCAGCCACAGCGGCGAGGCTGCGGCAAGGTGAAACAGCGCCATCGCAGTGGCGAGGACGAACACCGCCTTGCTGCGCAGCGACTCCGCGGTCATCCGGTCGTCTTCGGCGATCAGGCCAGATCCGAGTCGTCGACCGGCATGCCGTGCTCCTCGTAGAACCGGCGTGCGCCCGGGTGGACCGGGACGACCATGCCGCGCCCGGCGGTATCGGCCGAGATGTTCCCGAGCAGCGCATGCACCGCCTTGAACTCGTCGAGGTTGCTCCACAGCGTCTCGACGATGCCGTAGGCGGTGTCGTCCTCCATCCGGTCGGATGCGAACAGCAGCGTGTTGGTGCCGACCGTGCTGGCCGGCTCGTCCTGACCGCCGAACAGGTTTTCGGGCAGCACGGCGCGTTCGAAGCCGCCGCCATGATCAGCGAGGAAGCGGTCGAGCACGGCATCTTCGAAGGAGAGGGTGCGCATCGGCCGGACCGTCTCGTTCTGCCGCACGGTGGGATGCGGCCAGAGCGACAGCCACATCACCGCGTCGAGCTGTCCGTTGCGCAGCGCCTCGTGCGATTCTGCCCAGCTGAGCGTTTCCAGCGCGCCGCCACCTGCCGTGATGTCGTCGATCGACATGTCGGCCGAGGCGAGCAGGTTCTCGAAGGCCAGCCACGAGGTCTGTCCGGGTTGGCCGGCGCTGACCCGCTTGCCGCGCAGATCCTCCAGCGAGCGGATATCGGACCGGGCATCGACCCAGATCTGGATCGCGCTCTGCATGATCGTCATCAGCCCGCGCGTATTGCGGATCGGATTTTCAGGCGTCGCCGGGTCGCGGCCGTGCCAGGCGTCGAAGGCGTTGCTGGCCGAGGTGATGCCGATGTTGGTCTGCCCGCCGCCCACACGCACCAGGTTCGGACCCGATCCGCCGGGCTGCACGTCGATTATGGTATCCGGGCTGGCCCGCCCGAGGATGTCCGCCACGCCGATGCCGACGATGCCGAAGACTCCGCCCGACGGGCCGCCGCCGATGGTGAAGAAGTCCGGCAGGAAGGCCGCGGCACCCCGCGGCATGAGCGGCAGCGTTCCGGCTGCGCCCATCAGTGCAAGCGCCTGCCGTCTGTCGATCCTGGCTGTCATGGTCGTTTCTCCCTGTTGCCTGATCGTTTCCGAACATGGTGCCGTGGCAGAGGCGCATGTCCGGGGGTTTGACTCAATCTAAAAATTCTGATGCTGTTTTCATCCATTCTGAATTCTTTCTCGCCCGCGCGCACATTCCCTCATGCCTGTCCGGCCAGCTTCCTCGGCGCCTCGGCTGCGGATCTGCGGGGCCCGGACGCCGCGGAGGTTTCGGCACGGGTGAAGCTGCGGTCGAAGAAATCCAGCCAGTTGCCGCCCATCACCGCCGCCACGTCGTCGGGCGACATGCCGACGACCCTGAGGCCTTCGGCGAGATTGTCGAAGTCGCGGTTGTCGTGGAACCAGTTGGGCATGCTCGGAAACCGGGCGGTGGTGTCGCGCCGGCGTGTCCAGCGGCCGTTCCGCATCCATCGGACCACCGCGTCGGGCTGGTCCTGACACAGATCGCTGCCGATGCCGAGGTGCCCGATCCCGATCAGATCCGCGGTCCGCGCCACCATCTCGCAGAACTCTGTCAGGCTGCAGTCGCTGCCGCCGGCCATGTGATTGGGGTAGAGCGAGAACCCCAGCATGCCGCCACTTTCGGCCAGTGCCTGCAGCACCCGGTCGGACTTGTTGCGCAGGGTCGGGTGCCACGCCGACGGGTTGGCATGGGTCACGGCGATCGGGCGCGCGGATTGGGCGATCGCTTCCAGCGTCGACCGCTCGCCCGAATGGCTCATGTCCACCACCATGCCGACGCGGTTCATCTCCTCCACCACCTCGCGGCCCATCCGGGTCAGGCCGGTGTCCTCCTCCTCGGCCCATCCGGTCGCCAGCAGGGACTGGTTGTTGTAGGTCAGCTGCATGAACCGCAGGCCGAGGTCGTGCAGCACCTCGACAAGGCCGATGTCGTCCTCGATGCAGGACGGGTTCTGAGCGCCGAGAAAGATCGCCGTGCGCCCCGCCGCCCGCGCCCGGCGCACGCAGTCGCCGCTGCGGCCGGGCTGGATCAGATCCGCATGATCGGCGAACAGGCGCTTCCAGCGGGTGATGTTCCCGACCGTCTCGCGAAAGGTCTCGTGATAGACGATGGTGGCATGCACCGCCGCCACCCCGCCGCTGCGCATCTGGCGGAACACGTCTTCGGACCAGTTGGCGTATTGCAAGGCGTCGATGCGTGTCTGTTCGGTCTCTCGCGGCATGCGTCCCCTGCGTCTAGCCTCGATTGCTGCCGGCCCCGGCCTCGTGCGGCGGATCGGATGGGCAATACGAGCGCCAAGGCTAGACGGCCGGCGTTGCTTCAGGCAATCTTGAAGTTCTTAAGCTTGCTTCAGAATTCGGGAAATAGAATGAAGCTGGAGATGTTGCGCTGCTTCGTCTGCGTGGCCCGCCACGGCAGTCTGGCCGGGGCGTCGCGCGTTCTCGGCCGCACGCCGTCGGCGATCTCGATGATGCTGTCGCAACTCGAGGCGCAGATCGGTGCGCCGCTGTTCGAGACCGACCGAAAGAACCGGCTGACGCCGCTGGGCCGGATGACCTTGCAGGAGGCGGAACGCGCCGTGCAGGTCTTCGAGCGCAGCGTCGCGGCGATCCAGCGGTTGTCGCGTTCCACCGCCGGCACGGTCCGGATCGCTGCGGTGCCCTCGGCGGCCCTGACGGTTTTGCCGGCGGCGATCGCGCTGTTCCGGCGCGAGCGTCCCGACGTGCGGCTCGAGATCAGCGACGTCGACAGCGCGGCGGTGCTGCGCCGGCTGGATCAGGACACCGCCGACATCGGCCTCGCCAGCGACGGCGCGCCGACGGTGCTGGATGGCGAAGTGATCGCCCGGGACCCGCTCGGCATCGTCTGCCACCGCGACAGCCTCATCGCCCGGCAGGTCGGTCCGGTCCGATGGCAGGCGCTGGGGCTGGAACCCTTCATCGGCAATGCGCTGTGCGGGCTGGTCACGCAGCCCGAGGTGCAGACGGTGTTCGGCAACTGCGCCCTGACCGCGCTGAACACCACGACGCTGATGGCATTCGTCCGCAACGGGTTGGGCGCGACCATCCTGCCCGAGCGTTCGCTGCACGATCATGACGGGCCGTTGCGTTTCATCCTGCCCGAAGACACGGTCTATGTTCGTGATCTGGTGCTCCTGCACAATCCGGCACGCCGGCTCAGCCCGGCGGGAGAGGCGATGCAGGCCGCGCTACGCAGCGCCGTGGCCGCGCCTAGATGAGCGCCCGCAACCGGGCGAGCAGCGCGTCGTCCACAACGACACCATCGGCCTCGGCGCGGGCGCGGGCGGCGCGCCGGCGTTGGCCCGGCAACCGCACCCCGGGCTGATCTGCGATGGCGCTGCACAGTCGGGCCAGCGCCGGTCCGGTGCCGGCCGCCCCCGAGGTGGCGGCCGGGTCCACGGCGATGAAGAACTGCCCGGTTTGCGGCGGGCCGCCGGCCGGGCCGCTGAAGGGGCTTGCGTCGATGCCGAGGTTCGCCCCGGTCATCACCGCGGCGAATATTTCGGTCACCAGCCCGAGGCCGAACCCCTTGTAGCCGCCCGCCGGCATCATCGTGCCGGCAAGGGCGGCCTCGGCATCGCGGGTGGGCCGGCCCTCGGCATCGAGCGCCCAGCCGTCGGGCAGTGGCTGACCGGCGCGGGCGTGCCGGGTCACCTCGGATTTGGCGACCACGCTGGCACTCTGATCGATCACCAGCGGCACCTTGCCCTCGCCGTCGGGCAGTGCCAGCGCCATCGGGTTCGTGCCGACCACCGCCCGCCGGCCTCCGGCCGGCGCGATCGAGGCCGGCGCGTTGGTGAAACACAGCGCCAGGAGCCCCGCCCCGGCCAGCGCCTCGGCGTGATGGCCCAGAACACCGCAATTGTAGGATCGGTGCACCGCCATGCAGGCGATGCCGTTGGCGCGCGCAGCCTCGATAAGGGGGGCGGAGCCGGCGGCGATGGCCGGATGGGCAAAACCCGTGCCCGCGTCCACGCGAACCACCCCGGGGCGCGGATGCCCGACGTCGGGAACCGCCGTGCCATCCACCTTTCCGCACCGCAAATGCTCTGCATAGACCGGCAGATACATCAACCCGTGACTGGCGATACCGTCGCGCTCGGCCTGCATGATCGCCCGCGCCAGCGGTGCCGCATTCGCTGCGGACGCCCCCGACGCCACGAGGGTGTCCAGCGAAAGCTGCTCGATCGCATCAAGTTTCAGGCGGGTATCGGGCATGGGGTTCCTCCGCAACGGGCCGGTCGGGCGCCTCGGAGGCTCTCGCCCGGCCCCACGGCGCGGGGTGCCACGTCCGACAGATGCCCGCAAGCCAATCCTGCGGCGCGCACGCGTTCGCCCCGGCGGCGGGCCAGGCCGGTCGCGCGGCCGCGACAAGCCGTGCGACACGGTGCAGAATGCACGCGGGGACATGAGTCGGACGGGAGGCCTGCATGAAGATCGCATTGGTGGGGGCGGGGGGTGTGGGCGCCGGGTTCGGCGCCTGTCTGGCCGAGGCGGGGCACGATCTGGTCGCCCTTGCCCGCGGTCGGCATCTGGAGGCCATTCGCAGCCATGGCCTGATCGTCCGCCGCCCGGACGGCGAGCGCCGCGTCCCCGTCCGGGCGAGCGACCGGGCGGCGGACCTGGGTCCGGTCGATCTGGTGCTCTTCGCCGTCAAGCTCTGGGATACCGAGGCCGCCGCCCGCCAGATGGTGCCGTTGCTGGGCGCGCGGACGATGGTGCTGGTGTTGCAGAACGGGGTCGATGCGCTCGATTTGCTGGAGCCGATCACCGGTCGCGAGGCCCTGATCGGCGGCGTCGCGCAGATCTCGGCGGTGATCGAGGCGCCGGGGGTGGTGGCGCATCGCAGCCCCTTTGCCCGCGTCATCGCCGGGGAGCCATGGGCGACGGACAGCGAGCGCCTGACCCGGCTGGTGACCGTTTTGTCGGAGGCCGGGATCGAGGCGCAGGCCAGCGCGCAGATCTCCGTCGATCTCTGGGCGAAATACGTCTTCATCACCGGGCTCAGCGGCGCAACCGCCTTGTTGCGTGCCCCGATCGGACCGATTCGCGACAACGCGCGGACGGCGGATTTCCTGCGCGCCCTTGTTGCCGAGGCCGTCGCGGTCGGGCAGGCAGAGGGGGTGCCGCTGCCGGCCGATCAGCTGGATCGCACGATGGCCTTCATGGCCGGGCTGCCGGCAGGGATGACGGCGTCGATGTTCGAGGACCTCCTGGCTGGCAACCGGCTCGAACTGCCCTGGCTGTCGGGGCGCGTGGTCCGTAGCGGGGTCCGGCACGGTATCGCCACCCCGGCGAATGCGGCGGTCGAGCTGGGACTGCTGCTGCATATCGACGGCCGGAAGACGCCGGACGCCACCGGCGCGGCGCAGCACAGCCCGTGAAATGTGACGCGGGGGAGGGGCCTGCCGCGGTGGGGTCTCAGCCGGCCTCGATCGCCAGCGCCACCGGCTCGCCCACCAGCATCGCCGTCGCGCGGGCGCCGGCGATGGCGTGGTCGATGGCGTCGCGCGTGGTGGCATGGGTCACGATCAGCACCGGCGCGTGCGGCTCGTCGTGGCGGTACTGGCGCATCCGGTCGATGGAGACGCCGGCTTCGGCCAGCGCCGCCGCCACGCGCGCCAGTGCGCCGGGCCGGTCGA
>SLBI01000198.1 GCA_007126375.1 Paracoccaceae bacterium
CAGCGCGCTGCCGGCGGGGCCGTGAAAGCGCCACGGCAGGCGGGCGCGGTCGGCTATGTCGAAGAACCGGATCATCGCCTGCGTCTTACGCCCGATCCGCCAATGCCGCAAGGGCGGCGCGGGGCAGGGGGGCGGGAGCGTGGCGGGCCGGATTCCGCCGAGGCCGGCGCAGTTTCATTGAGATGTGGCGTCGGGGATGCTATCTGTCATTGTATAGAATGCCGGCTCTGCCGGCGACGCAGCATCGGAGGATCTGATCCTGGCATATGGAGAGATCGCGGCCGGCATCGAGGCCGCAGAGGGGGGCGCTGCCCGACCGCCGCGCCCCGACGACCTGCTCGAGATCGTTCAGGCCTCGCTCGAGGACGACAAGGCCGAGGAGATCGTGACCATCGACATGCGCGGCCGGTCCAGCATGGCCGATGCGATGGTGATCTGTTCCGGCCGCTCCACGCGCCAGGTGACCGCCATTGCCGAAAGGCTGCTGGAGCGGCTGAAGGAGAAACTCGGCCTCTCGGCCCGCAGCGAGGGCAGGGAGACCGGCGACTGGG
This sequence comes from Paracoccaceae bacterium, assembly GCA_007126375.1. Lineage (GTDB taxonomy): Bacteria > Pseudomonadota > Alphaproteobacteria > Rhodobacterales > Rhodobacteraceae > Rhodobaculum. The sequence goes on from SLBI01000198.1 coordinate 552, forward strand.
TGCTCATCGACGCCGGCGACGTCATCGTCCATGTCTTCCGGCCCGAGGTGCGCGAATTCTACCAGCTGGAGAAGATGTGGCAGACCACGGACGCCAGGGCGCCACAGAAGGAGGCATGAGCCCGGCGACGACGCGATGCGGCTGATCGTCTGCGCGGTAGGTCGGCTGCGGGCCGGCCCGGAGCGGGACATCGTATCGGATTACCTGACACGCACGGGACGGACCGGTGGGCCGGTCGGCGTCGGCCCCGCCACGGTGCAGGAAGTCGAGGATCGTGCGAGGGGCGGGCCCTCGGCGGAGGCGCGACTGCTGCTGCGGGCGGTGCCGAAGGGGGCGGCCGTCTGCGCGCTGGACGAACGGGGGCGGGCGCTCTCATCGCCGGAATTTGCCGAACTGATCGCAGGCTGGCGCGATGCCGGGCGCCCGGCGGCGGCCTTCCTGATCGGCGGAGCGGAGGGTCTCGATCCCGAGGTGCGGGCGCGGGCGGATGCGGTTACCGCCTTCGGGCCCATGGTCTGGCCGCACATGCTGGTGCGCGTGATGCTGTCGGAACAGCTCTATCGTGCGACCGCCATCCTGGCCGGAACGCCCTACCACCGCGGCTGAGGCGGCGTCATGCCGCGCGGGGGCGCAGCCACAGCCACATCAGTGCTCCGCCAGCGAGCACAAGGAATGGCAGCATGGCGATGTTCACCAGTTGCCAGCCCTGTTCGACCGTTCCGCCCGAACAGTTCAGCAACCCGCCCGAGCTGAGCGAGGCCAGCGTCACACCGCCGAAGACGATCAGGTCGTTCATGCCCTGCAGCCGCCCGCGTTCCTCGGGCGCGTGGGCCGAGGCGAGCATCGCCGTCGCGCCGATGAAGCCGAAGTTCCAGCCGATCCCCAGAAGCACCAGCGAAACGAAGAAATGCCCCAGATCCACACCCATCAGCGCCACCGCCCCGGCGGCGGCGAGAATGGTCAGGCCCAGCGCGACGATCCGCTCAACCCCGAAACGGGCAATCAGGTGGCCGGTGACAAAGGAGGGCGCGAACATCGCCAGCACATGCGCCGAGACGATGTCGGCAGCATGGGCGGTGGTGAAGCCGCAGCCGACGACCGCGATCGGCGTCGAGGTCATCACCAGGTTCATCAGCGCATAGCTGACCGTCGCGCAGATGATCGCCACGGCAATGCGCGGCTCGCGCAGCATCTGCAGCCGGCTGCGGCCGATAGCCTGCCCGGTGCGTGGGGCCGGGGGCCTGGGAATGTCGAGCAGCGCGAACAGTGACACGCCGACCAGATTGACCGCGATCACCGCCAGATAGGTGCCGAGGAACGGCACCACCATCGCGTCGGCGGTGAACTTCACCAGTTGCGGGCCGAGGATGGCCGACAGCAGCCCCCCCGCCATCACCCAGCTGATCGCCTTGGGCCGGAACGCCTCGGACGCCGTGTCGGCGGCGGCGAAGCGGTAGAAGCCCTGCGCCGACATGTAGATGCCGGTCAGGAGCGAGCCGAGGAGGAAGAGCGGGAAGGAGGCGAACACAAGCCCCGCTGCCCCGGTCGCGGCACCCAGCGTGCCGCCCAGCGACCCCACCACGAAGCCTGCGCGCCGGCCGTGGCGCTGCATCAGCGCCGACAGCGGCGTCGCCGTCAGCATCGAGCCGAGCACGATCAGCGAGATCGGCAGCGTCGCCCAGCAGGGGTTGGGCGCCAATGTGGTGCCGGCGAGCCCGCCGACAGTGAAGATCATCGGCATCTGCGCGCCCAGCACCGCCTGGGCGGCGACGAGCACACCGACATTGCGTCGGGCGCGGCGATCGCCGTCGGGCAGGGCGGTGGCAAGGCTCATGCGCATTCCCTAGCCTGCGTCCACGGCATGCGGAAGCCCCGCCGCCGCCATTTCCGCCACCTCAGCCAAACCGCGAGATCAGCCTCGCCGCCACTTCGGCACAAGGGGTGAGGGTGGCAGGATCCTCGCCCGGGCGGAAGCGGGCACGGGTGGCGGTGGGCATCGGCTGTGGCGTTTCGATCCGCACCCGCGGTCCGAGGCGTTCGCCCTCGGCCTGCCAACTGCGCGCCAGGGCGATCTGCGCCGCCTTCGTCGCGCCATAGGCGCCGTGAAAGGGCGCGCCGTGGCAAGGGTCGTCGAGAAACAGCGCTGTGCCCGCGGGGGCGGCGCGCAGCAGTGGTTCCACCATCGGGATCAGCCGCGCGGTGGCGCGGATATTCACGGCGATGCTGCGATCCCAGTCCCGTGCCGCGATATGGCCGGCGGGGCCCAGCGGTGCGGCGTGAATCGCGGCGTGCACCCAGAGATCGACGCGGCCCCAGCGGTCGTAAACGCTGCGGCAGAGCGCGCGCATGGCGTCCTCGGTGGTCACGTCCATCGGCGCGAGCGTGGCCGCGGGCCCGCCGCGCGCGCGGATGCGGTCGTCGAGTTCTTCCAGCGCGCCGGTGGTGCGGGCGACTGCCACCACCTGCCAGCTGTCGGCCCCCAGCGCCTCGGCCAATGCTGCGCCGAGCCCGCGCGAGGCGCCGAGGACGAGGGCGACGGGTCTGTTGGCGGGCTCGGACATGCCGGCCTTTATCCACGCCCGCGCGGCGGCCGCAAGGGGCCGCGCCGAGGATGATGCCGGCGGCGAGGCCCATCCCCGTGCCGCCGGCGATGCCGTCACGGCATGCGCCGCGCAGGGGGCGCTTTCCTTTCTCCGCGGGGCGTGGGCGCGCCGTCCCGGGGTCTCGCGTGCCCGTCACGCGCGGCTGTGCGCCGCTGCAGGTCGGTCGCGCACGCAGGAGGTATTTCAAGCGTCGGTGCGGCCGGTTAGGACGGTGACACGCAACAGAAGGATCGCCCATGACCGCGACGCCCCCGACCGACCCTGCCGCAGCACTGGCCGCCTTTGCCATAACCGACCGCTGGCCGCCGCGCGATCCCTCGGCGATCCAGCTCTATTCCTTTCCGACGCCGAACGGCGTGAAGGTCTCCATCGCGCTGGAGGAGCTTGGCCTGCGCTATGACGCGCACAAGGTCGACATCCGCTCCGGCGACCAGACCACGCCGGAGTTCCTGAGCCTCAACCCCAACAACAAGATCCCCGCGATCATCGACCCTGCCGGCCCCGACGGCCGACCCATGGCGCTGTGGGAGAGCGGGGCGATCCTGATCTATCTGGCCGAGAAGACCGGTCGGCTCGTGCCGGCGGATGCGGCGGGGCGCTACGAGGTGCTGCAGTGGCTGATGTTCCAGATGGGCGGTGTGGGACCGTTGTTCGGCCAGCTCGGCTTCTTCTACGCGCTGGGCGGCCGCGACATCGAGGATCCGCGCCCGCGCGAGCGCTACATCGCCGAGGCGTCGCGGCTGCTGCAGGTGCTGGAGGCCCGGCTGCAGGGGCGGGAGTGGGTCGCCGGCGACGGTTTTTCCATCGCCGACATCGCCCTCGCGCCATGGGTGCGCAGCCTGCGCGATTTCTACAAGGCCGGAGAGGTCACGGGCCTCGACCGGCTGTCCCATGTGCCGGCCTGGCTGACGCGGTTTCTCGACCGCCCGGCGGTGCAGCGCGGGTTGGTGCAGCCGACGCGCGACTGAACCCCTTGTGGTCGCAAGCCGGCCTGGTAGCTCTCGGGCGGCGCTGTGCGGGAGGGCTGCGACGATGTTGCTGGACGTGTCCGACGGCACCGCGCATTTTCACCTGCATGGGCGGCCCGCGCGCCGCGGCTTGCCACCTTCGTCTCGTCGATGCGCTGACCGGCTCGACGCCTCGGAGGCGGTGGCGGCGCCGGTGTTGCGTCCGATGGGTTCGGCACGCTGTCTCGGAACTTCCGCGGCCAGACCGGCTCGCCCTTTTCCGCCGGAACCGAACTGACCGACCGTCTGGTGGTGGAAGACCTGCGCCGGCTGCAGGGGGCGGTGCAGCCTGAGCGCGGCGGGTGTTGGTGGGGGGTGTCCATCGGCGGGCTCCATGCCGCATGCGCGGTGCTGGAGGGCGCCCCGGCCGCGGGGCTGGATCATCTGAACACCCTGCGCGAGATCGGCCCGCGCATCGCCCGGGTGAACACGGCGATCGCGCAACCGGTCGCGCATGGCGGCGTCGGCCTCTTTCTCGATCCGCTGTTTCCCTTGCTGTTCGATCTGGAGTTCGCCGCGCCGGCGCGTCCCGGTTTCCTCGGGGCGGCTGCGCGCCGCTCGTTCCCGCGCATGGCCACATGAACCAGATATGCAGCGCCGCCGCCACCGGCTGGGAGATCGACCACAGGGCGCTGCGGCTTCCGGTGCTGGTGATCACCGGGTTGCAGGACCGGGTGATCCTCGACCGCGTGGTGGTGGACCGCCAGTTCGCCCACTGACCGATGCGCGGCGCGACAACTGGCCGGATGCCGGCCAGATGCGCGGAGACGGGCCGCGCCCCTCGCCCGCTTCGGCCACGAGATCGCGGCATGACCATCCCCGCCCACCGGGCCTATGCGGCGGTCTTCGTCGGGGTGTCGGGACACACCCGTTCGGAATTCTTCCCCAGGCTCCCGGGTGTCGGCGGACCCGAGACCTCGGTCTGGCGCTATCGGCTGGGCGGGCTCGGCCTCGTGCTCTGGGCACCGTGCTGCCGCGAGAGCGGCGATCTGCTGACGCCGCTGCGCCGGGAGCCGTTCAACACCCTGTGGCTTTCCGTCATGCCGGTGACGGTCACCTGATCTTTTCCTTCACGGGTCGCTCGACTGCGCCACGGTGATTCAGGTGGAAACGCTGCCGAGGAACATCCCGATCTTCGTGACGCTTGCCAACTGGATGGTGAACGGGGTGCGTCCGGGGCAGGTGAAGATCGTCACCGCCGCCCTGGCCATGATCGGTATCGTGCTGTTGCTGACGGATGGCGCGATGGAGGCGCGGGCTGGACGCGGCAACACGCTGTGGGGCGTGTTGCTGACGATGGGTTGCGCGGCGCTCGGCTCGCTCCATGCTGTGCTGGTGAAGCCGGTCATGGCGCGGCACGGCGCGCTATCGTCACCGGTTCCGTCCTGGTCGAGATGCACTTGGACCGGCTGCGCCGCCGCATCACCCGCGGCCGGGCCGCAGGCCGCCGGCCCGGGTCAGAAATGCAGCCGCAGCCGCAGGAAGCCCTCGGCGGTGAGGCCCAGCCGTTCGGGCCGGAGCATGGCGATCTCGTGCAGATGTGCTGCGGCGCCGGGCCCGGTGTCGAACAGCGCGCACGCCCCGGCCGGCGCGGTCAGCCGCCAGCCGCCGCGGGTTTCGGCGGGGCCGGCCTCGGCG
>SLBI01000081.1 GCA_007126375.1 Paracoccaceae bacterium
AGCCCCGGGACCGCGTCATGCGCCCGCGCGGCATCCGGCTTGCGCCGACGACGACCGCTCCGCCATTCTGCTGCGTGACGTTCGAGACCGCCTGCGGACTCCGTTCGTGCGGCCGTCGGCGCGATCAGTAGAACCCGACCTCGCGCACCTCGATCTCGGCGTCGTGGTCGCGGCCATAGGCGACGACGGCGAGCGAGGTCAGGCTGCCGGGCCGCGGCACCGTCCGCAGAAGGGCCCCCGAGGCGCCGAAGGCCTCGAACGGCAGGCGCACTTCGCTCCAGGCCCGCGTCACCTCGAAGCCCGCCTGGTAGTACTGCCAGGGCAGGACGGTGCCCGAAGTGCGCAGATGGACGAAATAGCGCTGGTCGTTGCCGCGGACAACGAGCCGCAAGCCGGTGGTGCCCGCGGGCGGAGGGCTGGCGAGGTCCAGCCGCATCTGGATGAAGCCGCCGCGGTTCGCGGTGCTGACGCGGCCGGTCATCCGCGCATGTGGCCGGCCATCCTCCCGCACGAAGGCGACCTGCCCGGTCGAAACGCCACCCATCACGCTGTCGGTGAAGAAGCGCCAGCGGGTTTCCGGCTGCATCGCGAAATCCTCGATCTGCATGGCCTCGGCCCTCGCTGGCGGCACTGCCGACAGGATCGGAACAGCGGCCAGGGCGATGAAACCGCGCCGTGTCATTGCCATGTCGCGCTCCCCGCTTCTCCCGCGCTCCTGTCAGCCCGATCCGCGGCCGCGCCGGCTGGCCCGGGCGTCTGCGCATCAGTCATGGTCGGGCGTCCCGCTGCCGTCGCGGAGCCGCAGGAAGAAGCCCGTGATCTCTGCGGGCGTCGCACGATCCAGGGCGCCGCCGGCAATCTCGCTCTGCGACAAGACCCACGTAGCCGCGGGGTCGTGCAGCATGGCCCATTCTCCAAAGACCCGCTCGGAGACACGGTCGGCAACATGCACCTTCACCTCAATGTGGCGGTCGTCGGCCTCGATGCGCTCCATCGCCCTGCGGACCTGCGCTTCGGGACCCTCCAGCCACTGCAGATAGATGTCTGCGCGGCAGATCAGGGCACCCGTGATGCCGTCCCGGGCATTCGCGCGCCGCGCGTCCATCAGGATACCGCTCAGGATGGACTCGTCGAAGCCGAAAGGCTGGGAAGTGTAGATGGCCCGGAACAGATCCATGGGGCGGTCTCTCCTGTCTGGGGACGTCCTGGCCGACGCAGCCTCGCGGCCCGCCCCCCTGGGGTTTCGCGCGCGGCCGAAGGCGCACCCGGGCCGCGCCGCCGAGGGGTAGCACAGGATGGCGCCGGGAAGTAGCCGGCACGCGCGTTGCAGGATCCGGCCCGCCATGTCCGGATGGCCGGAAACACCCGGAACCGGCTCTGCGCCCGCGGCGCCGCAATCAGCCCCGGCACGGCCTCATGCGCCCGCGCCGCATCCCGCCCGAGGTCCAGCCGCTTCGCCGGCTTCACCTGCGGGACCAGCAGGCAGACCGGCACAGTGGCCACGCCCCGGCCGTTCAGGCGTACCGTCGCCGGCGTCATCTGCGCCGGGCCGCGGATCCGGTCCGCATGGATGGGGCGGCAGATTTGCAGCATGTTCCCGGCCGCCACGCGCATCTTCTTCGCGAACACCGGCCGCTGCTCCATGCTGTCGCCCGGATGCCGGCGCCGGAAGTGGCAGGCGACGCGGCGGTCGATGAAAACGACAGCGATCCGGCAGGGCAGCCGGTTGCCGCCGGGTTGGGTCGTTATCTGCTTGAAGCGCAGTATCCTTGTCTGCATCAACTGCTATTGCTGCGGCATCGGCGGCCCGTCCTTCCACTGGCTTGGCCATATCCGCACGAAACACGCGCCGGCCACCGACGTCTCGCGTGCAACCACGGCCGGGAGGGTGTTCAGGCCGGTCAGCCCGTCTGCGTCCACCGCTTCGGGCGAGGCGCACCGGAGCCGCCGAATGCGGTCAGGGACCGCAGCGTTTTCGACCCGCCAGCGCCTTTGCGTGGCGCGGTGCTTCCCCGGCCTGTGCGCCGCAGGAGGGTCGCCTGATCCTGCGCGCTGGCGCGCCCGCGAGGCGTAGGGGAGGTTCTCGCCGATCAAATACCGCGACCGGCGCCGTGATCAGGGCTGTGACGGGGCGATTGCCTTCGCTCCATCCTGCGCATGCCCTCGATCCGGACCCAGTTGCCGGCAGACACGGAGAGCATCCTGCGGCATCCCGCGCATGAAAACGGGGCCGTGCCGCAGGGCATGGCCCCGACGACCTACGATCCGCTGCTGGCCCCACCGCGCCGAACCGAACCGATCAGACGGATTTCGTATCACGAAAAGCCGCGCGCCCTCGGCTGTCCCCGGAGATAGCTCGCCGCTATCAGCCGATCCTGGCCGCTACCGGCTGATCCCACGGCAGAATAGCCGTTGCCTTGTCAGCGGAGAGGTTACATGGCCAACGACCGATCAGTCCTCATTGATGTCGCGGTCGAAGGTCTTCGACTGGCCCTTGCGGACCCCGAGCGTCAACCGCAACAGCAGCCAGATCACCACCGAAAGGGCGGCAAAGACAGCCAGCGCATGGGTGATGTCCGCCGCCATCCAGGCCGCCGGCCACTGCCCCGACCACAGCAGCAGCCCGGTCGCGATCGACCCCAGCGCGAAGCCGACGAAGATATAGCCCGGCAGCGCCACCTCCATGATCGCCAGCACCAGCCCGGCGGCGATCCAGACCCACCATGCTTCGGTCATTGCGTCGCGCCCTCCGTCATCATCCCCGGCCCCTGAGCATCCGGAACGCATCGGCAAAGGCGTCCAGCGCCTGTGCCGGCACGATCACAGTCTGCTTTCCGGCGCCCTCGCCGACCTTGGTCAGCGCCTCCACCTGCTTCAGCGCCACCTGATACTGCGCCGCCTCCAGCCCGTTCTGCGCGATCGCCTCGGCAATGACGCCGGTGGCATAGGCTTCGGCGTCGGCCAGCACGCGGCGCGCCTTGGCCTCCTGCTCGGCGGCATAGAGATCGCCGTCGGCGGCAAGTTCCACCGCGCGGCGCTTGCCCTCGGCCTCGGTCACCAGGGCGCGGCGGGCGCGCTCGGCGTTGAGCTGCTGCAGCATCGCCGCCCGAGTCGCCTCGTCGAGATTGACGTCCAGCATCTCGGCCCGGGTCACCACGATGCCCCAGTCGTCCACCACATCGGCAAGGCTGGTCCGGATGCGCTCGGTCAGCCGGGCGCGGTTGAACTGCACCTCGTCCAGTTCCATCGAGCCGATCTCGGACCGCACGATCCCGGCCACGGTGGTCGCGATGGCCGGATCGATGTCGCGGATGCGATACACGGTCTTCTCCGGCGCCATGATGCGGTAGAAGACGCTGGTCTCGACCTGCACCAGCACGTTGTCCTTGGTGATCGCGTCCTGCTTGCTGTTGGGCAGCTGGCGTTCAAGGATCGAGACCTTGTGCGCCACCGAGTCGATGAACGGGACGATCAGGTTGATCCCCGGCCCCATCACCTTCTGCAGCCGTCCGAAGCGCTCGACCACATGCTTGTCGGCCTGCGGGACGATCCGCACGCCCAGAAACACCGAAACGATCAGAAACAGTGCGATCAGCAGCAGGATCAGATTGCCGCCGACAGCCGCGTTGATATCGCCCAAATCCATGCCTTCGCTCCTGCCCACAGCGCGCAACCCGCGGCAACTATGCCGGCGCAGCGGAGTTTTGCAACGCCCGCCCGTCAGCGGTGCCCCCGCGGACCCGGTTCTCTGCTTGGGGGGCTTCCTCGCCGCGTGGCTCTGCTAGCATGGATATCCTTGCCGAATCACTTCAGCCGCCCCGGCCCTGCCCATGCCCGCCCTCTGCCGCGACTGCCTTGCCATCTTCGAGACCGGCCCGCGCTGCCGGGCTTGCGGCAGCCCGCGCGTGGCCGAGCATCCCGAACTGTTCGGCCTCGCCATCGCCCATGTCGATTGCGACGCCTTCTATGCCAACATCGAAAAGCGCGACGCGCCGGACCTGCGCGACCGCCCGGTGATCGTCGGCGGCGGCCGGCGCGGCGTGGTCTCGGCGGCCTGCTACGTCGCGCGCATCCACGGCGTGCGCTCGGCGATGCCGATGTTCAAGGCGCTGGCGCTCTGCCCCGAGGCCGTGGTGATCCGCCCCCGCCACGACCGCTATGCCGAGTTCAGCCGCGCGATCCGCGCGCTGATGGAGGAACTGACCCCGGCGGTGGAACCGCTCTCGCTCGACGAGGCGTTCCTCGACCTCACCGGCACCGCGCGGCTGCACGGCGCACCACCGGCGCGGCTGCTCGCCCGCCTCCTGCGCCGGATCGAGGCGGAGCTGGGCGTGACCGCCTCGGTCGGGCTGTCGCACAACAAGTTCCTCGCCAAGATCGCCTCCGACCTCGACAAGCCGCGCGGCTTCTCCGTCGTCGGCCGGGCCGAGACGCAGGCCTTCCTTGCCGCCCGCCCGGTGGGCGCGATCTGGGGTGTCGGCGCGGCGGCGCAGCAAGGGCTGGCCGCCGCCGGCATCCGCCATGTCGAGGATCTGCTGCGCTGGGACGAGGCGGCGCTGGTCGCCCGCTTCGGGTCGCAGGGGGCGCGGCTCTACCGGCTCGCGCGGGGCGAGGACACGCGTCCGGTCTCGCCGCATGCCCCGGTCAAGTCGATCTCGAACGAGGTCACCTTCGGCGAGGACATCGCCGATCCGGCGCTGATCCGGGGCCATCTGTGGCGGCTGTGCGAGAAGGTCGCCGACCGTGCCAAGGCGAAGGGGCTGGCCGGCCGCGTCGCCACGCTGAAGCTCAAGCGGGCCGATTTCCGGCTTCTGACCCGGCGCCACGGCCTGCGCGAGCCCACCCGGATGGCCGAGACGCTGTGGCAGGCGGTGGAGCCGCTCTTCGCCGCCGAGGCGAAGGGAGGGCCATGGCGGCTGGCCGGCGTCGGGCTCTCGGATCTCGGCTCGGCGGAGGCCGCTGACCTCACCGGCGATCTGCTCGATCCGGCGGCGGCCCAGCGACTGGCCGCCGAGCGGGCCACCGACGCGATCCGGGCCCGTTTCGGCGCAGGGGCGATCCTGAAGGGCCGGGCGCTGCGCTGAGCCGGCGGCCGGCTCTCGACACGCCCCGGGGTTTCCGGCAGGACGGCACCTGACCGCAGGAGGTTCGTCATGTCCGCTCTCCCTGCCCATCCCGAGCCCGCCAGGGCGGGCGCCGACCACCGTCTGATCGTCGCGCTCGATGTTCCGGATGCGCTGGCCGGCCTGGCGCTGGCGGAACGGATCGGGCCCGCCGTCTCGTTCTACAAGATCGGGCTGGGCATGCTGACTGGCGGCGGCCTGGCCCTCGCGCGCGAATTGAAGGACGATCACGGCAAGCGCGTCTTTCTCGACATGAAGCTCTTCGACATCCCCGCCACCGTCGAAGCGGCGGTGCGTGGCCTCGCCCGCTTCGGGCTGGATTTCCTGACCGTGCACGGCGATCCGCCGGTGGTGGCCGCGGCGCGGGAAGGCGCGGGCGCAAGCGGGCTCAGGATTCTGGGCGTCACGGTGCTGACCTCTTCCGACCGCGCCGATCTGGATGCCTGCCTGATCCGGCCGGGCGACATCGCCGAGATCGTTGCCGAACGCGCCGCTCGTGCCCTCGCCGCCGGCGCCGACGGGGTGATCGCCTCGCCGCAGGAGGTGGCGGGGCTGCGCAGTCTGCCCGAGGCCGCGGGCCGGTTGATCGTCACCCCCGGCGTGCGCCCTGCCGGCGCCGAGCCGGGCGACCAGAAACGCATCGCCACGCCGGCCGCGGCACTGGACG
>SLBI01000122.1 GCA_007126375.1 Paracoccaceae bacterium
GGGCCCAGCCAGTCGTGGCCGGCCAGCCATGGCACCGGGCGCATCCCGTGCTGCGCGAGCGTGTGCTCGACATAGCCGTGGTTCTCGGACAGGTGGCTGTGCAGCCGCAGGCCCATCGCGCGGGCCGCCTGCGCGATCTCGCGCAGCTCGCCCGGGTCGAGCGAGAAGGTCGGCGTGGTGGGCGCCATCACCACGCGCGTCATCGCGTCCGGCGCAGGGTCGTGCCAGCGCGCGGCGGCCGCCTCGGTGCGGGCAAGCATCACCTCCAGCGGCTCGGTCGGCAGCGGGGTGATGTCGGGGGTGTCGAAGGCCCGCGCCCTCGTCGCCCCGCCGCGGCAGAGCACCAAGCGCATGCCGAAGCGCGCGGCGGTCTGGAACAGGATCTCGTTGGGGTCGAAATCCCAGCCCTCGGGATAGATGTAGTGGTGATCCGCAACGGTGGTGCAGCCGGAAAGCGCGAGTTCGGCCATCCCCACCGTCGCCGCCAGCCGGAACGCCTCGGCGTCGATCCGGTCCCAATAGCTGTATGGGACGATCCGCAGCCATTCGAAAAGGGCAGCGTTCATCCCCTCGGGCACGCCCTTGAGCAGCGACTGGAACAGGTGGTGGTGGGCGTTGACGAAGCCCGGTGCCACCACGCAGCCGGAAGCCTCCAGAACGGTTTCTCCCGGCTCGGGCGCGAGATCGCCCAGCGCGGCGATCCGGCCGTCGCGCACGCGCAGCGCGCCGGCGGCGCGGCCGGCCGTCCCCGGCAGCCCGGTCAGCAGGCCCATCGCCCCGGCGATCAGGAAATCGCTCATCCGCCTTTCTTCGGCAGCGACCACGGGAAGAACAGTCGCTGCACCAGCGAGACCGACTGGAACAGGATCAACGACATCAGCACCAGCACGCCCAGCCCGGCCCAGGCCTCGGGCAGGCGGAACATCGAGGTGGAGAACTGGATCAGGAAGCCGAGACCGCGCTCGGCGGCGACGAATTCGGCCACCACCGCGCCGATCACCGCCAGGGTGATCGAGATCTTCAGCGCGGCGAAGATGTAGGGGATGGCGAACGGCAGCCGGATCTGGGTGATCTCGCGCCAGACCGGCGCACGCAGCGATTTCGACAGTTCGATCAGCTCGCGCGGGGTCGCAAGCAGCCCTGTGGCGGTGCTGACCACCAGCGGAAAGAAGGTGATCAGGAAGGTGATCACCACCCGCGGCGCCACCCCGGACCCGAGCACGACGATGATGATCGGCGCCACCGCCACCACCGGCGTGGACTGGATGACCACGAGGATCGGGTAGAGCGCCTTGTTCACCACCTCGGAGCGCGTGAGCGCGATGGCGAGCGGCAGGGCGACCAAGATCGAGATCGCATAGCCGATCAGGGCCACCTGCAGCGTGGCCCAGATGTGCTGAAACCAGCGCTGGGTGGTCAGCGAGTCGAAGCCGGTGGCGATGCGCGAGGGCGACGGCAGCACGTAGGACGGGATCGAGAAGATCGCCACCGACGACTCCCAGATGACCAGGATCGCGAGGAAGGTCAGCGCCGGCAGGACGCCGGGCGGGCGCACGACCAGCCGCCAGAACAGGCTGCGGGTCGGCCGCGCCGAGGGCGCCGCGGTCGCGGCCGGGCGCACCGGTTCAGGCGGCGCGCTTGAGGAGGAGGGTGCGGAGGTGGCCTGCGAAGTCATGCATCACCTTGTCGGTGGTGGTGGCGATGCCGCGTGGGCGCGACAGGGGAACCGGGGCATCCTCGATGATCCAGCCGGGTCGGTCGCCCATCACCAGCACGCGGTCGGCCAGAAGCACGGCCTCGCTGATGGAATGGGTGATGAAGAGCACGGTCTTGGGCCGCGCCTCCCAGATCCGCAGCAGCTCGAATCCCATCTCCTCGCGCGTCAGCGCGTCGAGGGCGGAGAAGGGCTCGTCCATCAGCAGGATGTCGGGGTCCATCAGCAGCGCCCGGGCGATGCCGACGCGCTGCTGCATGCCGCCGGAAAGCTCGTCGGGCAGGCGCGTCTCGAAGCCCCTCAGCCCCACGGTGGCGAGGATCTCCTGCGCCTTGTCGCGGTCGGCGCGGCCCACCCGGCCGGTCTTGTGGCGGATCGGAAAGACCACGTTGTCCTCGACACTGGCCCAGGGCAGCAGCGTCGGCTTCTGGAAGACGATGCCGACATCGTCGCGCGGGCGGGTGACCGGCATGCCGAACACCTCGGCCGCGCCCGATGTGGGCGCGATCAGCCCGGCGATGATGCGCAGCAGAGTCGACTTGCCGCAGCCCGACGGGCCCAGCACGGCCACGAACTCGTGGTGCCGGACGGCGAAGCTGACGCCGCGCAGCGCCTCCAGCGGCCCGGAGTCGGTCTCGAACACCTGGCCCACGCCGTCGAAACGGATGGAAGCGGGATGCGCGGCGTCCATCATCCCCTCAGAGCCCCGGAAGGAAGCGACGATCCACCGCGGCTTCGGGATCCAGCGCGTCGAACGGCAACTCCTGGGCCTGGCTGACCCATTCCCAGGTCTGCGCCAGCCGATCCGGGGTCAGTGCACCCTGGCCGTCGGCTTCGGTCACCTCGTTGAAGGCGAGCACCAGCATGTCCTTCACCGAACCGACGACATTCTCCATCTCCAGTTCGGGCACCATCGCCACCACCGATTCGGCGGCCAGTTCCGGGTTCTCGTAGGTGAAGCGGACGGATTCGCGATAGGCGTCGATGAAGCGCTGCGCCACCTCCGGGCGTTCCTCGATGAAGCGGTCGGCTGCGATCAGCACGAGCCCGTAGAGATCGAGTCCACCCGTGGACCAGGGCATGATGTTCAGCTCGTGCCCCGCCGCACTGGCCTGATTGCTGTAGCGGGTGACATCCGTCATCCAGGCGATCATCACGTCGGCCGAGCCGGTCATCAGCATCGGCCCCAGCGCGCCGGGATCGGCCCGGGTCAGCTGGATGTCCTCCTCGCTCATGCCCATCTGCGCCAGGACCAGCGGCAGGAAGACGTTGGACGAGGTGAAGGGCGAGGTGACGACGCGCTGGCCCTTGACCTGTTCGATCGAGTCGATTCCCGAGGATCTCAGCGTGTAGAAGGCATGCGGCGCGCGGGTATAGACCGAGGCCACCGCCTTGACCGGCACCTGGTCGCGGGCGATCGCGGCCATCACCGCCTCGATGCCGCCGGTGCCGATGTCGGACCGGCCGGTGGCGAGAAAGGTGATCGCCTCGGACGAACCGCGCCCGCCGTTGATGGTGACGTCGAGGCCGTGCGCCTCGCAGATGCCCTGATGAACGCAGACATAGATCGGCGCCTTGTCGCCCCCCGGCAGCCAGTCGAGCTGGAAGGTCACCGGATCGAGCGCATGGGCGGCCGGGGCGGTCAGCGCAACCGCCAGCGAGCCGGCGGCAAGTGCGGCGGCGAGGCGGCGGGTAAGGCGGGGCAGGGTCATTCGGCTGTCCTCCTGAAGACGGCATCCGCCGGCATCCGGGACCGGGGCCGGCATGGGGTGGCTGATGAAGATCTGTCGTGTTCGAAGGCGAAAGCGGTCATGGGCGTCCCCGAAGACGCGACGGAAGCCGCCGCCGGCAATGTCCCGGACGTCGGACCCGTTGCCTCCGCCCTGACCGCTTCTACCGTGCGACGCCTTCATGCTCGCCGCGTCGCCGTTCGGGGCAAGCGAAAGCCGAGCGCGCGTCCCGGCGGCATGGGCGGCGACGAAAAATTCATCGTATTTGTCGTTTTTCGCCCGGTTTTCGCCCGGCAGAAGGTTGCCGGGCGCGCCGCGCGGGCTGCCGGGACGCCCCTGCTGGGCGCCGCAGCGGTGCCGTCCTATGCCTTTTGCAGACGATTCGCGGACCGGTGCCGGAGAAAGCCATGCCCCATCGCCCGGAGGACGAAGCGCTGTTGCGCCGCTCCATCGATCTTGCCCGCGCCGCGCGCGCCCGCGGAGACCATCCGTTCGGGGCCCTGCTGGCCGGCCCGGATGGTGCGGTGCTGCTGGAGGCGATGAACACCTGCGGCAGCGAGGGCGACCGCACAGGCCATGCCGAGCGCAACCTGATGACCGCTGCCTCGAAGCTCTATGACGCCGATTTCCTGTCGCGCTGCACCATGTACACCTCGGCCGAACCCTGCGCGATGTGCGCCGGATCGGTCTATTGGGCCGGAGTTGGGCGCGTCGTGCACGGCATGAGCGAGCGGGCGCTCAAGGCGATGATCGGCCCCGATCCCGAGAACCTGACGATGGACCTGCCCTGCGTCGCCGTGTTCGCCGCCGGTCAGCGGCCGGTGGAGGTGGTGGGGCCGCTGCTGACCGGGGAATCGGCCGAGGTCCATGTCGGCTTCTGGGGCGGCACTTGAGGGACAGCGCCATGCGTATCTGGCTGAAGGACCCGCTGGCGGTGCTGGCCGAGGGGGCCGCGGGCGGGCTGGTGATCGAGGGGGCGCGCATCGCCGAGCTTCTGCCCGCGGGGGCGCGGCCGGCGGCCCCGGTGGATGCGACCGTGGACATGTCCGCCCATGTCGTCATCCCCGGGCTGATCAACACGCATCACCATTTCTACCAGACGCTGACGCGGGCCTTTCCGCCGGCGCTGAACCGCGAGTTGTTCCCCTGGCTGCAGGCGCTCTATCCGGTCTGGGCGCGGATGACGCCCGGGGATCTGGCGCTGGGCATGCGGGTCGCGCTGGCCGAACTGATGCTGTCGGGCTGCACCACGACGACCGATCACCACTATGTCTTTCCGCGGGGCTGCGAACACGGCATCGACATCGAGGTGGCCGAAGCCGGGGGCCTTGGAATTCGCGGTGTCTTTACCCGCGGCTCGATGAACCTGTCGGTCAAGGACGGCGGCCTGCCCCCCGACAGCGTGGTCCAGGACGAGGACGAGATCCTCGCCGACAGCGAGCGGTTGCTCGGCCGCTACCACCGCCCCGGGCCGGGGGCGATGATCCAGATCGCCCTGGCGCCCTGCTCGCCCTTCTCGGTCACCCGCTCACTGATGGCGGCCTCGGCCGATCTGGCGCGCAGGCACGGCGCCCGGCTGCACACCCATCTGGCCGAGACGCGGGACGAGGACGCCTGGTGCGCCGAGACCTTCGGCATGCGCCCGCTCGACTATCTCGAGGACACCGGCTGGCTCGGCCCCGACGTCTGGCTCGCCCATGGCATCCATTTCTCCGACCCCGACATCGCCCGGCTCGCCGCGGCCGGCACGGCGGTGACGCATTGCCCCTGTTCCAACATGATCATCCATTCCGGCCACTGCCGGGTCTGCGAGCTGGAGGCTGCCGGGGTGACCGTGGGCCTCGGCGTGGACGGGTCGGCGGCGCAGGACAGCTCGAACCTGATGCAGGAGGTGCGGCAGGCCTTCCTGTTGCAGCGGCACCACTACGGCGTTTCGGCGGTCAGCCATCTCGATGCGCTGCGCTGGGCGACCGAGGGGTCGGCCGCCTGCATCGGCCGGCCCGACCTGGGCCGGATCGCGCCGGGCATGGCGGCCGACCTTGCCTGTTTCACGCTGGAGGAGTTGCGGTTCTCCGGCCATGGTGACCCGATCGCGGCGCTGGTCAACTGTGGTGCGCATCGCGCCGACCGGGTGATGATCGCCGGGCGCTGGACGGTCTGGGACGGAGCGATCCCCGGGCTGGACCTCGGGGCGCTGCGCCGCGACCATCAGGCCGCGGCGGCGCGGGTTCAGGCGGGCTGAGCGGCGGACATCAGTTCCAGCAGTGCCGCGGCCAGCGCCTGCGGCGCGGCGAGCATCGGCGCGTGGCCGCAGTCGAGCCGGCGCAGCGCCGCGCCGGGCA
>SLBI01000279.1 GCA_007126375.1 Paracoccaceae bacterium
AGGTCGAGAACTTGTAGCCGCGGCGGTACTCGAACTTGTCCACCGCCTTCATCAGGCCGATGTTGCCCTCCTGGATCAGGTCGAGGAACTGCAGCCCGCGGTTGGTGTATTTCTTGGCGATGGAGATCACGAGGCGGAGATTGGCCTCGACCATTTCCTTCTTGGCCTGGCGGGCCTCCTTCTCGCCCTTCTGGACCTGATTCACGATGCGGCGGAATTCGGGGATGTCGACGCCGACATACTGGCCGACCTGGGCCATCTCGGCGCGCAGCTCCTCGATCCGGTCGGAGGACCGTTCGATCAGCGCCTGCCAGCCGCGGCCGCCCTTTTCCGTCATCCGATCAAGCCAGGTGGGGTCGAGTTCGGCCCCGCGATAGGCGTCGATGAACTCGCGCCGGTTGATCCGCGCCTGATCGGCCAGCTTTACCATCGCGCTGTCGATGGCCATGATGCGCTTGTTGATGCCATAGAGCTGATCGACCAGCGCCTCGATCCGGTTGTTGTGCAGATGCAGCTCGTTGACGAGCTTGACGATCTCTGCACGCAGCTTCTGGTAGGTCGCCTCGTCGGAGGCGGTGAAGCGGCCGGCGTCGGACATTCGCGCAGCCATGCGATTGTCCTGCAGATCGGCGAGGCGGGCATAGTCGTCGGCGATGCGGTCCAGCGTCTCCAGCACCTTGGGCTTCAGCGCGGTTTCCATCGCCGCCAGCGAAAGACTGGAGGCGTCGTCATCGTCTTCGTCATCGTCGCCACGAAGGGGATTGCCGTCGGCATCCAGCTCCGGGCCGGTCTCGGCCTTGCGTCCGGACTGCTGCGCCGCCCCCACATCCAGCCCCTCTACCGGGGCATCGTCGCCATCCAGCTGGTTGCCGAAGGTGGTTTCGAGGTCGATCACATCGCGCAGCAGGATGTCCTCGCCAAGGAGTTCGTCGCGCCAGATGGTGATCGCATGGAAGGTAAGCGGGGATTCGCAAAGCCCCGCGATCATCGTGTTGCGGCCCGCTTCGATCCGCTTGGCGATGGCGATTTCACCTTCGCGCGAAAGCAGTTCCACCGAGCCCATCTCGCGCAGATACATGCGCACGGGGTCGTCGGTGCGGTCGAGCGTCTCGCTCTGCGTGGTGGTGACCGCCACCTCGCGCGAGGTGGAGATCGGCACGACGTTGCCGGCCTCACCCTCCTCGGTTTCCTCGGCCTCGACGACGTTGACGCCCATTTCCGAGAGCATGGACATCACGTCCTCGATCTGCTCGGAGGACACCTGATCGGGCGGCAGCACGTTGTTGAGCTCGTCATAGGTGATGAAGCCGCGCTCGCGGGCCGCAGAGATCATCCGCTTGACCGCAGCCTGGCTCATGTCGAGCGCGTGATCGCCGTCGGTGTCCTCGGGCTTGGCGTCGTCGGTATCCTTGGCGGCCATGGATGCTCCTGCGCGGGTTTCGGGGCGAGGTGGGGCGGCAAAGGTGATTCGCGGGCGATTCGATCCGGTTGTTCTAACCAATAGCGACAGGTGTTCACAGAGCGGGAAAGGCTGCGCGCGCTGCGTTCATGAAGCGTTTATCTTTTCCTTCGGATCCAGACCTCGGCGTCGATCAGCCCCTGAAGCCGTGCCGAGAGGGCTGCGCGGTCCTCGTCGAGATCGCTGGCGTCGTCGAGACGGCTGCGATCGGCGCGGTGCGTCGCGGCGGTAGCCTGAGACAGCCGCCAGGTCAGGCTCTCGTCGGCACGCCCGGTAATGTCCTGCATCGCGTCCTGAACCTCCCGGCGGATTGCGCGACGGGCCGCCAGTCTCGCCATCTCTTCGGTGAGGCAGGCGAGTGCAAGATCGAGATCCTCGGGCCTCCTGACCGGCGGTGCAAGCTGCACATGGCTCAGCGAGAAGAGCTTTTCAAGGGCGGGTCCGGCCTCGGCGGCGATCCGGTCGCGGGGCGTTGCCTGACGGTCGCCCTGCGCCGTCGTGTCGTCCGATGCGAGGGTCAGCGCCAGCAGCGCATCGCGCAGCCGGGCGTGGTCGGGGTCGAGGCAATCGAGGCGTTCCAGTTCGTCCTCGAATTGCGCCAGCAACGCGGGATGGGTGATCAGGATGGCCAGGATCAGGGCCTCGCGCAGGCGTTCCTCCATCATCTCGTCATCGGCCGCTGCGAGCAGACTGCCGCGCGTCGCCGGCAGGGGTTCGGTCGGTGCGGCCGGGCGCCGGCCGCTTCGGAAGGGCTGGGCCTGGGCGCGGGCGGAACCGAAGAGCGCGCCGCGCAGCCGGCGGATCTCTTCGCCGTAATGCGCGCGCAGCGCAGGGTCTCGAATGCGGCCGATCACTTCGCGCAGTTCCTTCTCCAGCCCGGCGCGACGTTCCGGACTGTCGAGGACCTTGCCTTCGGTCGCGCGCTGCCAGATCAGCCGCACCATCGGGACCGCGCCGTCGATCAGCCGCCGCATCGCCGCCGGCCCGCCCGTGCGCAACAGGTCGTCCGGGTCCTTTCCGCCGGGCAGGAGCGCGAAACGCAAGCCGAATCCTGCCTCCAGCAGTGGCAGGGCAAGGTCGGTGAGCCGCAGCCCCGCCCTGAGACCTGCCGTGTCGCCGTCGAGCGCGATCACCGGCTCGGGCGAGATCTGCCAGAGCATCCGCAGCTGTTGCTCGGTGATGGCGGTGCCCAGCGGCGCCACCGCGCCGGTGAAACCTGCCTCCGACAGCGCGATCACATCCATGTAGCCTTCGGCGACGATCAGCGGCGCGCCGCGTGCCACGGCCTCGCGCGCAGCCCTGACATTGTAGAGGCTGCGGCCCTTGTCGAAGAGTTCGGTCTCGGGCGAGTTGAGGTATTTCGCCTTCTCGCCCGGCGCGAGGGCGCGCGCACCGAAAGCGATCAGCCGGCCGCGGGCGTCGCGGATCGGAAAGGTGACGCGGTTGCGGAACCTGTCATAGGCGCTGCCGGTCTCCGGGGTGATGGCGAGGCCGGCTGCCTCGATCAGCGCAATCTCCACCCCGGCCGCGCGCAGATGGGTCAGCAGGGCGGCGCGGCCTTCAGGGGCGAAACCGATCTCGAACCGGTCGCGCGCGCCGGCACTCAGGCCGCGCCGGTCGAGATAGTCGCGCGCGCCGGCGCCACCGCTCGTGGCGAGCTGCATCCGGAAGAATCGGCCGGCCTGCTCCATCACCTCGGCAAGCCTGCTGTGGCGGTCGGCCTTTTCGGCGGCGCGCGGATCGCGCGCGGGCACGGTCATGCCGGCCTCGGCGGCCAGCAGTTCCACCGCCTCCATGAAGCCCATGCCTTCGGCCTCGCGCAGGAAGGTGACCGCGTCGCCCTTCGCGTGACAGCCGAAGCAATAATAGAAGCCCTTGCGGTCATCGACGTGGAAGGAGGGGGACCTTTCCTCGTGAAACGGGCAGCAGGCCCAGAAGTCACCGCGCGCCGCGTTCGATTTCCGCGCGTCCCAGACCACCTTGCGGCCGATCACCCGGCTGACCGGAACGCGGGCGCGCAGTTCTTCGAGGAAGCCGGGCGGGAGCGACATGCGCGAATATATCGGTCCGGCCGGCCCGCCTGTCCAGCGCCACGACTTCGATCCGCGCCCGATCGGCCGCCGATCTGCCCCAGATCAGCCGGCGACGGAAAGCGCTGCCAACCTGCGCATCGCGCCGGCGACCTCGTGACGGGCGCTTTGCAGATAGGATCGCATCATCATCAACTCGAAGCCGCTGCCACGCCGCTGTATCAGGATCTGCACATGGCCCAGCAGCGTGCGCGCCACCGCCCCTCCGGCAAAGCTGCCCGGCCGCAGATCGATCGGCACAAGACGCGCCAGCACGGCCTCGCTGCCCGCCCCGCTCAGCCCCAGCCCGACCCAGCCATCGGTCAGGTCGATCACCGCTGCGTCGGCGAGCGCGGGGGGCGGCATGCCGATCAGAAAGGCCGTCTCCCGTCCGGCCCAGAGGATTCGCGCGTCCGCCACCTCCAGGCTTGTCCCCGGCGCAGGCAAGCCGAGGCCCCGGGCCTTCAGCGCGGCATCCACCGCGGCAGCCCGTCCCGGCCAGGGCAGGATCGCCGCCACCGGCCCGAGGTCCAGCACTTCCATCAGCGTCTCCGCCGCCTCGAACGGCGTCGTGCCGTCCCGGAGCGCGCTCGCGATCAGTTCAGCCACGCATCCGTCCTCCCTCCGGGTCGAAGAATACCGGGTCGCAGACCTCGCAGGCCACGTCGCGGTCGCGCAGCCGGTCGATCATGCGGATGCGTTGCCCGTGGCGCGCCCGCCCGTCCTCGAGGAAGGCGAGGGCAAGATGGCTGCCCAGCGTCGGCGACCAGCAGACCGATGTGACATACCCCTGCGCATGCGGGCGCGTCAGCGGCGTGCCCTCGGCAAAGAGATGCGCGCCTGCGGTCAGTTCCGCCCGTGCCACGAGGGGCTTCAGACCGACCAGCTGCGCCCGCTCCGGCCCATGCATGCCCGGCCGCGCGGCCGCGGCCTTGCCGACGCAGTCCTTCTTCGCGCTGACCATCCGCGCCGCGCCGATATCGAAGGCGGTGATGCGACCGTGGATCTCGGCGTGCGTCAGAAAGCCCTTCTCGATCCGCAGGACGTTCAGCGCCTCCATGCCATAGGCACCGCCGCCCATGGTTTCGGCCCGCGCCACGAGGTCACGGAAGAGCCCGGCGCCGAAGCGTGACGGCACCGCGATCTCATAGCCCTGCTCACCCGAGAAGGAGATGCGAAAGAGCCGCGCCGGCACGCCCATCACCGAAACATCGGTGCAGCCCATGAACGGCAGTGCCCCCAGCGGCGCATCCAGCATGCCGTCGAGCAGCCGTCGCGCCAGCGGACCGGCCACGGCGAACTGTGCCCAGGCATCGGTGACCGAGATGAAGCGGGTCCGTGCCCGCGGCATGTGCGCCTGCGCCACGAACTCCAGATGCCGCATCACGAGGCCGGCTGCCGCGGTGGTCGTGGTCATCACCCAGCGGTCCTCCGAGAGCCGCGCGCAGGTGCCGTCGTCCAGCACATGGCCGTCCTCCCGCAGCATCAGCCCGTAGCGGACCCGGCCGGGTTTCAGCGTCGAGAAGGTGTTGGCATAGACGAAGTCGAGAAGGTCCGCAGTCTCCGGCCCCTGGAACTCGATCTTGCCCAGGGTCGAGACATCGGCGATGCCGACCGCGTTGCGCACCATTGCGACCTCGCGGTCGCAGGCCTCCCGCCAGGTGGTCTCGCCGGGCCGGGGGAAATAGCTGGGGCGATACCAGAGCCCCGCCTCGATCATCGGCGCTCCGCGCTGCAGGCTGGCGGCGTGCGAGGTGGTGAAGCGTTCCGGCGCGAAACCCTTGCCCCGCGCCCCGGCCCCCAGAGCTGCGATGGAGACCGGCTGGAACGGCGGGCGGAAGGTGGTTGTGCCGGTCTCGGGAATGGCGCGGCCGGTGGCGTCGGCCAGCACCGCCAGCGCGGCGACATTCGAGGATTTTCCCTGATCCGGCGCCATCCCCTGTGTGGTGTAGCGCTTCATGTGCTCGACCGAGACGAAGCCCTCCTGCGCGGCCTGCCGGACATCCTTGGTGGTCACGTCATTGGCGAAATCGAGCCAGGCCCGGCCTTTCTCTCCCACGTCCCAGAAGGCGGTCTGGGCCGGCACCGACCCTTCCGCCTCTGGCAGTGAGAGATCGCCCACGCCCGCCACCGCCTCCCGCGCCGCGCGCACACCGTCGGCGAGGCAGGCAGCGGTGGTCCTGTGACCGGCCGCCGCCCCGGCGGGGATCAGCCCCGGCA
>SLBI01000046.1 GCA_007126375.1 Paracoccaceae bacterium
AACCGCTTCCTGAAGGCTTCAGGCCGACGAACCGGCCCTGAAATGCAAAAAATCGAGGCGCCCCCTACTCGATCCGGACCGGCGTGACTTTAACCAAGCGCTGTCGGCCTTTGACGCTCGGCTGGAGCCCGGTGACGAGGCGCTGTTCTATTTCGCCGCCCACGGGATCGAGGTCGATGGGCGCAACTACCTGCTACCCGCCGACATCCCCGCCGCGCGCCCCGGCGACGAGGATTTCCTGGCCATCGGCGTCGACCGCATCCTTTCCAGCATGCAGCGGCGCGGCGCGCGGGTCAGCCTGCTGATCCTCGACGCCTGTCGCGACAATCCGTTTCCGGCCGAGGGCACGCGCTCGCTGGGCAGTCGCCGGGGTCTGGCCCGGGTGGACCCGCCCGAAGGCGCCTTCATCCTCTTTTCCGCCGGCACCGGGCAGGCCGCCCTCGACCGGCTGTCCGACGACGACCCCGACCCCAACTCGGTCTTCACCCGCGCGCTGCTGCCGAGGCTGGTGGAACCCGGCCTCGACATCCACAGTCTGACGCGCGATGTGCGCCGCGACGTCCGCGCCCTTGCCCGCACCGTCGGCCATGACCAGTTCCCGGCCTATTACGAGCAGCTTGCCGGGGCCTTCAGCTTCAACCCCTCAGATCGGCCCGTTGCGCGTCCGCAGAGCCGGCGGTCGCGCTGCCGCCGACTGATCCCTGCATCGGCGCCCGGGCCGACTGGGCCCTGCTTGCCGACACGACCAGCCGCGATGCCCTGCACCGGTTCATCGAGGAATATGCCTCCTGTGCGATCTTCGCGGCGTTGGCGCGAGACCGGCTGAGGGAGTTGGAGACCGCGCCGAGCGGACCCACAATGCCGCGGCAATTCGTGGGTGACATCTGTGCCGAGCTCTGGTTCGAGCGCAATCTGATCTTTCACAGCCACGGGTTCTGTTTCCAGACGGAACGCGCAAGGTCGGTGTTCGACACGCGCGCCTGCACGACGCGCAACCCGCGGCTGACGGCTGCGGAACAGACCCGGGTGCAGCAGATCCAGGCGCTGGAGCGCCGGCACGGATGCTGATCTCGCGCCTCTATCGTGTCCTGCTCCTCGCCGGTCTGTTGCCTGCCCTGCCTGCCGAGGCCTGCCGGGTCACGGACTTCTTCGAGGTTGCGTTGCCGTCCCCTACGGCCGGCCGTTCGGCCATCGCGGTGGCGCTGGAGGCCGCCTATCCCGGCCTGCAGGTGAACGAGGATGCGGGCACGGTGGTGATGCCCTCGGGCGCGGTGCTGCCTCTCGGAGACGACGCGGGCCGCCCGGCGCCCAAGCGTCTGGCGGATACCACCATCGCGGAGCAGTTTGCGCAGCTCTATCCGCTGGATTTCGATCCGGCGCACCGCGAAGCGCCGTGGTTCGACCCAGGGCGAGCGCGGAACGAGGCGTTCTTTCGGGCCCTTTGGTTCGAGACCGAGCGCGCGGCCGCCGCGAGTCTGGTGGCGGTCACCTATTCGGGGGCGGAGCTTCGCACCCGCTTTTCGGTTACCTCAGCCCATTGCGTGGCCGCCCAGCTGCAGGCGGCCTTCGACGCGATCGCCCGGCACGGCGACGGGATGGACGTATATTTCCGCTCGGTCGGTGGCGGGTTCAACTGGCGCAAGATCGCCGGCACCGACCGGCTGAGCACCCACAGTTTCGGCATCGCGGTCGATCTAAACACGGCTCTTGGCGGCTATTGGCGCTGGGCCGGTGCCCGGGAAGGGGCGGTCGGGCCCTTCGGAAATAGCTACCCGGAAGAGCTCGTGCGCGAAATGGAACGGCATGGTTTCATCTGGGGCGGCAAGTGGCATCACTTCGACGGCATGCACTTCGAGTAACGCCCTGAGCTGATCTTGCATGCCCGCCTCATGCGGTAACGCTGATCGGCGATCCCTCTGGCGACACCCTTTGTCGGTGGGGCGTCCTGCCGTCGCAGGGTCGGCAGGAGCGGAGACCACCCGAGAGTCGGAGCCCAGCGGGCGTTTCGGGGCAGGCCCTGACGCTTCGGCCATGCGGACCGCTCACCTGCGGACAATCATGGCGACCTCGACGCGGCGGTTGATGGCGGCGCGGGGGTTGGCGGCGTCTTTGAGGCGCTCTTCGCCGAAGCCGACGGCGATGAGGCGGTCGGGGGCGATGGGGAAGGTCTCGATTAGGTACTGGCGCACGGCGGCGGCGCGGCGCTCGGAGAGGCGCTGGTTGTAGCCCGGGTCGCCCACGGCGTCGGTGTGGCCGGCGATGAGATAGCGGTAGGGACGCAGCTCGGGCGAGACCAGCGCGCGGCCGAGGGCGCGCAGCTGGGCGCGGGCCTGGGGTGTCAGTTCGGCGCTGTCGAAGGCGAAATGCACCGTGAAGTCCATGGAATAGGTCGGATCGATCAGGATCACGCGCTCCTCGATGATGACCTCAACAAGCACCTCACGCGGGGTTACAGGGGGCGTGGCCGTCGGCGCGGGCGCTGTCAGGTCGATCCCAGGCGCCGCTGGTTGGGTCTGGCCGGCGATGGGGGCCAGCGAGCGGATGATGGTATTGACCTCGTCTTCGGTCTGCGCAGCGGCGGGCACGGAGGTGAGGCCGATGACAACGAGGGCTACGGCGGCGGCAAGGCGTGGCATGCGAAGGCTCCTTTCAGGCGATCAGCGGGGGGACGGCATGGTGGTTGGGGCGGTGATGATACGGCCTGCGCCCGACAGGGGGGCGGGCAGCGGACTGGGAGCGCCGCCGAAGTCGTCGATATCGAGATAGCCGCCCGCGCGCGGCCGCAGCGACAGGCCGCGCGAGACCACCGGCGGAGGCGCGTCGTGCAGCACGATCTCGACGCGGCGGTTCTCGGCATGATGCGGCAGCTCGGGGCGGCGCAGGTCGCCCTCGCCCCAGGCCCGGAGTTGCAGCCGCCGCAGCGGGATGCCCCAGGCCTCGCGCAGGTAGTGCGCGACGGCGCGAGCGCGGCGTTCCGACAGGGCCAGGTTGTAGGCCGGTGCGCCGGTGGCATCGGCATGGCCCTCGATCAGCACCTCTCCGCCCTCGGCCAGATGCGCCCTCAGCTGCGGCGCCAGCGCATCGATGGCGCGGCGCGAGGCGGCGGTGAGTTCGGCACCATCGAAGGCGAAGAAAACGGACAGGACAAGCCCCTCTATCGCCGCGCCATGCTCGGGCGGCAGCGCGGCACAGGGACCGGCGGTCTCGATGCTGCGCATCGCCATGGTCTCGGCATCGGCAGGCGCGGCTGGTGCGGTTTCGGACAGCCCTGCCTGCGCGCTCAGCAGCAGGAACGGCAGGCTACTGGCCAGCAGCAGGCGGCGAGTCATCGTGGTGGTTGCAAAGGGGGACATGGTCAGCTCTCCTCGCGACATGGGCAACATGCAAAGAGGCTGGACCGGGCAGGAGCGGATTCGTGAACCGGCACGCCGGCAGTAGTTATCAGTCATGGCTGCGCAGACTGTGTTCCAGGGCATGGATCTGGCCGGCCTCATCGGTGATCAGCCAGCGCAGATCCAGCCGGTCGGGCAGCTGAGCGGTCAGTGCAAAGACCCGTTCCTCACCAGGTGCCAGGGTCATCTCGGCGATGCGGTCCGAGGGCATGACATGGGGTAGCAGTGTCTCGGGCAGCGTGACATGCAGCGCCGCCGCGGCTTCTTCAGGCAGGGCCAAGCCAACCGCGCACAGGCGCTCCAGGCTGGCATGTTCAAACCCGTCTTCCGTTGCTGCGGGCCTTTCCTGCTGCGCCTCGGCACCGCCGAAATGCACATTGATGCAACTGGTCTCGGCATCGGGGCGTAACAGAAGCAGTGCCGGCATCACGGGCTTGGCGTTGGCGGCCAAATCCTGTTCGTCCGCCCTGTCGGCGTCGGCTGATGGCTCGGGGCGCGCTTCGGTGTCGGTTTCGGCGGTGTCGTTCGCGGCAGCAGGCGCGGCAGGCCCGGTTGACGCAGCCGGGGCCTGCACGCGCCCATTCCATCCAGGCCAATCCCATGGGCCGAAAAAGGCCAGCACAGCGGTCAGGGCGAGGCCGGCAACGCCAAGCAGGGCAGCTGACGCCCTACCGTGCCACCGCCCATGGTGCGTTGGCGACGCGGACGCTTCTGGCGCGGCGGCTTGCGGGCTCACCCGAGCAAGGCACGGGTGCAATGCGCCAATCGCCTGAGCAAAGCTCGTGACTTTGTGCAGCGCAATAGTCCCCGACAGCCCCGCGGGCGGCGCGTTGGAGCCTGGTAGGAACACCACCACCTGTTGTCCCTCGGCAGCCGCCGCATTCAGCAGGTCCCGGCTGTGCGACAGCTTCGATGGAAGGTGATATTCCTGCGCGATCACGCCCATATCCAGGTCCAGCGCCCCGGTCGCCCAGACAACCAGATCCGGCGCCTCAGCGCACAGCTCATGACCCTGAGCCTGAAGCCAATGTGCCAGTGCCACGGGAAGCTCCCAGGAACGGCCGCTATCGACCCGCGCGCTGAGCCGCAGATCGAACGCCGATGCCTTCAGACCGAACGCCATGTCCATCGGGCCGCCTGGCGTGGAAAAGGCCTGGTAGGCAGCGCTGACCGGCAGGGGGCGATAATCATCCTGCGTGCGCATCACGCTGCGCGGTGCATTGTGCAGCGGCGCCAGGCGCAGCAACTGCGCCGGTCCGTTGGTCGTCGGAATGATCACCGATACCCGCATGCGCAAGGGCTCAGAGAAGGTAGATTTCGGTGCCGGGATTGCCGATCAGTTGGGCCACGCCGGCAAGGTCGGCGAAAGCCTCATCAAGCGGCAACTGGATCACCCCGTCGATGGGCGCGCCGAGGGCGATCCGCCTTCCTGTTCCATCAGGACCACGCAGTTCCAGCATCGTCACCGCCCCGGCCCCATCGGCGAGGCGCAACACCAGCCAGGACAGGCCATCCGCTTCTGGCACGACCTCCAGCCGGTGCTCGCCGATGCGGCGCTGCGTGACGCGCGCGTCCGAGGCTGCCGCCGCGCGCGGCGAGGCCGCCACCGCAATGCCTGAGAGCACCCGCGCATACAGAAGCCGCAGGCCGGGCCGCTCGCGCAAGGCGCGCTCAAGCGCCAGATCGGCAGTGCTGTCGGCGCGCCGGGCATAGGCGACCATGCGCGACGCCGGGATCGGCGCGGTAGCGGAGCCCGCCTCTGCCACAGCGCTCTGCATGGCCGCGCGGTGCGCCTGCAGCGCATGGAAGGCCTGCAGATGCAGATCGTCGTGTCCCGTCACCGCACCACTCCCGTCTCCTGCGCGATCTCCTGCGCCGCGTAGAGCGCTGCAAGCTTGGTTCCGAAGCGCGCCCGGTGGTCATTTTCGATCGCTGCGCGCGCAGCGTCGGAGGGCGTCTGCAACGCCGCGCAGACCGCCTCGAGCAGTGCGCGCAGCGTCAGCAGCGGCGCGATCAGCGGCTGCAGCGCCGCCCGTCGGCTCTCGGCGTCCATCGCGGACAAACTTCGGCGCCGTTCCATCGCATTGATCCTCTTCCTGCGCTCCGGTGACAGACTGGACCGCGCAGCGGCGCTTTCGGGCTCCGGCAGCGTGACGAGGTGGATCAGATGCAGCGCATCCATCAGCTTGTCGCTCAGCAGCACGTGGCGCCTGCAGAGGTCCGCGTAGCGTTCGGCGCGCTCGAGCTGTTCGGCGGGGTCAAGCGGGCCGGACCGGCGCAGCGCCTCGGTGATCGCGTTCTGAACCGGGCCGAACGCCAGCGCCGCCATGAGCTCCTGCGGCCAGCGGCGCGC
>SLBI01000126.1 GCA_007126375.1 Paracoccaceae bacterium
AAGGGGTGGTGGCAGGGAGGTCTCCACCCGGCGCGCGACGACAGCCTCGTCCGGGAGCCTGACCGCGTCCTGCAGGCAGAGCAGCCCCGCCACCAGCCGCGCGGGCGTCGCCGGTCGGCCCTTCTCCGCGGGGAGGAACCCCGCCCGCTCCCGCTCGAAGAACTCCCGGTCGATCAGCGCCGCGAGCTTCACCGGCTCATGACGCATGTCGATCATGCCGGTGAGCCGCGGGCACAGCAGATCGTCCTGTTCGGCCCCCGGGGTCTGGCCTTCATCGCACCATCCGAAATCGCAGCGTTTCGCCCGGACCCCCACGAAACCCTGCAATCCCAGACCACCCAGAACCCCAGTCCATCAAGCGAAATCAGAAGTATGAGCCTTGTTCAGGGCGAACCCATTACGGCATCTCTGTAGCCGTGCTGCAACACCCGCGGCCATGGGACATCGACGCTGCCGGCGGGCGTCCACCTCGGCGGTTACTGTCAATCAGATGCCGGTCGTGAACGATGCCAGGCAGAAACCCCGCCAGCACGAGACGCACGGCAATCTCGGGATCGATGCCGGGGCTGCCATTGTCAGCGCAACAGAGGTGGGCCACTCCACCGCGAAGCCAGTGGAGGTCGAGAACCCGATCGATCCTCACCAGCCCATGCTCGTCCGGAAGCAGCTCCCGCAAAGACCCGATGATGAAAAGTCCCAGTTGACCACGTTTCTTCCGCCCCAGTATCCCCGCCTCCCAGCCCCAGACAGGCAAAGTGCATCGGAGGCACGGGGCTTCTTCAGCGGTCCCGAGTGGACAGGTTCAGGGTGTCCTCGGCGACGCTCACCGGAAGCCGAGCATCCCAGGCGGATGCCCTGTGGCGATGCTGGACTGCCCCGCCGCGTCATGCCGCACCGCGTCCTGGCCGGTGCCGTGGCAAGGTCCGGCCCCTTCGTGTTCAAGGCGCAATTCTGACCCCGCCTGTCCCGGGGCAGCCTGACGCTGCGACACCGCGCTCGGGATCCCTCAGCGCTTCGGCCGCTCCTCCTCCGCATGGCCGATGCCGGCGATGCGGCGGCCAACGTTCAACTTGAAGGTGAGGAGGATCACGAACAGCGCAAAGCCCGCCAGCCCGATGCCGAGCGCCGAGCCGAACAGCGCGCCGCCCCAGTCGCCGCGGTTGATCAGCAGGGCGCGGCGCAGGTTCTCCTCCAGCAATGGCGCGATCAGGAAGGTGATGACGAGCGGCGCCTCGGGGATGCCTGCGCGCCGCATCAGGAAGCCGAGGAAGCCGAGCCCCAGCATCATGTACACATCCGAGGCATCGCCCCGCGCGGCAAAGGCGCCGATCACCGCCATCAGCATGATCACCGGCACCAGCACCTCGCCCGGCACCTGCCCCAGCCGGGCATAGACGAAGGCAAAGGCCCGGCCGATCCCGAGGTTGAAGAAGTTGCCGAGAATCAGGATGAGGAACAGCGCATAGATCACCTCGGCGTGCAGGGTGAACATCCGCGGCGATGGGGTGATGCCCTGCAGGATCAGCGCCGCCCCGATGAGCGCAGCGGTGGCCGAGCCGGGGATGCCGAAGGCCAGCAAAGGCACCAGCGTCGGGCCGACGGTTGCATTGTTGCCGGACTCGGCCGCCGCGATGCCGTGAATCGAGCCCTCGCCGATCCTCTTCTGCGGGAAAAGCTGCTTGGCGATACCGTAGGACATGAAGGCCGCCACGGTGGCCCCCAGACCGGGCAGCGCACCCACGAAGGTGCCCACCCCGATGCCGATC
Source organism: Paracoccaceae bacterium (assembly GCA_007126375.1). Lineage (GTDB taxonomy): Bacteria > Pseudomonadota > Alphaproteobacteria > Rhodobacterales > Rhodobacteraceae > Rhodobaculum. The sequence continues at coordinate 1,767 of SLBI01000126.1, forward strand.
CCCATCTCGCGCCAGCACGACAGGTATTCGCGGAACGTCAGCCCCTCGGATTTCTTGCCGAAGAGGTCGGCCAACCGCTCCTGCACCCGTTCGGGCACGCGCTTGCGGCGCAGAAGCTCCAGCCCCTGGTCCAGCATCTGGCTCATTGCGAAGATGCCGATAACCAGCGGCACGAGGTGAATGCCGTCGCGCAGCCAGTCCTGCCCGAAAGTGTTGCGCGCGACGTTGCTGACCGGATCGGCGCCGATGGTGCCGAGGAACAGGCCGATCCCCGCGCTGAGCATTCCCTTTGCCAGATGCCGGCCCGACAGCGTGCCCAGCAACGTGATCGCCACCACCATCAGCCACAGCCGCTCCGTCGGGCCGAATTGCAGCGCCAGGAGCGCGATGGTCGGCGCCACAAGGATCACCACGATGTCCGAGGCGGTGTCCGCCGTGACCGAGGAATAGAGCGCGGTCAGGATCGCCTTGCGGCCCTTGCCCTGCTTGGTCAGCTTGTAGCCGTCATAGACGGTTGCCGCGCTGTCGGGCGCCCCAGGCGTGGCGAAGCTGATGGCCGAGATCGAGCCTCCGAAAACCGCCCCCTTGTAAAGCCCGATCAGCAGGCCCAGCGCGCCGGCGATCTCCAGCGTGAAGCTCAAGGGCAGCATCAGCGCGATGCCGGTGGAGGCCGTCAGGCCCGGGATCGCCCCCAGCCCCACGCCGAGGAACACGCCGATGGCCAGCCAGGCCAGGGTCTCGACCGTGAAGACCAGCGCAAGCGCGTCGTGGAAGGCCTCGATCTGCATCAGCAGCGCTCCACAAGGAGGGTCAGAGGAACCCGGCCAGCACGCCGCGCGGCAGCCGCACGCCGAGCAGGGTGAAGAAGGCAAACACCGCCACCGGCACCGCCACCGAAAGCACCAGCGCCAGCCGCAGCGGCCGGACGCCGAACCACAGCATCACGAACAGCAGGAATGGCGGCGCCGCCAGCACGAAACCCAGCCACGACATGGCCCAGAAGCACAGGCCGGTGGCCAAGAGCATCACCGGCGGCACCCAGACATCGCCCCAGCCGACCTCGCGCAGCGTCTCGGGCACCTCGCGGCGCAGGGGATCAACCAGCATGCCCAGCCCGCAGACCAGCATGAAGCCGAGACCGATCATCGGCATCAGCCCCAGCAGGAAACCGTCGCGCATCACCCGATGCGCCCAGGGCTGCGCCCAGACGTACAGAAACAACCCGCCGGCAATGAGCAGGATGTAGAGGCCGACGGCCTGATTGCTGCGCCACCACCCCTGCATGGGATGTCCCCGGGGGGCGTGCCCCCGGGGCCCGCCCTTACTGCAGCAGGCCGATGGCGTTGCGCATGGTGTTCACCATCGCCTCGTAATCGGCCGCGGCCTCCTCGCGGTTGAGGAAGATGATCGGCTCGCCACCCGCGGCAAAGGCGGCCGTGACCTCGGGGTCGGTGGCGGCGGCCTCGAACATCGCGGCAAAGGCCGCCATGCGCTCCTCCGGCGTGTCGGGATGCATGCCAACCCAGCGCGGAAAGGCCAGCCCGGTGAAGCCGAAGTCGCGCGCCATCGGCGGGTTGCCCAGAGCGTCGTCCACATCTTCGGGCAGCGCGATGGAGGAGGTGTTGATCAGCGCGATACCGTTTTCCGGCACGATGGTCAGGGCGGTGGATTCCGTCACCGCCGCCACGTCGATATGCCCGCCCAGGAAGTCGGTCACCGACTCGCCGGTGCTGGCATAGGGCACATAGATCGCATCGGCACCGGCCTGGTCGATCACATTGGCCGCACCGAGCAGCAGCGCATTGGTGCCGCCGATGGTGATGGGCCGCTCCTGCAACGCCGCCACGAAGCTGTCCCAGTCGGGGAACTCGTCCTCACGCACAACCAGGACCGAGGCGAAGGCCGCGAGATAGCCGAGGATCTCGATCTGGGAGGGGTCGACCGGGGCATCTTCCTCGCTCAGCAGCGTGATGATCGGTGTGGGGGTGGCGTTGAAGACGGTGTAGCCATCGGCAGGCTGGTTCAGCACATGCAGCCAGCCGGTCACGGCGCCCGCACCGGGGTGGTTCTCCACGTTCAGACGGGCACCGCCGAAGTGACGCTCGGCCTCGGCGGCGAACAGGCGCGACAGCCGGTCCGAACCACCGCCGGCGCCGAAGGGGATCACCCAGTTGATCGTGCCGGAGGGATAATCGTCGGCTGCAGCCGGGACCGCCCACGACAGGGCGGCCGCCACGAGGGCGGTCACTTTCAGGGTTTTCATCGGTATTTCCTCCCGTTGGTGCGACCGGCGCCTTCTGCCGGGCGCATGCGTCGCGGCAGAGTTGCAGGCCGGAACGAGGCTGTCAATCGCCGCCGGCCGCCTGCTTGTCCGGCCAACAGGGTGGTGCTAGGCCCGAAGCACAGGGAGGAACACCGCCATGCCCGCCACCGATGCCCCCGAAAGCCATGTCCCGGCAACCCATGTGCTCGTCCCCTCCGGTGTGCTGGGGCTTGGATTCTCGCCCGAGGCGCTGGCCTGCGGCGTTGCCCTGGGCTGCGATCTCATCGCCATCGACGGCGGATCGACCGACAGCGGGCCGCATTCGCTGGGCACGGGGCGGTCGAAATACTCCCGCGTCGTTTGCAAGGCCGAGTGGCGGGCACTGATGGAGGCGCGCGCTGCGCTGGGCGTTCCGCTGGTGATCGGGACCGCGGGCACCTGCGGCACCGACAGCGCCGTCGACTGGATGTTCGAGATCACGCATGAACTGGCCGCAGAGTTGGGTCAGCGGCTGCGGGTGGCGCGGCTCTATTCCTCGCAGCCCCCGGAGCGGGTGGCCGAGGCCATGCATGCGGGCCGGGTCCGTCCGCTCACCCCCGCGCCCGAGGTCACCCCCGAGGGGGTGGAGGGGCTTGCCAACGTCGTTGCCCTGGCCGGGGTGGAGCAGGTGCAGGCCGCGCTCGCCACTGGCGCCGACATCGTGATCGCCGGGCGCTGCACCGACACCGCCATCATCGCCGCGCTGCCGCTGGCGCGTGGTGCCCACCCCGGCGCGGCCTGGCATGGCGCCAAGATCGCCGAATGCGGCGCGCTCTGCTCGACCCACCCCGGCACCGGCGTGGTGCGCGTCAGCGTTGACGCCACGGGCTTCGAGGTCGAGCCGATGGCACCCGAGGCCGCCTGCACGCCGCATTCCGTCTCGGCCCACATGCTTTACGAGAACGCCGATCCGTTCCGGCTGCACGAGCCCGGCGGGCACCTGGACGTGACCGGCGCGCGTTACCGGGCGCTCGATGCCCGGCGGGTGCGGGTCGAGGGCTCCGAATGGGTGCCCGGCCCCTATACGGTCAAGCTGGAGGGGGCGCGGCTGGTCGGCTACCAGACCACGCTTCTCGCCATCCTGCGCGAGGAACGCTATGTCACGCATGCCCGCACATGGGCGGCGCGGCTGCACGCCCGGCTGGTGGCCGAGGTTGGCGCGAAGCTGGGCCTGACCGCGGCCGACTACGACATCGAGATCCGCTTGATCGGCCTCGACGCGGCCATGGGGGCGCTGGAGACCCGCATCGGCCAGCCGGCCGAAGTGGGCGCGCTCTGCCTGGTGACGGCGGCGCGCGCGGGCTGGGCCGACGAGATCGCGCGGCTTGCCAACCCCCATCTGTTGCACTTTCCGCTGACCGAGGACGAGCCGCTGCCGACCTTCGCCTTTCCGTACTCGCCGGCGCAGACCGGCCGCGGCGCGCTCTACGAATTCGCGCTGAACCATGTCCTGGCGCTGGACGATCCGATGGCGGCCTTCCGGCTGACGGTGGATGAGATCGGCCCGGAAGGACTCCGCGATGCCGCTGCTGCGTGACCTGACCCGCAAGGTTGCAGCCAAGAACGCCGGGCCGTTTCAGGTCACGGTGGACATCTTCTGCGGCTCCGACCAGGCGTTCGACCGCGTCGCCCCGGCGTTGGAGACGGAGCGGGTTGCGCGGCTCTTCGGCGTGATGCCTCAGCTGATGCGGCGCTTCGACATTCCCGGGCTGCATGTGGTGAAGTTTTCCTTTCCGCGCCCGGTCGTGCAGGGCAGCCGTTTCGACCGCGACATGCATGGCGCGCAGTTCGCCACACTGCTGGAAGAGCTCGATCTCTGAAGGCCCAACGAACCGCCGTGGGCGATCCCTCAATGCAGCGATCCGGAGTAAGAGGCGAAGCCCTCTGCCGATTCGACAAGAACTTGTCATTCCGGCGCAGATCCGCCCCGGCACGGCAGTTGCAGGCAGATGACATCGCCGCGCGGGCAACGGCTGCCGCCGCCCCGGTCTCAGTCGAAGACGCAGCGGGGGAAGTAGAAGGACACCACCCAGTTGGGCCGGTCGACGATTTCGGAGATGCGCAGGTCCCCGCAGGTGGAGACCAGCATGTAGGCCTCGACCGCCGCCATCTGTCGGCTGGCGCACAGCAGGTCGACCATTTCCGCCACCGCGTCGCGCGCCGCCGCCATCAGGTCCGGGCCGATGCCGGTGGTGACCTCGTAGCCCTTCGCGTCGAGATGCCGGGTCACCGGGCCCGGCGTGGTGAAGCGTGGTGTCCCGAGATTGGCGTCCTTCGCGAGCTCGATGGTCAACACGGCGTCCATCGGGCTTTCGATTGCGGTGCCGCAGACCTCGCCGTCACCCTGGGCGGCGTGGGTGTCGCCCACCGAAAACAGCGCGCCGGGCACCTCGACCGGAAGCCAGAGGACCGTTCCGGCGGCGAGGTCGCGGATATCCATGTTGCCGCCCACGCGGCGCGGCGGCACGACCGAATGGCTGCCGGGCTCTGCCGGCGCGGTGCCGATGGTGCCGGCGAAGGGTTTGAGCGGCACCCGCGCTTCGCGGCCGAAGAGCGCCGGTGCCAGGCTGTCGGGGTCGAAACGCCAGAGGTGCAGCGCGGGGTCGGGGAACTGGTCGGACAGGAGGCCGAATCCCGGGATGTTGGCGGTCCAGCCGAAGCCGGCGCTCCCCTGCGGCCGCGGCGTGAAATCCTCGATGGTGATCTTCAGCGCATCGCCGGGGGCCGCGCCCTCGATCCAGACCGGGCCCGAGACCGGGTTGACCCGCGCGAAATCCATGGCCGTCAGCGTGTCGAGGGTGGCGTCGGGGCCGATCTGGCCGGCCGAAGCGTCGAGGCAGTGAAACAGGATCGTCTGTCCCGGCTGGGCATGGAGCGCGGGGGGCAGCGCGTTGTCCCAGCCGAACTGGTGCCGGGCCGCATGGATGGTGTGGTGGCAGGCGATGCACATGGGGGGGCGGGCTCCTTTCCCGGGCGCGGCGCGCCGTTCAGGCGATTGTCCCAGTCCGCTCGGGGGCGGTCAACGCCTCAGGGCTGCGGATGCCGCCTGCACAGCGGATGACCTGCGCCGGCGGTTGCGACGGGATCGCCGCCGGTGCGCAACCGGCAAGCGCGAGCTCGCATGGACGACGCGCCGAGTGCGCCGGCGGATCGGCGCTGAGCCCCTGGCTTCCAGAGTGCCGGTAACTGGAGGAGCCGCCAGAACCCTCCCCAGGTGTCCAAGTCGGGGGAAAGAGAGCGCGCTTGCAAAGACAGCCGAGGAAGCCGCGATTGCCAGCTTGTGCAGAAAGCCGAACCCGGGGTTGAATCCGGCGCTGTCGCGACAGAGCCGGTTTCGGGCTCAAGTCCTGCCGCGGTCTGCATGAAAACCGGATCGCAGCCGTTGGGTGCTCCCGCGGTCGGGGTCAGGCCTGCCTGGGCCCGTCGGGCCGGCAACGCTCGTCGATGAGACGCTGCGGTTTCGGCGAGATCAGAGGATCGAAGATGCTGTCGCGGCTGACCCGTTCGATCCGGGGCCGAAGGTGCATCCGCTCGGCGATCGCGTCGGCCAGAAGCCTTTCCGTCGTCTCGTCGCCGAATTCCATCGCCAGCCGCAGAACGAGAGCGTCCATGGAGAACGGATCGGCAGGATCTTCCGGCCGCAGCACGATCTGGTATTCGGTGACTTCGGGGCGTTCTTCCAGCCAATCCTTCAGCCCACGCAGGTTGACCAGCATCCCGCGGACCTTGACCATGTCGCCCGCGCGGGTCAGGTCAGAGGCGACGCGGGGCGAGGTGCGGCCACAATGCGGACAGGCCGCATGATCGATGGCCACAACATCGCCCACCAGATAGCGCAACAGCAACGTGCCGCGCTTGATCAGATGGGTGAAGGCCAGCGCGCCATGCACGCCGTCAGCCAGCCGGGCGCCGCTTTCGGGGTCGAGCACTTCGTGGAAAACCTGGTCGGGGGCGAGCGAGTGAAAGCCGCTGCCCTCGGTGCATTCGACCATGCTCGATCCCTGTTCGGTGGACCCGTAGCGGTTCACGATCAGGTCGTCCGTGCAGCCGAGGTCACGCATGCGGCGGCGCATGTCGGCCCGCATGGCGGGCGATGTCGCCTCGCCGGTGATCATGCTCATGCGCACGCGCGAGAAATCCTCGCCGAGTTCATGGGCGCGAATGAGCACCCGCCGGACAAAGGATGCTACCCCCCAGAGGACCGTCGCGCCGTGGCGGGCGACATGGGCGACCGTTTCGTCCAGCGACTGCTGGACCGGAAACACCCCCCCGGGCCGGCCGGTGCGGCCGAAGATGATGCCTGCACCCACCGCCGCAGCCTCATCCGGCGCGCGGGCATAGGCGCCCATGGGAAACTGCGTCAGGGGAAACAGGCTGGCGATCACGTCGTCGGGGCGGATGTCGACCAGATCCTCGCGGCGCGTGCAGGCCCACACGTAGGAATAGTGGTCACGGGTGGTGATGTGGATCGGCGCCGGCACCCCGGAGGTGGAGCCCGAGGTATACATGATCTTCCAAAGCGTCCGTTCGTCGGCCGCAAGGTCCGGGTGGCGCAGGATGAAGGCCTCGGGATCGTCGAGGAAATCCTCCTTGCTGGTGGGCGGCAGGCGGGTCAGGTCCTCGCAGCTGCGGATGTGTTCTGGCCGAAGCCCCTCGGCCCGCATCCGCCGGCCGTAGAAGGGGTGGCCATCGTAGCAGAGTTCGACCGTGCGGGCGAGCAGGCGGTCCTGAAGCGCGCGCACCTCGGGCAGCGGGCGGCGCAGGAGGTCCGGCAGCGTGAAGCCCTCGGGCAGGGGGGGCGGACTGGTCACTCGGCTGCCTCCGCCATCTCGACCTTCGGCAGCTTCAGCTTGTAGAGGTCGATGACGTTGTTGCGCAGGAACAGGCGCTTGGAGTCGGGCCGCAGGTTCAGGTCCTCGATCTCGCGGCGCGCGCGTTCGAGGTCGACCACCGGGAAATCGGTCCCGAACAGCACCTTCTTCTTGCCCCAGCTGTTGATGAAATGGACGAAGCTGGGCGGCCAGTGCTTCGGCCCGTAGGCGTCCGAACCGATGTAGACATTGGGGTGCTTGTAGGCGACCGAGATCATCTCTTCGGTCCAGGGCCAGCCGACATGGATCCCGACCAGCTTCAGCTCTGGGAAGTCGCAGGCGATGGTGTCCAGCGTGATCGGCCGGCCGACCGAACGCAGCGGGCGTTCCACCGAATAGCGCAGGCAGTGGCCGACCTGCATCTGGATCGGCACGTCCAGCTCGCAGCACTTGGCATAGAAGGGGTAGTAGCGGGCGTGGTCGGGCGCCATCTCGAACCAGTGCGGATAGAGATGCGCGCCGACGAAGCCGAAATCGCGGATGCCACGCTCCAGTTCGCGCAGGCCCGCCATGCCCTGCGTCGGGTCGATCCCGGCGAGGCCCGAGAACTTGTCCGGTCGGCGGGCGCAGACCTCGGCCACCAGATCGTAGCTGATGTGGCGGTGGATCCTGTGCATGGCCGATCCGGCCCGGACCGCGATCAGGAACACATGGTCGATCCCGGCGCGGTCCATCTTCTCGATGAAGCTGTCGATGGTGTAGCCGTTGATGACCTTGCCATCCATCCCGATCTTCTCGGTGATGAAGGTCTTGGACCATTCGGGACGGTCGATCCCCGGCATGTCGAATTCGAAATTGCACACGGCGTCGATCGCGCCGAACTCATAGGCCATGGTTTCCTCCCTGATCAGCTCGCGGCGGCGCTTGGCGCGGGCCGCAGGTCGATGGCGTCGCCCGGCACGGCATGGCCGAGCAGCAGGTCGACGATGGTTCCGCTGTCCTCGCACAGCCGGGCGTTCCAGCTGGCGACCATGTCGGTGAGCAGGACGACGTCGAAATCGCGGTCGAAGGCGGCAAAGGCCGACGACAGCACGCAGGCATAGGTGGTGACGCCGCAGATCATCACGGTGCGGATGCCCCGGGCGCGCAGCTCGGCCTCGAGCGGCGTGTCGTGAAAGGCGGAATAGCCGGTCTTGTCGATGACGACGTCGTCCGCGGCGACCGGAAGCGCATCGATGACCTCGGCACCGGGCGTGCCGAGGATCAGCCGCTCGCCCGTGGTGGTCCAGCTCTTGGGCCGCAGGCTGTGGCGTTCCTCCATCGCGCCCTTGACCTCGTCGCGCACCAGGCGGGTAAAGGCCACGGTGCCGCCGGCGGCGCGCAGCCGGTCGGCCATGGCGCGGATCGGCGCGGCCACGGCCGCAAGGCTTGCCACGTCGCGCCCGGCGCGGCCGTAGAATCCCTCCGGGTCGCAGAAGTCGTTCTGCATGTCGATCACCACCAGCGCGGTGGTGGGGGCGTCGAGCGTCAGCCTGTGCATCGGCATCTCCGGTCGCTGGCGGGGGCGGGACGCGCGCGGGCGCGCGCCCCTTCGGTTGCGATCAGTCGTTCACGGTGGCGTCGCGGAACAGCAGCCGTTCGTCCGGACGCGGCGACCAGTTCACCCGGTCGCGCACGCCATAGGCCTGCACCTCTGTGTAGATCGGGACATAGGGCAGGTACTCGCTGTTGAGCTGCCAGATCTGGCTGATCAGCGCCTGCCGCGCCGCAGGGTCGGCCTCGGCGAGCTGGGCGTCGATCAACTCGTCCACCCGCGGGTCGGACCAGTAGCCGCGCGAGTTCGACGCGAACAGCGACCCCAGCGGCAGCGCCGCGTCCATGATCGAGGGGCCGAAGGCGAACATGTGGATCGAGTTGAGCTGGTTGCGCAACCACAACGGAAAGTAGGCCGAGTACTCCATCCCCTCCAGTCGCACGTTGAGGCCGATGTCCTCCATCATCCCGGCCATGGCCTGCGCCACCTCGGTCCCGAAGGCGTAGCGGTTGTTGGGGTAGAGGAATGTCAGCTCCTCGCCGTCATAGGACGATTCGGCCAGCAGTTCACGGGCCCGGTCGGGGTCGAAGGCGGTCGGGCCGATGGCGGGGTCGAAGCCGAAGGTCACCTCGGCCACCATCTGCCCCATCGGCACGCCCAGCCCGCGCAGGAGCCGCTCGGTGATGGCCTCGCGGTTGATCGCGTGGTCGATTGCGCGGCGCAGGTTCGCGTCGTCATAGGGCGGCAAGTTGGTATCGAAGCCGATGTAGAGGACACGGTTCGATTCGACCGTCTGCACCCCCACTCCGGCCGCCGCTTCGATCCGCGGGACCAGCGCCGGCGGCAGAAGCGGCACGATGTCGAGTTCGCCCGACAGCAGCGCCGCAGCCCGGGTCGCTTCCGCCGGCACCGGGCGGAAGATCACCCGGTCGATCTGTGGCGCTCCGCCCCAGTAGTCGGGGTTGGCCTCCAGGGTGATGGCATCGTCGCGCACCCAGGAGACGAAGCGGAACGGGCCGGACCCCACCGGCGCCTGGTTGAATGCCTCTGCGCCCATCTCGGTATAGGTGGCCTCGGGCATGATCGAGACCAGCGTCAGCTGCCGCGGCCAGGGTGCGAAGGGACGGCTGAGGTGAAACCGCAGCGTGTCATCGGACACACGTTCGATGCTCTCCACCCGCGTCAGGTAGGCCCGCACCGGTGAGCCCTCGTCGGCGAGGATCTTCTCGTAGGTCCAGATCACGTCGTCGATCGTCACCGGCGTGCCGTCGTGCCACAGCGCATCGGTGCGTATCGTGAAGCTCCACTCGGTGCTGTCGGCGTTGCTCTCCCACGAGGTGGCAAGCTTGGGCTGCACGCTGCCGTCGGCGGCGATCTCGGTCAGCCCGTCGAAGATGTTCTGGAACAGGTTCAGCGAGATCGGCGAGGTGTCGATGCTGGGATCCAGGTTCAGGGCGTCCGAGCTCTGGGCCACGACGATCTGGCGCTGGGCCTCGGCCGGCAGCGGTGCGGCCAGTGCCAGCGCCACCAGCGCCGCCGCCATCAGGGCGGCTGGGCGGCGGCGGGACGGGATGCGTTTCATTTCGGGTCCTCCTTGTGGGTTTCCTTGGTGATCGGGATTCCGGCGTCTTGGGACGCTCTCGTTAGGGGCACGAGCAGTTCTGCCAGGCGGGTCCGGTCCACGGCTTCGGCGTAGTGGCAGGCCACCTGCCGCCCGTCAGGCAGAGGCGCCAGCGCGGGCACCTCGCGGGCACAGCGCTCGGTCGCCTTGAAGCAGCGGGTGCGAAACACGCAGCCCGAGGGCGGGTCCAGCGGGTTTGGCAGGTCGCCGGCCAGCACGATCCGCCGCCGCCCGCGCCGCCGCGGGTCCGGGGCGGCCGACAGCAGGGCCTGGGTATAGGGGTGGGCCGGACTGTCCAGCGCCTGCGCGCAGGGTCCGATCTCGACGATCCGGCCGAGATACATCACCGCCACTTGCTGCGAGATGTGCCGCACCACGCTGAGATCATGCGAGATGAACAGATATGTCAGCCCGATCCGACGCTGCAGTTCGCGCAACAGGTTCACGATCTGCGCCTGGATCGAGACGTCGAGGGCCGAGACCGCCTCGTCGAGGATCAGGATGCGCGGGTCGAGCGCAAGCGCCCGCGCGATGGCGATGCGCTGGCGCTGCCCACCCGAGAACTGCGCCGGCAGGCGCCGTCCTGCCTCGGCGGCGATGCCGACCTGCGCAAGCAGGGCGTCCACCCGTTCGGGCGTGTAGCCGCCGTTGATGCGCAGGGGCTCGGCCACGACCTCGTGGATCGTCATGCGCGGGTCGAGCGAGGCGTAGGGATCCTGGAACACCATCTGGATATGACGCCGCTCGGTCTGGCTTCGGGCCGGGCTGACCGGCTGCCCGTCCAGCAGGATGCGCCCCCCCGTGGGCGCGATCAGCCCCACCAGCACCCGGCCCAGCGTGGATTTCCCGCAGCCCGACTCACCCACCAGCCCCAGAGTCTGGCCGGCCGGTATCGCGAAGCTCACATTGTCCACCGCGCGCAGCCGGCGGCGCGACCAGCCCAGCCCGCGGGACAGGATGAAGTGCTTTTCCAGCCCTTCGAGGCGCAGCAGTTCCCCCCCGCTCATCCCGCAACCCCCACGCCGGAGGGTATCGCAGTGGCCGCCCCCGCCTCGGCCTCGCGGGCATAATGGCAGGCGGCGAGGCGGCCGTCGCCAAGCGCCGCAAGGACGGGCCGTTCGCCGGCGCATCGGGTGCGATCCCTGCCAAGGTGGCATCGGGGGTGGAAGGCGCAACCGGGCGGCCGCTGGCGCATGTCGGGCGGCTGGCCGGGGATCGAGGCCAGCATCTCGCCCGTCGCATCCAGGCTGGGCAGGCTGGCCAGCAGGCCGATCGTGTAGGGATGCGCGGGCCGCTCGAAGATCGCCTCGGTCGGCGCCAACTCGGCGATGCGGCCGGCATACATCACCGCAATGCGCTGCGCCGTCTCGGCCACCAGCCCCAGATCATGCGTCACCAGCACCATGGAACTGCCGGTGCGCGCGCGAACCTCTTCCAGCACCTCCATCACCTGCGCCTGGATCGTGACGTCCAGCGCGGTGGTCGGCTCGTCGGCGATCAGCAGCTTCGGTTCGTTGGCGATGGCCATGGCGATCATGGCCCGCTGGCGCATGCCGCCCGAGAATTCATGCGGGAACTGCCGGGAACGTGCCTCGGGGTCGGGTACGCCCACCATCCCCAGCAACTCCACCACCCGCGCGGCGATGGCCCGGCGCCCCAGCCCCGGCCGGTGCAGCGCGATCGCCTCGGCGATCTGGGTGCCGATCCGCAGGACCGGGTTGAGCGATGTCATCGGATCCTGAAAGATCATCGCCATGTCGCCGCCGCGCAATCGCTGAAGCGCCGTCTCGTCGGCGGTATCGATCCGCTGCCCGAGGAATCGCACCTCGCCCGACACGATGCGCGCGGTTGGCGGAAGCAGCCCCATCACGGCCAGCAGCGTGACGCTCTTTCCCGAGCCGGACTCGCCCACGAGGCCGAGCACCTCGCCGGGATCCAGCGTGAAGGAGACCTTGTCGACCACCCTTACCGGCCCTTCCGGGCCGGCGAACTCGACCGCCAGGTCGCGGGTTTCAAGCACCGGAACGCTCACCGCCGTTTCCTCAGTGCCGTCAGATCGGCGTCCTGCATGCCTTCGGGCGTGAAGCGTTGCGAGAGGAATTGGGTGCCCGCCACAAGCATGAAGATTGCCAGTCCCGGGAGAATTGCCAGCCAGGGTTCGATCTGCAGGAAATCCTGGCCCTCGCTGATCATCCGCCCCCAGGAGGGCACCGGCGGCTGCACCCCAAGGCCCAGATAGGACAGCGCCGCCTCGATCACGATGATCTGCCCCAGTTCGTAGGAGCCGAGGATCAGCATCTGCGGCAGCACATTGGGCAGGATGTGGCGACGGATGTTCCAGGCGCTGCTCGCGCCCTGTGTTGTGGCCGACAGGACGAATTCGCGTTCGCGCAGGCTCAGCGTCATCGCCCGCGCCACCCGGCCGTAGGTGACCCAACTGGTCAGCCCCAGCAGGACCGTCAGCGTCACCAGGTTGGGCCCCAGCACCGCCGTGACCGCGATCACCACCAGGATCCGCGGCACCGACAGTTGCAGGTCGGCCAGCCCCATGATGACGTTTTCCAGCGGGCCGCGGAAATAGCCGGCGATCAGGCCCAGCATGACCCCGACCACAAGGCTGAGCGACACCGCGGACAGCCCGATGAGCAGGGTGACCCGGCCGGCCAGGGCAATCCGGCTGAGCAGGTCGCGGCCCAGGAAATCCGTTCCGAGCCAATGGATGCGCCCATCCACCACGCTGCCCGGTCGCAGCAGCGAGTTGAAGATGTCCTGCTGGTAGGGGTCGTAGCCGGGCAGGAGCGGAACCAGCGCGATCACCGCAAGGATGAGCGACAGGATCACCGCCGCGAACAGCATCGACCAGGAGCCGAGCGGCGGCCGCCATCGCGGCCGGGGGGCGGGCTGCACGCTCATGCGTATCTTACCCGGGGATCGAGGACAGCATAGAGAAGGTCGACAATCAGGTTCAGCAGCACGAAGACAAGGGAGATGACGAAGACGCAGGCGATCACCACCGGATAGTCGCGCTGGCTGACCGCCTGAACCACCAGCCGCCCGACACCGGGCCAGCTGAATACGGTCTCCGTCACGATTGCCCCGCCCAGCAGGACGCCGAGGTTGATGCCGGCGATGGTGACGATCGGAAGCATCGCATTGGGCAACACGTGACGCACCAGAACCCGCACCCGGCTGCCGCCCTTGGCCTTGGCGGTGCGGACGTAATCCTGCCCCATCTCCTGCAGGAAGGCAGAGTTCAGAAGCCGCAGATAGAGCGCAAGTTCGAAGGTGGCCAGCGTCAGCGCCGGCAGGATCAGATGCTGCGGTGTGCCCCGCCCCAGCGACGGCAGCCACCCCAGCCAGACGGAAAAGACGAGGATCAGCAGAAGCCCGAAGAAGAACGTCGGGATCGCCTGCAGCGAGAATGCCATCCACAGCAGTCCGGTGCGCAACCGCTCGCTGCGCGTGAGTCGCACCACGAGGCTGGCGAGAAACGCAAGGACGAGCCCGAGAGCAAAGGCGGTGAACGCCAGTTCCAGCGTCGCGGGCAGCCGCTCCAGCACCAGTTTGAGCGCGGGTGTCCGCTGGCGGAAACTGTTGCCGAAATCGCCTGTCAGGGCATTGCCGAGAAACTGGATGTATTGCACGGGAAGCGGCCGGTCGAGCCCGAGCGAGGTGCGCAACCGGTCCGCGTCTTCCGGCGTGGCATCGGGGGGCAACAGCAGCGCCGAGGGGTCCCCGCTGAGTTGCACGAGGAAGAAGACGGCGGTCACGACCCCGAAGACCGTCAGAGCCGCCTGCACCACCCTCCGGAGGATGTAGCGGAGCATCGGTTCAGCCTGCCGCCGAGGTGTTGTCAGGTACGGCAGCCGACAGTTGCCGGGAAAGCTCCTGTCCCATGGCCAGAAGCGCCGCCGCCTCCTGCGCCATTTCGCGGATGACCTCGGCCGCAGGCGATTCTCGCCTGACCAGCACCGCGCCCTGTCCGGTCGGCCAGTTTGCCAGTTCCATCGATCCGGCCGCCTTGGCCGGCACGACAAGCGGGGCCACCATCTCCCACTGCGCGGGCATCGGCAGCACGGACTCCTCATGCCCCTTCCAGGCGTCGGTGAAGCGGTTCCGGATCACCCGCGAGGGCTTGCCGGTGTAGGTCCGCGACACCACCGTATCGTCCTCCTCCATCGCCACCAGGCGATCCTTGTGGCTCTGCGCCGTGCGCGCCTCGGGCGTGGCCAGCAGCCGCGTGCCCACCAGAACCCCCGCCGCTCCGAGCATCAGCGCCGCCGCCATTCCGCGGCCGTCGGCAATCCCGCCGGCGGCAACCACCGGCAACCGGACCGCATCCACGATCTGCGGCCAGAGCACCAGGCTCGACGTCCGCCCGGTGTGCCCACCGGCTTCGTGGCCTTGCGCGACGATCACGTCCACGCCGCGTGCTTCGGCCGCCAGTGCGGCCTTGCGGCTGCCCACCAGCGAAACGACCTTCATGCCTCCCCGGTGCGCCCGTTCGACCACCGCTTCGGGCACGCCAAGCCCGCAGGCCAGCACCTCCACGCCCTCGGCGATGGCGATCTCAAGCCGCTCGGCAGCGAGTTCGTGATCGTAGGTCCGTTCATCCACCACCGAGACCGATGGGTCCGGCGTGCCCAGTTCCCGCAGGAATTCGGGCAGCGGCGGCGCGCTTGCACCGACCGTGCTCGACTCCGGGCGCGGGTTGGTCGGGAACAGCAGACCGATCCCGATGGGAGCTCCGGTCCAGCGCCGGGCCTGCCGGATTTCGGCTTGCACCTGCGCCGGAGGCAGGTTCGCATGCCCCAGAATGCCGAGCCCGCCCGCGCTGGAAACCGCAGCGGCAAGTTCGGGGCCGGCGACGCCGCCCATCGGTGCCCCCAGAACCGGAAGGCGCATTCCGAGAACCTCGTGCACCAGTCCATGTGCCGCGCGCCTTCGCGAGGTGTTCATGTCGACCTCGCCGGAATCTGCGGAGCTGGATGGGAACGAGAGGCCGCAGGGTCGGGACGCGCCGTCAACTTGAAGGCGGCAAGACGACCCGCCCTCGCCGGGTGCTGCCGGCAGGCATCAAGCCTGCGCTGAAAGCGGATGGCGGAGAGGGACATCGGGGTCCGGCCGATCTCCGGCATCGGGCGTCGCTGCGCCATGCCCTCGCCGAGGCGAAACTCCCTTCGCTCCGTCGCACGCCATACCGTGGTCCGCCGGAGCGTTCCCGGACCCCGGTGGCTTCGCCCGGCACCGGCCCGTTCCAGCGCGTCCCAGGCGGTTCGGACGGCGCAGGCGTCTGCAGGAGGCAGAGTGGTCAGCTTGTCGGTGCCGCCAGCCTTCCAATGCACTGCAGCTGCAGGGCCATCTGTTCCTGCCATCATCTCACGCCCCTCCGCTGTACGGCAAGACAACCACCCGTCCGGCCATTATGCTGCCAACCTGGCTCCGAATGTTTCAGAAACCTGTGCTACCGCTGATACATTTGAGGATGGGAGACAGAGCTGCGGCCGTCAAGCCAAAGATTGGGTCGGGGGCTGTGACAGTCCGGCGCCGCAGGGCCATCCCTGCGCGGCGGCAGGGACAGGAAGCCGTCGCGCACGGCTTGCCGCAGCACCCGGCCCCGGCGGGTCCGGCTCGGGAGACGGGAGGAAGCGCCCGTGGCGCCTCTCGGCGAACTTCCGGACATGGCGTACGGGTGCGAGCGGTCCGGGCGCCGGCCCCGGACTTCGGCACTCTTCATCGCCTTGAAAAGCTGCGCCAGCGCCCGGTCGGCGCGATGGGGCCTGTGCGCCAAGCCCCTGTGGAAGCGGTCGACATCGGCCCGCGTGACCAGGTGCATCCTGCGCGCGACGAAGGCCGGGCCGAGCCTTCAGCAACTGCGCGTCCTCCGCGAGGTCGGAGGCCGTCTTGGTCGGCAGCAATGGTCGGCACGATACCGGTCGAAGAGGGCCTGCATGATCGGCGCCGGCTTCAGCGCCGGGCGCCCCGCTCGTCGCGTCCGCCCCGCGCATCATCACCGCCGGCCGATTCCCTGCCGGGCGCGCGTGCTGTTCTCGAACTCCGGTCGGGCCGCAGGACCGTTACAGCGGCCTGTCAAGGCCCTGCTGCTCCATTTCCGGCGCGCTGGGCGCCGCCTCCGGCACGCCGTCCGCCGCCGCCGAAGCGGCGGCGGCGTTCGCGGCGCGGGTGCGGGCTACGAAGCTCTCCAGCAGGGCGCGCGTGCCCTCGGGGCCCAGCGGCCGGTTCTGCAGCGGGATCGCCGAGAGCGAGATGACATGCGGTCCGACGTCGAAGAGGGCGCGCCAGTAGTCTCCGGCGACCGTGGCGCCCTCGAAGGGGCTGGAGTCGGTCAGCCGGAGATAGAGCACCCCGTCGCGCATCTCGCTGGAGATCAGCCGCACCGCCGCAGCCTCGCCGGAGCGCGACAGCAGTGCGCGGCCCGTCGCTGTCTCGAAAAAGGCAACCATCGCTGCGGCATCGCCCGCCACCGCCGGCCCGTCGCCCGGCGGCGAGACGGCCGCAGAGAGCACAGCGCGGCGCGCCGGCAGCCGGCCCTCGCCGGTCAGCGCGGCGCAGGCGCCGAACAGCACGAAGGCGGCACCGCCACGCTGCCGCGTGCCGACCGGATCGACGCAATA
>SLBI01000160.1 GCA_007126375.1 Paracoccaceae bacterium
GGATGGCTGGGTATCCCGGATGTTTTCTGCAAACCATTTCCAACGTGCCTCGCTCTGGGCACGAGCCTTGTCCATCGAACCAAATCGCAGGCGCAGACCAGGAACTCTGCTCACCACGTCGTTCTTGTGCAGAGCAAGGGATAGTGCCCGCTGCAATGGCCCCAGTGTGACCCCCTGTTCCCGTAGCCCCTCGCGCTCGGCGCGCAGCGCTATCTGGATCGCCGAAGATCCTGCCTTAGGCTGTCCGATGTGGACGATCACATGCATGGGCCGTCTCCTGTCGCCATCATCTCGGCAAGCCTAGCGGGCGGTTGCGGGCGAGGCCAGATGCGCCCGGCCTTACGTAAGGGAAAGTTCCTCGACCAGCGCGCCGAGGGCTTCGGCATTGGGCAGGAACGGCAGGATGTCGGCCGAGCCCTGCCCGGCACGTTCGGCGAAGGCTTCGAGCCGCGGATCGTCGGCGGCGACGGCGAGGCCGATCCGGGTGGCGATCTCGCAGGCGCGGGCCTCGATGCCGCCGTCGCGGGCGTAGATTTCCTCGAACAGCAGCCAGTCATGGGCGATGCGGCGGTGCCGCAGGAAACGCAGCACCATCCCCAGCGCGGCGGCGTCGGCGGCGGCGCGCTTGCGCACGGTCTCCAGATCGACGGCGGCAAGGCTCTTCTCGCCGGCAAGGATGCGCGGATAGATTTCCGCCGCCTGCTGCGTTCCCCAGGCCCCGGTCGCCTGCGCCACCACCAGCGAGCGCAACCGGCTCGCCTCGTCGCGCCGGGTCAGCAGGAAGATCGCATAGTCGCGCGCCGCGCAGGCCTCGATCAGCGCCAGGGTGATGCGATAGGGCAGGAACTCGAAGCAGTGCTTGATGTTCGGCCGGCGCTCCAGCCTCTGTGCAAGCGCTGCCTCCAGCGCCGCGGCATCGCCGGTCTTGCGGAACGCCTTCGTGAGCGGTCCCCAGACACGGTCCGCGTTCAGCGGTTCGTGCTGCAGGGGCGGAAAGGACGAGACGCGCGCCAGAAAGGACATCAGCGAGGTGCCGCCAGTGCGCCGCAGCGTCAGGATCAGATAGGGTCGTTCGCTCATGCTGCATTCCTCGCCGGCATCGCGCATCGCGGCGATCCGCTTCTAGCAAGCCGGGCCGGCCTCGGCCAGCGCCCGCCCGCGTTGACCGCATCGGGGCGGGCTCCTATGCATCGCCCGGGCTCGGAGGCTGCGGGAGAGGCGGGATGCGACGGTTTCTGATCATGGGCCTGCCGCGCAGCGGCACCACCTATCTGATGACGCTGCTGAACGCCCATCCGCGGGTCCATTGCAGCGGCGAGCAGTTCAACCCCCATGCCATCGTCGGCATCGGCGGCGACCGCGACGACAGCTTCGAGGCGGTGCTGGCGCGCGACCGCGACCCGGTCGGCTTCTTCGAGGGGTTCTTCCGGCGCCACCGCGCCCCGGGCCGCGACCTCGTCGGCTTCAAGTTCATGATCGGCCACAACATCCGCGTGCTCGACCATATCGCCGCCTCGCCCGACATCCGGCTGATCCATGTGCGCCGCGACAACCGGCTGGCGCAGGTCTCCTCGCTGATCCGGGCGGTGGAGACGAAGGAATGGGCGCGCACCCGGCCCGATGACGCGCCGCCGCCGAAGATCCGCGCCACGCCGCGCCAGATCAGCCAGCGCTGGCACGAGTACGAGACCTTCGACCGGCTGTTCAGGCTGTGGCTCGATGCGCTGCCGCACCGGAAGACCGAGATCGAGTATCGCGAGATGTTCGCGCCCGGCTTCGAGGGCTGGATCTGCCATTTCCTGGGCGTGCCCTTCGATCCGGCGATGCAGAGCCCGCTGGTGAAGCAGAACGCCAACACCATCCTCGACCGGTTCGAGAAGCCGGGGCCGATCCGGATCTATTTCAACGGCGTGAAGCGCGGCCGCTGGCTGCAGGACGAGCTGCCCGATCCCGCGCCCGGCCCGGCGCCCGACCGGCCCGGGGAATGAAGATCCTCGTCTACAACTGGGTGGATTGTCTCGACGAGGAACGGCGCGGCGGCGGCGTCACGCTCTATCAGCGCAACCTGATGGGCGCCTGCGCCGAAGCCGGCGACATCGACGCCTGGTTCCTGTCGGCCGGCATCTCCTACGACCTGATGCCCGGCCGGCCGCGCTGGGAGCGGCTGCGCCACGGCCCCGACGACCACCGCGCCCGCCGCTTCGAGATCGTCAATTCCGGCGTGCTGTCGCCGGCGCACAACGCCTTCGGCGATGCCACGCAGCTCGACCACCCGGCCACGGTCGCGGCCCTGGCCGATTTCCTGGCCGTGCACGGCCCCTTCGACGCGGTGCATTTCAACAATCTCGAGGGGCTGCCGGCCGGGGTGCTGGGGCTGAAGGCGCGCTGGCCGCAGACCCGCTTCGTGCTGTCGCTGCACAACTACTATCCGTTCTGCCCGCAGGTGAACCTGTGGTGGCAGGAGCGCGCCCATTGCGCCGATTTCGCCGGCGGGCGGGCCTGCACCGACTGCCTGCCGCACCGGCACAACCCGCAGGTGGTGCGTGCCGCCCATGCGCTGGCCTATCGGCTGAAGACCGCCGGCATCCGCCCCGGCACGCCGCTGTTCGATCGGGTGTTCCGCACTGTGATGCGCAGTGGCGGCCGGGCCCTGCGGCTGGCCACCCGGATGCGCCGGGGCGCGCGCCGCATGGGCGCGCGGATGCGCATGCAGAACCGTGTGCAGGCAGGAATTCAGAAGAGCATGCAGGTTGACATGCAGGTCGATGCGCTGATCGACAAGGCGCCGCGGGCGATGCTGATGCCGGCGGGTCCGCCGCCGGCGGCCGCGGCCTTTGCCGCGCGCCGGGCCCGCATGGTGGCCCTGATCAACGCCCATTGCGACCGCGTGCTCTGCGTCTCGGACCGGGTGCGCGCGATTGCCGAGGCCCATGGCGTGCGCCCGGAGATCCTGCGCACCAGCTACATCGGCACCGCCCATGCCGCCCGGTTCGCCGCCACCCCGCCGCGCCCGGCGATCCTGCGCGCCGACGGCACGCTGGGGCTGGGCTATCTGGGCTACATGCGGCGCGACAAGGGCTTCTATTTCCTGATCGAGGCGCTGGCGGCGCTGCCCGCGGCGCTGGCGGCGCGGCTGCATCTGACCGTCGCCGCCCCGGCCGAGGATGCCGCCGCGCTGGCGCAATTGCAGGCGGTGGGCCGCCGCTGCGCCGGCTTCACCTTTCATGACGGCTATGCGCAGGAGGCGCTGGACACGATCCTTGCCGGGGTGGATGTCGGCGTCGTGCCGGTGCTGTGGGAGGATGCGCTGCCGCAGGTGGCGATCGAGATGCATGCCCGCCGCATCCCGCTGCTGACGTCCGATCGCGGCGGCGCGCGCGAACTTGCCGGCTGCGACGCGATGGTGTTCCGCGCCGGCGATGCGGCCGGCTTCGCGGGCCGCATCGCCGCGCTGCTGGACGGGCGGATCACTGCCGCCGATTACTGGGCCGGCCCGGTGCGCCCGCCGCTGGACATGGCCACGCATCTGGCCGAATTGCGCGGCCATTACGCGGCCGCGGGTCCCGCCCCCGGCTGAGCCCGGCTCAGAGGCTCTGGTCGTAGTGCCCTACCGACGGCTCGGTGCGGATCACCGCATCCAGCGCCCGGAAGATCGCGCGCAGATCCCCGTCGCTGTCCGGGCTTTCGCAAACCACCACCAGATTGGGCGTGTTCGACGAGGCGCGCACCAGTGCCCAGCCGCCATGCGCCAGTTGCACCCGCGCGCCGTTGACGGTGACGACACCCCCGATGGCATGGCCCGCAAGCGTCTCGCCGGCCGCGGCCATCGCCTGCAGCCGTTCGGTCAGCCGGTCGACGACGGCGTATTTCTCCGCGTCGGGGCAGAAGGGCGACATGGTGGGCGAGGCGAAGGTCACCGGCAGGCCGCGGCGCAGATCCGACAGGTTCTGCCCGGCGTGACGGTCGAGCAGGCGGCAGATCTCCACCGCCACGCGCAGGCCGCAGTCGTAGCCGCGCCCCACCGGCGGCGCGAGGAAGTAGTGCCCCGACTTCTCGAAGCCCGCGAGCGCTGCCGTGTCGCGCACGCGCCGCTTCATGTGGCTGTGCCCGGTCTTCCAGTATTCGGTGGTGGCGCCGCGTTCGGCCAGAACCGGATCGGCGGCATAGAGGCCGGTGGATTTCACATCCACGACGAAGCGCGCGCCGGGGTGCAGCGCGGCCCAGTCGCGGGCGAGCAGCACGCCGACCTTGTCGGCGAAGATCTCCTCGCCCTCGTCGTCCACCACCCCGCAGCGGTCGCCATCGCCGTCGAACCCCAGCGCGAGATCGGCGCCATGGGCGCGCACGGCGCGGGCCATGTCGTGCAACATCTCCAGCGCTTCCGGGTTGGGGTTGTAGTTGGGAAAGGTATAGTCGA
This sequence comes from Paracoccaceae bacterium, assembly GCA_007126375.1. Classification (GTDB taxonomy): domain Bacteria; phylum Pseudomonadota; class Alphaproteobacteria; order Rhodobacterales; family Rhodobacteraceae; genus Rhodobaculum. The sequence goes on from SLBI01000160.1 coordinate 4,418, forward strand.
GTGCCGTGTGCAGGGCGATCACCTCGGCGCCGATCCGTTCCAGCAGCCGCGGCGCGAAACGCCCTGCGGTGCCGTTGCCGGTGGCGCAGACCACGCGCAGGGGCCGCGCGAGGCGCAGATCGCCGACGAGATCGTCGAGATAGGCGTCCTCGACCCCCGCCACGGTCTCGTAGGCCCCGCCCGGATGCGGCCGGCCGCGGCCCTCCAGCACGATGTCGCGCAGTTCCGCCATCTCGGCCGGGCCATGGGTGAGGGGTCGGTCGAAGCCCATCTTCACCCCGGTCCAGCCGTTGGGGTTGTGGCTGGCGGTGACCATGGCGACGGCCGGCACATCGAGGTGGAACTGCGCGAAATAGGCCATGGGCGAGAGCGCGGGGCCGATGTCGCGCACGCGGATCCCGGCCTGCATCAGCCCGATCGCGAGGGCCTGCTTGATCGCCAGCGAATAGTCCCGGTAGTCGTTGCCGACCACGATCTCGGGGCGGATTCCGCGGGCCTGCATCTGCGTGCCCAGCCCCAGCCCCAGGGCGGTCATGCCGGGCAGGTTGATCTCCTGCGGATAGCGCCAGCGCGCGTCGTATTCGCGGAAACCCGCAGGCGCGATCATCGCATCGCGCAGGAACTCCCAGCTGTTGGGGGTGACGGTGGGGTGCGGAGCGGTCATCGGGGCCTCACTGCCGCGCCGTGGCGGCGTTCTCCAGATACCAGCGGAAGGCGTCGGCGATGCCTTCGCGCAGCCCGATCCGGGCGCGCCAGCCCATGGCGGCGAGGCGGCTCACCTCCATCAGCTTGCGCGGCGCGCCGTCGGGTTTGGCGGTGTCGAACACCAGCCGGCCGCGGAAGCCCGCGACTTCGGCCACCATCCCGGCCAGTTCGGCGATGGAGACATCCGTGCCGGTGCCGACATTGATGTGGCTCTGCATCGGCTGCGTGCTGGCGTCATAGACATCCCTGGGCAGGTCCATCACGAAGAGGCTCGCCTCGGCCATGTCGTCGACATGCAGGAACTCGCGCCGGGGCGTGCCCGAGCCCCAGATCGTCACCTCCCCGGCGCCCGCCTGCACCGCCTCGTGAAAGCGGCGGATCAGCGCGGGCAGGACATGGGAGTTCTCGGGGTGGAAGTTGTCGCCGGGGCCGTAGAGGTTCGTCGGCATCACGCTGCGGTAGTCGGTGCCGTATTGCCGGTTGTAGCTCTCGCAGAGCTTGATCGCGGCGATCTTGGCGATGGCATAGGGCTCGTTGGTCGGTTCCAGCGGCCCCGTCAGCAGCGCGTCCTCGGCCATCGGCTGCGGCGCAAGAC
>SLBI01000369.1 GCA_007126375.1 Paracoccaceae bacterium
AGGCCTGCTGGGTCAGCGACATGCCCACCGTGTACATGTGGTGCGCCCAGACCACGAAGCCCAGCACCCCGATCGCCACCATCGCATAGACCATCGGCAGGTAGCCGAAGATCGGCTTGCGGCTGAAGGTGGCGATGACATGGCTGATGATGCCGAAGCCGGGGATGATGATGATGTAGACCTCCGGATGGCCGAAGAACCACAGGATGTGCTGATAGAGCACCGGGTCGCCGCCGCCGGCGGGATCGAAGAATGTGGTGCCGAAGTTGCGGTCGGTCAGCAGCATGGTGATGGCGCCGGCGAGCACCGGCAGGGCCAGAAGGATCATCCAGGCGGTGATGAACACCGACCAGGCGAACAGCGGCACCTTGTGCAGCGTCATGCCCGGCGCGCGCATGTTCAGGAAGGTGGTGATGATGTTGATCGCGCCGAGGATCGAGGAGGCGCCCGAGACATGGACCGCAAAGATCGCGAGATCCATCGAATAGCCGCCCTCGAGGGTCGAGAGCGGCGGGTAGAGCACCCAGCCCACGCCCGAACCGAGCTGGGCGTTGCCGCCCGGCGAGAGCACCGAGGCGACGGCGAGGGTGGAGCCGGCCACATAGAGCCAGTAGCTGAGGTTGTTCAGCCGCGGAAACGCCATGTCGGGCGCGCCGATGTGCAGCGGCATGAAGTAGTTGCCGAAACCGCCGAACAGTGCCGGGATGACCACGAAGAACATCATCAGGATGCCGTGGGCGGTGACGAGCACGTTCCAGATATGGCCGTTCGGGGTGCAGTCGCCCTCGGGGGCGGGGGTCAGTCGGGCCCCCTCCATGCACATGTACTGCACGCCCGGGTCCATCAGCTCCATCCGCATGTAGACCGTGAAGGCCACCGCGACGAAGCCGACGATGCCGGCCGTGAAGAGATAGAGGATGCCGATGTCCTTGTGGTTCGTGGACATGAACCAGCGGGTGAAGAAGCTCCGCTTGTCCTCGTGCCCCTGACCGTGGGTGACTGCGTCGGCCATGCTGCGCTCCCGTCCGGTTGTTTCCCGCCGCAATGAGATGCGTCGCGGAGTGGTGTTCTTTGCCGCCTTCTAGAATACCGTTGCACACAGAACAAGGCGGCGAATGCCGCAGGCGGCGGTCCGGCCATCCTGCCCCGGATCGAATGAAAGAGGTATCCCGCAGATGCCTTCAGGGTGCGGCAAGATGCCCGGCCCGGACGGCAAGGCAGGCGGCGACCCGCTCGCGGCGCTCAGAGCCCGAGCCGCTCGGGCTCCGGCAGGTCATGGGCGCGGGCGGCGGCGGTGACGGTATTCGCCAGCAGGCAGGCGATGGTCATCGGTCCGACGCCGCCGGGCACGGGGGTGATCGCCCCGGCCACCGCCTCGGCCGAGGCGAAATCGACGTCGCCCACGAGGCGGCCGGCGCCCTGCGCATCGGTCACGCGGTTGATGCCGACGTCGATCACCGTGGCGCCCGGTTGCACCCAGTCGCCCGGCACCATCTGCGGCCGCCCCACCGCGGCGACGAGTATATCCGCGCGACGGCAGATCCCGGCGAGATCGCGGCTCTTCGAATGGGCGATGGTGACGGTGCAGTCGGCCCCGAGCAAGAGCTGCGCCATCGGCTTGCCGACGATGTTGGAGCGGCCCAGCACCACGGCCTCGGCGCCGGCGAGACTGCCGTGATGACCGCGCAGCAGCATCAGGCAGCCCAGCGGCGTGCAGGGCACCAGCGCCTTCTGACCGGTGGCCAGCAGGCCGACATTGGAAATGTGGAAGCCGTCCACGTCCTTTGCCGGATCGATCGCGGCGATCACCGCGGCGGCGTCGAGATGGGCCGGCAGCGGCAACTGCACGAGGATGCCGTGCACGGCCGGATCGGCGTTGAGCCGGGCAACCAGCGCCATCAGCTCCGATGCCGGTGTGTCGGCGGGCAGCCGATGCTCGAAGCTCTGCATCCCCGCCTCGCGCGTCGCCCGGCCCTTGGAGCGCACATAGACCTCGCTCGCCGGATCCGTGCCCACCAGCACCACGGCAAGGCCGGGGGTGACCCCCTGCCCCGCCATCCCGGCCACCGCCTCGGCCACGCGGGCACGCAGCCGTGCCGCGAAGGCCTTGCCGTCGAGGATCACTGCCATTGCGCTCTCCTACCCCTCGGTTCGATGACGTTCGATGTCCATCAGGCCGGGCCGCCCGGGCCGGCGCCGCGATCGCGCCTCATGCCGCATCGCCCGGCCCCAGCACGCGCTCTTCACGGGCGATCGACCAGGCGATCAGCTCGCGCCAGAGCGTCTCGACCAGATCTGGATCCAGGCCCTCGACCCCGGCACGGGCCCGCACCCGGGCCACCACCTCCTCGACCCGAGCAGGAATGTTCGCGGGCAGGCCGGCGGCCTGCTTCAGCGCCACGGCCCGGTCGATATAGCCGGCCCGGCGGGCGAGCAACGCCACCAGCCGGACATCCAGCGCATCGATGGCGGCGCGCAGCGCGGCCATGTCGGCGCAGCTTTCCGGCGCCGCGAGTTCGGGCAGGCACGGATCCTTCATGCCTCTGCCTTCACCACGAACCGCTCGCCCTGTGCATCGGCGATGCGCTGCAGTTGTTCGCCAGCGGCCACCATCGCGACGATGCGGAACCGCTTGGGGCGCGGCGTCAGCTTGAACTGCACGATGCCGCCGCCGGGCTTGTAGTCGATCTCGGAACGGTCGCGCAGCGGAAGCACCTTGCAGCTCCGCTCGGCCCCGCGGCGGTTGATCCGCGCAGCCCCCCGTTCGAGAAGCCGCGGCCAGCCGTGGCGGCGGTCGTACTCCAGCGGACTGCGCAGAAAGCCGTTCTTCAGCCGGTCGTGCACGGTCTCGCCCGCCCCGCGCGGCACACCGTCCTCGAAATGGGTATAGCCGCGGAACTCGAAATCATCGACGCCGACCGTCTCGTCCAGCAGGGCAAGGAAGTAGCCGTCGCGCAACGCCCCGGCGCGATAGCCGAGCGCCTCCTCGAGGTCGCGACAGCTCCGCCCCATGCAGGACTTCACCGTGGTGATGTAGCCGGTGAGCGACGGCGTTTCGCCGACCTTCCAGGGAATCCTGTCTGCCATCTGCGTGACCTCCTGGCGCCGGCGCAGCCGCCGGCAGCGCTCAGAACAACCCTTCGACCTCGCCCGCGTCGTCGAGGCGGATGGTCTCGGCCGCCGGCACCCGCGGCAGGCCGGGCATGGTCATGATCTCGCCGCAGATCGCCACGACGAAGCCCGCCCCGGCCGAGAGCCGCACCTCGCGCACCGGGATCTCGTGACCCTCCGGCGCGCCGCGCAGCGACGGGTCGGTCGAGAAGGAATACTGCGTCTTGGCCATGCAGACCGGCAGATGGCCGTAACCCGCCTGCTCCCAGGCCGCGAGCTGGTCGCGGATCTTGCGGTCGGCAGTGACCGAGCCGGCGCGGTAGATGCGGGTGGCGATGGTCTCGATCTTCTCCCACAGCCCCATCCCGTCGGGATAGAGCGGCGCGAAGCTTGCCGCGCCGCTGTCGGCCAGTTCCGCCACGCGCCGCGCCAGCGGCTCGATCCCGGCCGAGCCCTCGGCCCAGTGACGGCACAGGAACGCCTCGGCCCCGGCGGCCCCGGCGGCGGCCTCGACCGCGGCGATCTCGGCCGCGCTGTCGCCGGAGAAATGGTTGATGGCGACGAGGACCGGAACGCCGAAGCCGCGGACATTCTCGACATGACGGGCGAGGTTTGCGGCGCCGGCCTCGACCGCGGCGACGTTTTCGGCGCCCAGATCGGCGCGCGCCACGCCGCCGTTCATCTTCAGCGCCCGCACCGTGGCCACGATCACCGCCACATCCGGGGAAAGCCCGGCCTTGCGGCACTTGATGTCGAAGAACTTCTCGGCCCCGAGATCGGCACCGAAGCCCGCCTCGGTGACGACGATGTCGGCGAGCCGCAGCGCGGTGTCGGTGGCGGTGACCGAGTTGCAGCCGTGGGCGATGTTGGCGAACGGGCCGCCGTGCACGAAGGCCGGGGTGTTCTCCAGCGTCTGCACGAGATTGGGTTGCAGCGCATCCTTCAGCAGCACCGTCATCGCCCCGTCGGCCTTCAGGTCGCGGGCAAACACCGGCGAGCGGTCGCGGCGGTAGGCGACGATCATCGCGCCGAGCCGGCGCTGCAGATCGGCGAGGTCGGAGGCCAGGCAGAGGCAGGCCATCACCTCGGAGGCGACGGTGATGTCGAAGCCGGTCTGGCGCGGCGACCCGTTCGCCACGCCACCGAGGCTGACCACGACGTCGCGCAGGGCGCGGTCGTTCATGTCCAGCACCCGGCGCCAGACGATGCGGCGGTCGTCGATGCCCAGCGCATTGCCCCAGTAGATGTGGTTGTCGATCATCGCCGCCAGCAGGTTGTGCGCCGCGGTGATGGCGTGGAAATCGCCGGTGAAATGAAGGTTCATCTCCTCCATCGGCACGATCTGGGCGAGGCCGCCGCCGGCCGCACCGCCCTTCATGCCGAAATTGGGGCCGAGGCTGGCCTCGCGGATGCAGATCGCGGCGCGCTTGCCGATCCGCGCCAGCCCGTCACCGAGGCCGACGGTGGTGGTGGTCTTGCCCTCGCCCGCCGGGGTGGGGTTGATCGCGGTCACCAGCACCAGCCGGCCGCGCGGACGCTCCGCAAGGGTGGCAAGGAAATCCTGCGCCACCTTCGCCTTGTCGTGGCCGTAGGGCAGCAGGCTTTCGGCCGGGATGCCCAGCTTCGCGCCGATCTCCTGGATAGGCCGCTTCCGGGCGGCACGGGCGATCTCGATATCGCTCGGCATGCGGCCGGCGGCGGGGGCGGTCTGGGAAGCCATGGGCACGTCTCTCCTGTCGGGCCGGTCTTGGCCCGAGCTATGCCCGGGCGCAAGCCCCCGCGCGGGTGCGCATGCGACATGTTCCGTCCCGTCCGCGTCGCAGCCGGTCGTGTCAGCTGCCCGGGGCGCCGCCAGTGTCGGGCCGCAGCCGGTACATGCCCTCGGGCAGGTTCAGCGCGGCGAAGAGGTCGCGCACCTGCCCCATCGACAGGGTGATCCGCTGCACCCGGTCCTCGCGCGGGTCGAACTGCTCGATCGTGACGCAATCCTCGAAGGCCTGAACCGCCACATCCTCCTGCAGCGGGCTGCCGGACTCGTCCATCAGGGTGATGACGGTGGCGTCGAAATCGTGCTCGATGGTGAACATGCCGCGCACTCTAGCGCGACGCGCCGCGGTGCGGAACCCGGGGCGCCGCAGCCCGCCTGCGGCGCCGGCGGTCGAGGGCATGCAGCGCAGGCGCCAGCAGATGCTCGTAGAGCAGGGTCGCCAGCGGGCGCACCGGCCGCGCCGAAACCAGCGCCGCCAGCCAGCGCAACCGCGGCATGCTGCGCCACAGCGCCACGAAGGCGGGAAGCCCGGCCAGAACCTCGTCGCCGCGCCGAACATGCAGCCGGCGGCGGGCCGCCTCGGCCGAAACGCCCCAGGCGGCGAGATCGGTCCGGTTCAGATCCTCGAAATCCAGCGCCAGCCCGTCCCGCGCGGCAGTGCCGCGATAGGCGGCGATCTCGCGCGAACAGATCGGGCAGGCGCCGTTGTAGAGCACGCAGAGCGGCTCGGAAGTGTCGGGGGCGGTCGGTTTCATCTCGGGCATGAAGGAAGAGCTATGGCGCAGCGGCGCGGCGGCAAGCGCCGCACCGCTGTGGCCGGCGCGC
>SLBI01000128.1 GCA_007126375.1 Paracoccaceae bacterium
ACGAGGTGCGCATGACCGCGCCCCATGGCGGCCGGCGCATCCGCGAGGGCGACATCCTGGTGCTGGAGGCCGATGTGGACGCGCTGGCCGAGGCGCTGTCGGTGTTCGGCATCGAACTGGAGGAGCAGGGCTCGTCTTCGGAGGGTGAGGAGGACGGCAAGGAGTCCGGGCGCCAGGCCGACGGGAACAAGCGCGGCAAGGCGGACGACACGCGTTCCGGCGAGGAGGACGATAAGGAACGTCCCGAGCGCGACGAGGATATCGTGCTGCGCGAACTCGCCGTGCTGCCGGGCTCGACGCTGGTCGGGCGGTCGGCAAGCCAGCTGCGGCTGCGGACCCGCTACGGGTTGAACCTGCTCGCGGTCTCGCGCGAGGGGCGGCCGCCGCGGGCGCGGCTGCGGTCCCTGACGCTGAAACCGGGGGATCTGCTGCTGATGCAGGGCCCTGCCGAGGTCATGTCCGACTTCATCGAGGACAGTCACAGGGCACGACGCCGGAACAGCTGGAGGAAGTGCGGCGCCAGCTTGGCCTGCACCTGCCGATCTGGGAGCAGTACCTGCTCTACATGAGCCGGATCCTGCAGGGCGATTTCGGCTACACCATCCGTGGCAACCAGCCGGTACTCGAGTTGCTGCTCACGCGGTTGCCGAACACGCTCTATCTGGCGACGGCGAGCCTGGTGATCGCAATGGCGATCGGACTGACGCTCGGCTTCATCGCCGCCTACAAGCGAGGCACCTGGATCGATACGACGCTCATGGTCACTGCGATCATGGGCGTTTCGCTGCCGCATTTCTGGCTCGGCCTGTTGCTGCTCTTCCTGTTCTCGGTGCAGCTTGCCTGGCTTCCGGTGGGCGGCCAGGGTTTCGGCAGCCTGATCCTGCCGGCGGTTACCCTCGGCCTGACCAACGCCGCGATCATCGCCCGCCTCACACGCTCCTCGATGATCGATGTCCTCAATCAGGACTTCGTGCGGACAGCCCGCGCCAAGGGCCTGCCGAAAGCGATCGTGCTCTTCCGGCACGCGCTTCGCGCGGGCATGGTGCCCGTGGTGACGATGCTGGGGTTGCAGTTCACCTACATGATGGGCGGCGCCATCGTCGTGGAGAACGTCTTCGGCTGGAACGGGCTCGGGCGGATGGCGATCCAGGCGATCTTCCAGCGCGACTATCCGCTGATCCAGGGCTTCATCCTGATCTTCGCCATCCTTGTCGTCACCGTCTCGCTGATTGTCGATCTGCTCTACGCGCTGCTCGACCCGCGCATCCGATACCGATAGGCCCCGACGATGCACTCCCCGGCCGCCATCGAAACGACCTCCGCACCGCGCTCCCGCCGGACGTGGCTAAGCCGTTGGCCCTTCGTCGCGGCGGTGTTCGCCAATCGTGGGGCCGCGATCGGGTTCGTCCTTGTCGTGGTACTGGTCGTCGCCGCGCTTCTGGCGCCCTATATCGCGCCCTTCGAGCCGACGCGCATGGGGGCCGGTCCGCGACTGGCCGCGCCGAGCCTCGCGCATCCCTTCGGCACCGATGAATTCGGCCGTGACATTCTGAGCCGGGTCATCCACGGCTCGCGGCTGACGCTTCAGATCGGGCTCATCGCGGTGGGCATCTCGTTGACTGCGGGACTGTTGATCGGCCTCACCGCCGCCTATGCCGGTGGCTGGCTGGAGCGTATCCTGATGCGCGGCGTCGACGTGATCTTTTCCTTCACCGAAACGCTGATCGCCCTCGCCGCCGTCGCCGTGCTCGGCCCCAGCCTTACCAACGCCATGATCGCCGTCGGCATCGCCGCGATCCCTTTCTACGCACGCGTCACCTACGGCGTCACGCTGGTGGAACGCAACAAGCCCTATTTCGAGGCCGCGGTCGCCGCCGGGGCTGCACATGCGAGGCTTCTCTTCATCCACCTGCTGCCCAACATCATCCCGCCCCTGATCGTCGTCGCCACGCTGGGCGTGTCCACCGCCGTCCTCGCCGCGGCGGCGCTCAGCTTCCTCGGCCTGGGCGCACAGCCGCCGTCGCCGGAATGGGGGGCAATGCTGGCCTCGGGGCGCGAGTTCATCTCGCGGGCGCCCTGGCTGATGGTCTTCCCCGGGCTTGCCATCGCACTGTCGGTCCTCGCCTTCAACCTGCTGGGCGACGGCATCCGCGAGGCGCTCGACCCGAGGCAACGGAAGGCATGACATGACCGAGGCCGTCCACGCCACTCTTGCTCACCAGACCGAGACCGAGACCGACGCCGACCGTTCCGAGGCGATCCTCACCGTCGACGATCTGCGCACGGAGTTCGACACGAGCGACGGCACTGTCGCAGCCGTTGACGGCATCTCCTTCACCGTGCGTCGCGGGGAGACGCTTGCCATCGTTGGCGAGTCGGGCTCAGGCAAGAGCGTGACCTCGCTGTCCATAATGCGCCTGATTCCGACGCCGCCCGGCCGGATCAGCGCCCGCACGATCCGCTACCGAAACCAGGATCTGCAGGGGCTGAGCGAGAAGGCCTTGGAGAAGGTCCGCGGCAAGAGCATCGCGATGATCTTCCAGGAGCCGATGACCTCGCTCAATCCGGTCCTGTCGATCGGCCGGCAGATGACCGAGGCACTCGAAACCCACCTTCGTCTCAGCCCGGCCGACGCGCGCAGGCGCGCCATCGAGATGTTGCGCAAGGTGAACATTCCCGAGCCCGAGAAACGGATGCGGCAATATCCGCACCAGCTTTCGGGCGGCATGCTGCAACGCGTCATGATCGCCATGGCGCTGTCCTGCGATCCCGACCTGCTGATCGCCGACGAGCCGACGACGGCCCTCGACGTGACCATCCAGGCGCAGATCCTGGACCTGATGCGCGCGCTGCGGAACGACTTCGCCACATCCATCGTGCTGATCACCCACGACATGGGCGTGGTCGCCGAGATGGCCGACCGGGTGATCGTCATGTATGCCGGCCGCAAGGTCGAGGAGGGGCCGGTCAGGGAGATCTTCCGCAACCCCAGGCACCCCTATACCCGTGGCCTTCTTCGCGCTCTGCCGGTCCTTGGGCGTGCCGCCAGCGGTGATGCAGCCCGGCTCGAGGAGATCCCCGGCGTGGTTCCGCCGCTCACCGCCCTGCCGCCCGGATGCCGCTTCGCCCCGCGCTGCCCGATCGCAAGCGACCGCTGCACCGTCGAAGACCCGGCGCTGGACGAGGTCGCGCCCCGGCAATCCGTCGCCTGCTGGAACTGGTCGCGCGCCGAGGCCAGGTCATGATGCCGGTCGCCGTGGAGGAGACGCCGCTCCTGCGCGTCACCGACCTGTCGAAGCAGTTCACCGTCAGTGGCGGCATGTTCGGCGGAGGCGGCGTTGTGCGCGCGGTGGACGGGATCAGCCTCTCGCTGGAACGCGGCGAAACCCTGGGGCTGGTCGGCGAAAGCGGCTGCGGCAAGTCCACCGCCGGCAAGACGATCATGCGGCTCTACGAGCCGACCGCCGGCGAGATCCTGCTCGATGGGCGCGACATCACGCGGCTGTCCGTCCGCGAGCTGCGCGCCGTCCGGCGGCAGGTGCAGATCGTGTTTCAGGACCCGTTCTCGTCGCTCAACCCGCGGATGCGGGCCGGCGCCATCGTCGGCGAGCCGCTGGTCATTCACGGTCTGGTCAGGCGGCGCGACCTTGCCGACCGTGTGGCCGAGCTCTTCGCCCGCGTCGGTCTGCGGCCCGACCAGATGCGGCGCTACCCGCACGAGTTCTCCGGCGGCCAGCGTCAACGACTGGCGATCGCGCGCGCGCTCTCGGTCGGCCCCAAGCTGATCGTCGCCGACGAATCCGTCTCGGCCCTCGACGTCTCGATCCAGGCGTCGATCATCAACCTGATGATGGACATCCAGAAGGCGACCGGCGTTGCCTTCCTGTTCATCGCCCACGACATCGCCGTCGTCGAGCATATCAGCCACCGGATCGCGGTAATGTATCTGGGACGCATCGTGGAGATAGGCACGCGCGGGCAGATCATCTCGATGCCGCGGCATCCCTATACCAGGGCGCTGCTTTCCGCCGTGCCGGTGCCCGATCCGGACAACCGGCGAGACGCGCGGATCCGGCTGACCGGTGACATCCCCAGTCCGATCGACCCGCCAAGCGGTTGCGCCTTTCATACCCGCTGCCCCTTCGTCTTCGATCGTTGCCGCCGCGAACGGCCCGAACTGCGCGGATCCGCTGAGGGCCATCTGGCCGCCTGTCACCTGGAAGATGACGCGGCGCGGGCATGACCATCGGCATCGCCGCATACGGACCCGGTGCGGGAGGCGCAGTGTTCGAGGCACTGCGTGTGGCCGAGCGAGCGGGCCTCGGGTCCATCGGCGGCTTTGCCGTCTTCGCGGCGATCGCCGATGATGGCGCCGTCCTGTGCGGCCAGACCCAGCGTGGCGGGACATCGACGCTCTTCCTCGACGGAGAGATCACCGGCGCAGCGCCGCCCGACCGGGTCGCCGCCGCCCGGATCGCCGCGGCGATATCGAGCGGCCCCGATCGGCCTGAACCCCTGGGCCAGTTCCTCGCCGTCGATGGCGCCATCGGGATCGTGACCGGGCACCGACTCCCCAACCAGCCCGGTGCCTCTGGCCGTCCGCTGAACGCCGAAGTGCTGTCTCTGATTGGGTCTGGCCTGTCGCCGGAGGATGCGCTCGACCGCGTGCTCGCCAACAACCCCGAGGCCGATGCCGGCATGATTGCCGTCGCCCTCGACGGCAGCGTCGCCGCGCGCAACGCGCGGCGGGTGGAGCGGCGCAGCGATCTGGGCGCAGCGCGTCGAGGCGATGGCGAGCGCCGAGCGCTATCTGCGCCGCTTCCCCGAGACCAGCGCGCTGCACCGGGTGGAGGGGCTGGAGATGCTGGTCCGCGCCGCCGTCGCCGCCGGGCAGATCCCGCACGCCGAAGCGGCGCTGGCCGAGCTTGACGCCACCGCCCGGCGCGTGGCCACGCGGCCGCTTCTGGCCATGACCCGCGCGGCCGGGGCGATCGTGGCGGTGGCCACCGGGCGGACCGCCGAAGGAAGGGCGGGGTTCGAGGATGCGGTCGACCTCTACACCCGCGCCGGCATGGCCTACGACGCCGCCGCGGCCCGCGTGGACCTGGCCGAGCTGCTGGCCCGCGACCGGCCCGAGGCCGCGCGCGGCGAGGCCGCAAGCGCCCTTGCCACCTTCGAGACGATGGGCGCCACCCATCTCGCCCGCCGTGCCGCGGCGCTGGAGGACCGGATCGCCCGCACTCTGCGGCGCTGCGCGGCAGACGGCGCGTCAGAGGTGCTGACACCGCGCCAGGCGCAAGTGCTGCGCCATGTCGCCGCCGGCCCCACGAACCGCGAGATCGCGGAAGAACTCGCGCTCAGCGAGAAGACCGTGGACCGGCACCTGAGCAACGCCTTCGACCGGCTCGGCGTCTCCTCCCGTGCCGCTGCCGCCGCGCTGGCGGTCGGGCGCGACCTCATCTGAACGCATCCCTTGCAGCGGGCGCATGGGGGATTTCCCCGAAGCGGGGCGCGGCGGCGGCTGGCATCCTTCCTCCACACCAAGTCAGAGGAGGACACCATGGCCTACACCACCGCCACCACCACCCTCGAGCGCGGCGTTGCGCTGCCCCACAACGCGAAAACCGCCGCCGCCTGGTCGCTGGGCGGGCGCGCCTACGACACCATCAGCTTCGGCGT
>SLBI01000252.1 GCA_007126375.1 Paracoccaceae bacterium
AAGCGGCTGGTCTCGGCGGTGCCGGTGCTGTTCGGCATCACCGTGATCGTCTTCGTGATCATGGCGCTGATCCCCGGCGATCCGGCGACGGCGATCCTCGGTGCCTATGCGACGCCCGAGAACGTCGAGCGGCTCAACCGCCATCTCGGCCTCGACCGGCCGCTCTGGCAGCAGTATTTCGTCTGGATCGGCAATCTGCTGCAGGGCGATTTCGGCCGGTCCTTCGCGCTGAACCGCCCCGTGCTGGACGAGATCCTCGACCGGTTCGGGGCGACGCTGATCCTCGCCGGCACCGCCTTCGTGCTCTGCGCGCTGTTCGGCATCCTCGCCGGCGTGGTGGCGGCGGCGCGGCAGTACGGGCTGGCCGACAAGGCGATCACCTTCGCGGTGATCCTCGGCATCTCGGTGCCATCCTTCTTTCTCGGCATGATGATGATCCTGCTCTTCGCGGTGAAGCTGCGCTGGCTGCCGGCCTCGGGGATGTATTCGATCTGGGGCGGGGGCGATCTGGCCGATCTGATCCGGCATCTGGCCATGCCGGCGCTGGCGCTGTCGGTGGTGGCGACGGGAGTCATCGCGCGGCTGACGCGGGCGGCGATGCTGGAGGTGCTGCGGCAGGATTTCGTGCGCACCGCGCGGGCCAAGGGCGTGCCCGAGCGCCGGGTGATCTGGGGCCATGCGCTGCGCGCGGCGATGGTCTCGGTGATCCCGGTGCTGGGGCTGCAGGCGGGTTTCGTGCTGTCCGGCGCGGTCTATATCGAGATCGTCTTTCAGTGGCCGGGCATCGGGCGGATGCTGGTCGATGCGATCCTCAAGCGCGACATCCTGCTGGTGCAGGGCGGCGTGGTCTTCGTTGCCGCCTGCTATGTCGGCTTCAACATCCTCGTGGATGTGGCGCAGGCCTGGCTCGATCCGCGGATCAAGACATGAGGCTCTTCCTGCGCCTGCTGTTTCGCAACCGGCTGGCGGGTTTCGGCGCGGTGGTGCTGGGGGCGATCGTGCTGCTGGCGCTGCTGACGCCGATCCTGCCGCTGCAACCGCCGAATGCCACGGACACCGCCAACCGCTTCCTGCGGCCGCTGTCGGCGGGGCACCCGCTGGGCACCGATCATCTGGGACGGGACCTGCTGTCGCGGCTGCTCTGGGGCACGCGGCTGAGCCTTGCGGTAGGGTTCGCCGCGGCGCTGGTGGCGGCGGTGCTGGGCGCGGCGGTGGGGATCGTGGCGGGCTATGCCGGCGGGCGGACCGACAATGTCACCATGCGCGGCATCGACATGCTGATGGCCTTTCCCTACATCCTGCTGGCGCTCGCCATCGTCGCCGCCCTCGGCCCCGGGCTGATGAATGCGCTGATCGCCGTGGCGGTGGTCAACATCCCTTTCTTCGCCCGCAACATACGCGGCGTCACGGTCTCGCTCGCGCATCGCGAATTCGTCGATGCCGCCCGGCTCTCGGGGCTCGGGCACGGGCGAATCCTGCTGACCGAGGTGCTGCCCAACGTCGTGCCGGTGATCGTCATCGCCATGTCCACCACCGTCGGCTGGATGATCCTGGAGACGGCGGGGCTGTCGTTCCTCGGCCTCGGCAGCCAGCCGCCCCGGGCCGATCTCGGCTCGATGCTGGGCGAGGCGCGCGGGGCGATGATCAGCGCGCCGCATACCTCGCTGGTGCCGGGGGCGATGATTCTGCTGATCGTGATGTCGATCAACCTGCTGGGCGACGGGGTGCGCGATGCGCTGGACCCGCGGCTGCGCTCGGGCGCGCTGGCGCGGCCCATGGCGGCGACGGCGGTGGATCGCGACCCGCCGCCGCCGGCGCAGGGCGAGGGGCTGTTGCGCATCGACGGGTTGCAGACGGAATTCCGCATGGGTGCGCGCGTGGGCCGGGCGGTGGGAGGGGTGGACCTGTCGCTTGCGCCCGGGGAATGCGTGGGGCTGATCGGTGAGAGCGGGTCGGGGAAATCGGTGACTGCGCTTTCGGTGATGGGGCTCGTCGCCTCGCCGCCGGGGGTGATCACCGCGGGCGCCGTGCGGCTGGACGGCGAGGATCTGCTGGGGGCGTCCTATGGCCGGTTGCGGGCCCTGCGCGGCAACCGGGTGGCCTATATCTTCCAGGATCCGCTCTCGACGCTGCATCCGCTCTATACCGTGGGTGAACAACTGGCCGAGGCGATCCGGGTGCATCACCCGGTCAGCCGGGCCGAGGCCCATGCCCGCGCGGTGAAGCTGCTGGACGATGTGCGCATCCCGAATGCGGCCGAGCGTGCCGGTGCCTATCCGCACGAGCTCTCGGGCGGGATGCGCCAGCGCGTCGGTATCGCCATGGCGCTGGCGAACGACCCCGACGTGATCATCGCCGACGAGCCGACGACGGCTCTGGACGTCACCGTGCAGGCGCAGGTGCTGAAGCTGCTGCACGATCTGCGCCGTTCGCGCGGGCTGGCGATCCTGTTCATCACCCATGATTTCGGCGTGGTGGCGCAGCTGTGCGACCGGGTGGCGGTGATGTATGCCGGCCGCATCGTCGAGGAGGGGCCGACGGAAGCCGTTCTGAACGCGCCGGCCCACCCCTATACCGCGCGGCTGATCGACTGCGTGCCGGAACTGGGCGGCGGGCGCCGGCGGCTGGAGGCGATTCCCGGCCTGCCGCCGGCGGTGGACGACCTGCCGCCCGGCTGCGCCTTCGCCCCGCGCTGCGCGAAGGCGCAGGCCGAGTGTCGGGACGGCGATATCGCGCTTGCCGGCCGCGACGGCCGCCGCGTGCGCTGCCTCTACCCCGAACCGGCAGCGAGGGCCGCGCAATGAGTATCGCGCTGCAAACCACCGATCTTGCGTGCAGCTTCCCGGTCGGCAAGCGTCTGATCGGGCCGCCGCGGGCGATGCTGCATGCGGTGCGGCCGACCAGCCTGACGGTGGCTGCGGGCGAGACGCTGGGGATCGTCGGCGAATCCGGCTGCGGCAAGTCCACGCTGGCGCGGATGCTGGTGGGGTTGCAGCCACCGAGCGCCGGCAGCATCGAGATCGAGGGCGCGGCACTGAACCGGGCGGACCCAGCAGCATTCGGCCGGCGCATCCAGTATGTGTTTCAGGACCCCGTCAGCAGCCTCAACCCGCGCAAGACCGTGCGCCAGATCCTCGAGGTGCCGCTGATCCGGCTGCACGGGATGGGACGGGCGGCACGGGCGCGGCGGATCGACGAGATCTTCGACGCGGTCAACCTTCGGCCGGAGTTCCTCGACCGCTATCCGCACGAGTTCTCGGGCGGGCAGGCGCAGCGCATCGGCATCGCCCGGGCGCTGGCGGCGGCGGCGCGCATCCTGATCCTCGACGAGCCGGTCTCGGCGCTCGATGTCAGCGTGCAGGCACAGGTGCTGAACCTGCTGGCGGATCTGAAGGCCGAGTTCGGGCTGACCTATCTGTTCATCTCGCACGATCTTGCCGTGGTCGAGGCGGTGAGCGACCGTATCGCCGTGCTCTATTTCGGCGCGGTGGTGGAGGAGGGGCCGGCCGAACGGATCTTCGCCGCGCCACGCCATCCCTACACCCGGCTTCTGGCCGAGAGCGCGCCGCAGGTGGGCCGGCCGCTGGGGGGCGAGGCGGCGGGGGAGTTGCCCGATCCGCTGGACCCGCCGCCGGGCTGCGCCTTCGCCGGGCGCTGTGCGCGCGCAAGCGAACTGTGCCGGCGCGATACCCCGCGCCTGCGCCCCATCTACGGAGACCAGCGTGCCGCCTGTCACCATCCGCTCGACGCCTGAGGCACGTCAGAGCCGGCCACAGCGCGTCGCCGAGGCGATCAAGCAATGGGTGGTGGACGAGGGCTGGGAGCCCGGCCATCGCCTGCCCTCGGAGGCCGCGCTGATCGCGCGCTTCGGCATGGCCAAGGGCACCATCCGCGAGGCGATCCGGCTGCTGGAGGCGCAGGGGCTGGTGCGCTCGCGCACCGGGCCCGGCGGCGGGGTGTTCGTGCATCAGGTGTCCGAGGCGCGGGCGGCGGCGCTGCTGGGCAACTATTTCTACTTCGTCCGCCCCAGCATCGACGATATCTACCAGTTGCGCGCGGCGCTGGAGCCGGAACTGGCCGCCAGCCTCGCCGGGCGGCTGAGCGCGGCGCAACTCGACCGGCTGGAAGCCGTCATTGCCGAAAGCGCGGCGCCGGCGGCGAGCGCCGAGGAGGAGGCGGCGCGGCATGCCGCCTCACTGCGCTTTCACGCGACGCTGGCCGAGATGTCGGGCAATCCGCTGCTGCGCTTCGTCATCGGCTTTCTGGCCGAGTTGCTGGGCGAGGCGACGGTGAACCGTGGACTGCATTCGGGCACCGACCCCGAGCTGTGGCAGAGCGGACAGGATTACCAGACCCGGCTGGTCGCGGCGCTGCGCGCGGGCGACGCCGAGGGTGCGCGGGCGGTGCTGGCGGCGCATATGCAGACCGCGCACCGGTTGATGAAACGGCAGGAGGCGGCGCTTGCGAAACGGTTCCTGCCCGAGCGGGCCCGGCGTTGAGCCTCAGCCCTGCGGGCGCTGCATCTCGAATACCGCCTCGACGGCGGTGTAGTCCATGTAGCCCAGCCGGGCGAGCGGGCGGAAGCGGGTTACGTCGAAGCGGCCGTCGACGAGACAGTCGTCGCGCAGGTGCACGCCGGTGACCTCGCCGAGCACGAGAAAGTTGTGCGCGCCCTTCAGCGTGACGATCTCGGTCAACCGGCACTCCAGCGCCGCCGGTGCCGTGGCGACGCGCGGGCAGGGGATCGTCTCGCATCCGGCGCGGTCGATCGCGGCGTCGGCGAACTCGTCGGTCTCGCGCGGCCAGGGGCCCGAGGTCCGGTTCATCGCCTCCCGCGCGGCGAATTCGACGATGTTGACGCAGAAGACGCCGGTCTCGCGGATGTTGGCCACGCTGTCCTTGGTGTCGTCGCGGTCGGGCTTGGCCGAGGTGGAGGCGAACATCACCTGCGGCGGCACATAGGCAACCGCGTTGAAGAAGGAATAGGGCGCGAGGTTCTCCGACCCATCGGCGGCGCGGGTGGAGATCCAGCCGATCGGGCGCGGCGCCACCACGGCGTTGAACGGGTTGTGGGGCAGGCCGTGGCCGTCGGCGGGGCGGTAGAACATGGCGGCTCCTGTGCGGTGGTGGGCCGCGCCGGCCCGGTTTGCCCCGGACCTAGCCCCATGCTAGGGGCGCGGCCAGCGAAAACCGCGGCACGGGGGGGCGGGGCAGGGCGGTGGAACTGCTGCAGGAAACGGCGGCCGACGGCTGGGAGGTCGAGGCGCTCTATGATCTGTGCTTCGCGCCTGGGCGCGAGGCGCTGTCCTCTTACCGGCTGCGCGAGGGGGTCGCGCCGGTGGCGCCGCTGTGCCTGATCCTGCGCGATGAGGGCGTGCTGGCTGCGGCGATCCGCAACTGGCCGGTACGGGTCGGCCACGAGCCGGGGGCGGAGGTGCTGCTGCTGGGGCCGGTCGCGGTGCACCCCACCCGGCAGGGCGAGGGGCTGGGCGCCTGGCTGATCGGCGAGAGCCTGACGCGCGCGCGGGCAATGGGCTGGCCGCGGGTGATGCTGGTGGGCGATGCGCCCTATTACGGCCGGTTCGGGTTTTTCCGCCTTGACGGGGTAGAGATGCCGCCGCCGACCAACCCCGATCGGGTGCTGGGCG
>SLBI01000384.1 GCA_007126375.1 Paracoccaceae bacterium
ACAGGAAGATCTGCATCGGGGGACAAGGCTCCAGGACATGAATCCCCCATCCAGAATCGATCCCGTCGTCATCCGCAAGGGCAGATGCTCACTCCCTCAGTTCCAAACGCGATTCCCCTGGGTCCATCAGGACGAGCTCTGCAGCTTTCCGGTAGGCATCCTGCAATCGCTTCAGCTGGGTTGGCGGCATCGGCGAGGTCCGAACTGACGTTGCTGCCAGCGTATAGCAGCGGCGCGATGGGATGCGCTTTTGTCGGCGAATTCCCGCTCATGGGCATGGATCGAACCTGGTCTCCCATGATCGTCCCACGGCTGGCCGATGGGGGCACCATCCCGAGAACGCCGAAAGCGCAAGGGCTCGCGCGCACCGCGCAGCTCCCTGCGCCTCCCCGATAACGCCATAGCTATAAGAACTTAGCGAAAGCGCGCAATCACGCGACGCTAGGCTCAGGACCCATTGATCTGCTTGCGGCTCGCCGGCAGGCTTGATTCACGGCCCTCGATCAACGGGAGGCATGATGAGCAATCTTTTCTGGCTGACGGACGCGCAGATGGCGCGGCTGCGACCGTTCTTTCCGAAGAGCCATGGCAGGCCGCGGGTCGATGACCGACGCGTTCTGAACGGGATAATCTTCATCAACCGCAATGGCTTGCGCTGGTGCGACGCACCGAAGGAATACCGGCCGCACAAGACCCTCTACAACCGCTGGAAGCGGTGGGGCGAGATGGGGGTGTTCGCCCGGATCATGGAGGGGCTGGCCGCCGAGGCCGCCGAACGCAAGTCGGTGATGATCGACGCGACCTATCTGAAGGCGCACCGCACGGCCTCGAGCCTGCGGGCGAAAAAGGGGTCCCGGCGACAAGCTCGGGCGCTCGATCGGGCGCACGAAGGGCGGGCCGAACACCAAGCTGCACGCCGTCACCGACGCCAAAGGCCGCCCCCTGAGCTTCTTCATGACCGCCGGCCAGGTCAGCGACCATACCGGCGCGGCCGCGCTGCTGGGGAGCCTGCCGGCCGCAGAATGGTTGATCGCCGACCGAAGCTACGATGCCGACTGGTTCAGGGACGCATTGAAAGACAAAGGCATACGCGCCTGCATTCCGGGCCGGAAGTCCCGGGGCAAGCCCATCCGCCACGACAAGCGCCGTTACAGGCGCCGCAACCGCATCGAGATCACGTTCGGCCGCCTGAAGGAATGGCCCTCGCCATCGGGCTCGAACCGGTGGCGCCTTCGATCGCTCGACATCGCCACCCGCTACGACCGATGCCCCAAGGTCTTCCTCTCCGCCATCGCCCTCGCCGCAACCGTCATCTTCTGGCCATGAGGCGTGAGCCTACAGCGGCGCAATTCAGAACGCGATCTCGCAGCGGCGCCTGCTGGAGAAGGATGTGCCGGAGCCGGCCATGCTCGACTGAGTTTTCACACAGCCTCGGCCGAGTGCGTCGATCACGGAAGGCTGGCTCGTTGTGCTGCCCATTCCTCTGGGAACGGCTCCAGCACCTGCGCCAGCGTCACCTCCGTCCCCTGCTTGCCGTCCAGGATCGGCGGTGCAGCCGCGGGCCGATTGACCTGAGTCAACGTCAAGCACTGCGCGCGCGGGCAACCTTACGCAATGAGAAGATGCGCACGGCGTCCTCAGGGAGGAAGGACCCGCGCGCGGGAGGGGCATCATGTCCGGAGCGATCATTCGCAAGCCGGGGGGCGCGGCGATCCGGACGCCGGAGGAGACCGGATGGGACGCCGCGCGTGCGCGACTTGCGGGCCTGCCGGGCGGGGGGCTGAACATCGCGCATGAGGCGGTGGACCGGCATATCCTTGCCGGCCAAGGCGGGCAGGCGGCGGTGATCTGGCGCGGGCGCGACGGCACACGCGCGGTGCTGAGCTATGACGATCTTGCCGCACAGTCGGCGCGTTTCGCCCATGTGCTGGCAGCCCACGGCATCGCCCGCGGCGACCGGCTGTTCCTTCTGTGCGGGCGGGTGCCGGAGCTGCATGCCGCCACGCTGGGGGCGCTGAAGGCCGGCGTGGTGGTCAGCCCGCTGTTCGCGGCCTTTGGCCCCGAGCCGGTGCGCGCCCGGATGGAGATCGGACAGGCCAGTGTGCTGCTGACCACCGAGGCGCAGTATCTGCGCAAGGTGGCGCCGTGGCGGGCGGAACTGCCCTCGCTGAAGCTGGTGCTGATCCTGGGCGACAGCGCGCCCGAGGGGTGCGTCGCGCTGGGTCCCGCCATGGCCGTGGCGCCAAGGCAGTTCGACACGGTGCCCACCGGGCCCGAGGACATGGCGCTTCTCCACTTCACCTCCGGCACCACCGGCAAGCCGAAGGGCGTGGTGCATGTCCACGAAGCGGTGGTCGCGCATGCCGAGACCGGGCGCCGCGCGCTCGACCTGCACCCGGGCGACATCTACTGGTGCACGGCCGATCCCGGCTGGGTGACGGGGATGAGCTACGGCATCGTCTCGCCGCTGTGCAACCGCGCCACGCTGGTGGTGGATGAGGCCGAGTTCGACCTGGAACGCTGGTATGGGATCCTCGAGTCCGAGCGCGTGCAGGTCTGGTACACCGCCCCCACGGCGATCCGCATGATGATGCGCGCGGGTCCCGAGGCGGCGGCGGGGCGGGCTTTCTCGGCACTCAGGTTCCTCGCCAGCGTGGGCGAGCCGCTCAACGCCGAATGCGTGCTGTGGGGGCAGGAGGTGTTCGGCCTGCCCTTCCACGACAACTGGTGGCAGTCGGAAACCGGCGGCATCATGATCGCCAACACCCCCGAGATGGACATCAAGCCCGGCGCCATGGGCAAGCCCCTGCCGGGGATCACCGCCGGGATCGTGGCCCGCGACGGCGACGCGCTGCGCGAGTTGCCCGACGGCGAGATCGGCGAACTGGCGCTGCGCCCCGGCTGGCCCTCGATGATGCGCGCCTATCTGGGCGAGCCCGACCGCTATGCAAAGTGCTTTGCCGGGGGCTGGTACCTGACCGGCGACCTCGCCATGCGGGACAGTGACGGCTACTACTGGTTCGTCGGCCGCGCCGACGACCTGATCAAGAGCGCGGGCCACCTGATCGGCCCCTTCGAGGTCGAAAGCGCGCTGATCGAGCATCCGGCGGTGGCCGAGGCCGCGGTGATCGGCGTGCCCGACCCGGCCGCGGGCGAGGTGGTCAAGGCCTTCGTCACGCTCAAGGCCGGGCAGGAACCGACCGAGGCGCTGGAGCGCGAGCTGCGCGGCCATGCCCGCAAGCGGCTGGGCCCCGCTGTGGCCCCCCGCGCCATCGTGTTCCGCGACAGCCTGCCGCGCACGCGCTCGGGCAAAATCATGCGCCGGCTGCTGCGGGCCCGCGAACTGGGCCTGCCCGAGGGCGATCTGTCCACGCTGGAGGGGGAGCCGCGATGACCAAGCCGAGGCTCGACCGCGACCATGTCCGCGACCTGCTGCGCGGCATGATCCGCATCCGCCGCTTCGAGGAAAAGTGCCTCGAGCTCTACACGCAGGAGAAGATTCGCGGCTTCCTGCACCTTTACGACGGCGAGGAGGCGGTGGCGGTGGGCGTCGCGGCCGCGCTGGAGCCGCGCGACCGGGTGGTGTCCACCTACCGCGAACATGGCCATGCGCTGGCCCGCGGCATGAGCATGGAGTCCGCGCTGGCCGAGATGTACGGCAAGGCCACCGGCTGCGCCGGCGGGCGGGGCGGCTCGATGCATCTGTTCGACGCCGAGACCAATCTCTATGGCGGCAACGCCATCGTGGGCGGGGGGCTGCCGCTGGCGGTGGGGCTGGGCCTCGGCGACCGGATGCAGGGCGCGGACCGGGTGACGGTCTGCTTCTTCGGCGACGGCGCGCTGGCCGAGGGGGAGTTTCACGAGGCGATGAACCTCGCCGCGCTCTGGCGCCTGCCGGTCTTCTTCGTGCTGGAAAACAACCTCTACGCCATGGGCACGGCGGTGGCGCGGGTGCAGGCCAACACCGACTTCGCCGCCCGCGCCGCCACCTACGGCATGCCGGCCGAAAGCGTGGACGGCAACGACGTGGTGGCGGTGGAGGCGGCCGCCCGCCGCATCGTCGAAGCGATCCGGGCCGAGCCGCAGCCCTGGTTCCTGGAATGCCGGACCTACCGCTTCCGCCCGCATTCCATGTTCGACGCCGAGAAATACCGCGACAAGGCCGAGGTCGCCGAATGGCGCGCGAAAGGCCCGATCGTCCGCTTCCAGGCCTGGGCGCTGGAGGCGAGCCTGCTTCACCCCGCCGACATCGATGCCATCGAGGCCGAGGTCGCGGCCCAGCTGCAGAACGCCGAGGCCGCCTGCGAACAGGCCCCGTGGGAGCCGGTCGAGGACCTGACCCGCCATGTCGTGGCCGAAACGCGGCCAGACCCGCCCGCTGTCCCCGCCCCCTCGGGCACGGTGAAGACCACCTACCGCGAGGCCTGCCGCGCGGCGCTGACCGACGCGCTGCTGCGCGACGAGCGGGTGTTCCTGATGGGCGAGGATGTGGGCGCCTATGGCGGCTGCTACGCGGTCTCGATGGGGCTCTTGCAGGAATTCGGCCCCGAGCGCATCCGCGACACGCCGCTGTCCGAGGCGGGCTTCACCGGCGCCGGTATCGGCGCGGCCATGGTCGGCATGCGCCCCATCGTCGAAATCATGACGGTGAACTTCTCGCTGCTGGCGCTGGACCAGATCCTCAACACCGCCGCCACCATCCGGCACATGTCGGGCGGGCAGTTCGGCGTGCCGCTGGTGATCCGCATGGCCTGCGGCGCGGGCCGGCAGCTGGCCGCGCAGCATTCCCACAGCCTCGAGAACTGGTACGCCCATATCCCTGGCCTGCGCGTCCTCGCCCCCGCGACGCTGGAGGACGCCCGCGGCATGCTCTGGACCGCGCTGCAGGAGCCCGATCCGGTGATCCTGTTCGAGCATGTGATGCTCTACAACATGGCCGGCGAGATCGCGGCCAATGCCGGCGCGGTGGACATCGACCGCGCCGCGCTGCGCAGACCAGGCCGCGACGTGACGCTGATCGCCTGGGGGTATTCCCTGTGGAAGGCGCTGGAGGCGGCCGAGGCGCTGGCCGAGAACGGCATCGAGGCCGAGGTGCTGGACCTGCGGGTGCTGCGCCCGCTGGACGAGGCCGCGATCCTCGCCTCGGTCGGCCGCACCCGCCGGGCGGTGGTGGTGGACGAGGGCTGGCGGACCGGATCGCTCGCCGCCGAGATCTCGGCGCTGATCATGGAGGGCGCATTCTGGCAGCTTGACGCGCCGGTGGGGCGGGTCTGCACGGCCGAGGTGCCTATTCCCTACCCCAAGCATCTGGAGACCGCCGCCCTGCCGCAGGTGGCCGACATCGTCGCCGCGGTGCGGGCGCTGCCGGGGCTGGGGCGGTGACCATCTTCGCCATGCCCTCGCTCGGCGCCGACATGGAGGAGGCGGTGCTGATCGAATGGCTGGTGGCCCCCGGCGACCCGGTCGCGCGGGGGCAGGTGGTCGCGGTGGTGGAGACGCAAAAGGGCGCCATCGAGATCGAGTGCTTCACCCCCGGCACCGTGGCCGAGTTTCTGGCGCAGCCCGGCGAGACCCTGCCGGTCGGCGCGCCGCTCGCGCGGATTGCTGGCACCGATGGCGAGGCCGCGCGGCCGCCCG
>SLBI01000180.1 GCA_007126375.1 Paracoccaceae bacterium
GCACGCGGCCGAGCTGGCCGCGGGGGCAGCACCGGGCCATGTGGTCGTCTCGGCGGCGGTGCCCGACGATCCGGACGATCCGGGCGACGCGCCGGCCACGCCCCGGCGCGACCGGGTGACGGATGCCGCAGCCGGCCCGGCCGCCGCCGGGCCGGCAGAGACCCTGTGCATCGCCGGCTTCGAGCTCGACACGGCGCGCTTCGAGTTGCGCCGGGACGGGGTGCGGATCGCGGTGGAGCCGCGCACCTTCGATCTGCTGGTGCTGCTGGCGCGCAACATCGGCCGGACGGTCACCCGCGACGAGATCCTGCAGCGGGTCTGGGGCGGGCGGATCGTGTCCGACGCCGCCCTCTCCAGCCAGATCAAGGCCGCACGCCAGGCGCTGGGCGATGACGGCCGGCGGCAACGGATCATCGCCACGGTGCACGGGCGCGGCTTTCGCCTGCGGGCGGCCGCGGCGCAACCGGCTGCGCCGGCTGCACCCGCGGAAGGCGTCGGCGCCACGGAAAGCCCGCTGTCGCGCCGGCCAACGCTGGTTGCCCTGCCCTTCGGCAATCTCGACGAGGACGGCCGCGGCGCCATCGTGGCGCGCGGGCTGACGGAAGATCTGATCAACGCGCTGACCCGGACCCGCTGGCTCTGCGTCATCCCCCGCAACCCGGCGTTCGCCCTGGATCGGTCCGGCAGCGACCCGGACCGGATCGCGCAGGCGCTCGGCGCGGACTATCTGCTCTCGGGCAGCCTGCGGCGCGCCGGCAACCGCGTCCGGATCACCGCCCAGGCCACCGATGTGCGATCGATGCAGTGCCTCTGGTCGGAGAGCTTCGATCGCGAGATGCGCGACATCTTCGATCTGCAGGAGGAGATCGCCTCGCTGGTCGCGGCCCGGCTCGCCACCGAACTGGGCATCAGCGAGCAGCGCCGGGCGGCGCGCACGCCGCGCACCAATCTGGGGGCGTGGGAACTCTATCAGCTCGGCTCGGCCGAATTCTATCGCTTCACCCCGGACAGCAACCGCCGCTGCCGCGCGCTGATGCGCCAGGCGATCCGGCTCGACTCCGGCTTCGGCGCTCCCCATGCCCGGCTCGCCTATGCCATCGTGCTGGAAATGGTCTACTTCGAAGGGGCGGTGACCCCGCGCCGGCTGGACGAGGCGCTGACCATCGCCGAGACCGCGGTCGCCTGCGACGATCAGGATGCCGACGCGCTGTTCACGCTGGGCCGGGTGCGGCTGGCGCGGCGGGACTACGATCTGGCCATCGACGCGCTGGAACAGGCGGTGCGGCTCAACCCGTGCCATGCGCTCTCCTGGTGCGGGCACGGCGACTCGCTGGCCTATGAGGGGCGCATCGACGAGGCGCTGCAGAGCTTCGACCGCGCGATCGCGCTGGGGCCGCACGATCCGTTCCGCTGGGCCTACATGTCCTACCGGGCGCTGGCGCACATCTTCGCCGGCGAGTTCCGGCAGGCCGCCGGATGGGCGCGCCGGGCGGCGCATGTGCCCAATGCGCATTACTGGGCCCGCGCCAACCTGCTGGCCGCGCTGGGCCACCTCGGGGCGCGGCAGGAATCGCGCGTCACCGCCGCCCGGCTCCTCGCCGAACGCCCCGGATTCACGCGCCGCTTCGCGCAGGAGCGATTGTTCTACCTGCGCAAGCCCGCGCAGATGAACCTGTTTCTCGAAGGACTCCGCCGCGCCGGCATCCCCTGACCACCGGGCCCGCAGTGGCGCAGTCACCGATCCGCATCTCCCGCCCGCCCCGGGCATCGCGTGCCGGAGTGCGCAAGGAGAACGCTTCGGTGTCCCGCCCTCCGCGCCGGCAGGCAGATGCGTCAGCCGGAGGGAGCAGCGGGCGGCGAGGACCGGAACCGGGAGCCGGGCCCTTCGATCCGCGTCGCGGCGGTGACGGGGCGCCACGCCGCGGCCCCCGGGCGTGGGTTGGTGCGACAGGCCGGCGCGCCGGCTGCGGGTGGCGGCATCGACGGGATGGAGCCGGGGGCCGGGGCAGGCTCGCCTGCGCCGGCGTCGGGGCCGAGGTCGAGAGCCGCGGGGCGGATGCCGAGGACGACGTCAGCGTTGGCGAGCGCCTGAACGGCATGGGCAGCCGCGTCGGCGGAGATCGCCACGAACCAGCCGGTACCCGACAGCGTCCTCGCTTCGGCGCCGCTTTGCGCACGGCCGGGCAGCAGCTTCATGGCGGGGCTGCCGGTGGTGCGGGCGACGGGCAGGCTGGCGGGCGTGAGACAGACCACCTGCAGGGTGCCGATCCGCGCCGCTTCGCCGGCGTGCATCACCACGATGCGCTCGCCCATGGTCATCGCCAGGACCGGGTCGCGGGTGACATGGATGAACCACATGCGGACCGTGGTCTCCTGCGCCTGCAGCGCGCCGGCCGGCGCGGCGGTGAGACCAGGCGTCACGGCGGCGGGCGGGGCACATCGGCGAAGGGCGGGTGGTTTCATGGCGGGGTCCCCGGATGTGTTCGGATCGCGCTCCGGTCGCAGGCTGGAAGCTGCGGGCGCGTCCGGCAAGCTCTGCCGATCTGTGGCGCCCCCTTTTGCTGGCCTGCCGCGGTCGGGTGATCCGGTTTCAACCGCGGGCGCGACCACGCCGCCCTGTGTGGCGAGGCCCGACGGCCGGGCGACGCCACCCTGATCGGCCGACAATCGCCGCGCGCCGGAAAGGGTGAACGTCTCCCGGATCGACCGTGACCGCCGTGCATTGCTGCCGACGCGATCGCGGATCGGCACCGCCTCGCAACCGACCGCACCCGACCGCACCCGACCGCCAGTCGGGCTTGCGGGTCTCTTCGCGGGCAGTGCCCGGCCCGGTTGCAACAGAGCTCCGTCGACCCGGACATGTGGACGTGACCGGCCCCGCCGATGCCGCCCTCGCACGGCACGACGCCGCTGTGGCCGGCATCGGCGATCCGCGGATGCCGCGGTGCCGGCGGCGGCTGAGCTGCGCAGGCTGCGCAACTGCGGGTCGGTAGCCCCCGAACGCCCTGCACCGGCATCTCGAGGCGGTTTCCGAGAGCACGGCGCGCGCAACCGCAACGACCACGGCCCGGGCGACATTGCCGTCCTGCACCACTTCGCCCTCGACGTCACCGGCTTGCCCCCGGAACGCGCCATGAGCGACTGCCCTGCCCTTTCAGCCGTGCGGCGGGATATCGGGAATGTCGACCAACAGGCCGCGGGGGATTTCCCGCTTGCGGTCATACATCGG
This sequence comes from Paracoccaceae bacterium, assembly GCA_007126375.1. Classification (GTDB taxonomy): domain Bacteria; phylum Pseudomonadota; class Alphaproteobacteria; order Rhodobacterales; family Rhodobacteraceae; genus Rhodobaculum. Next base: position 3,230 of record SLBI01000180.1, read on the forward strand.
CAAGTCGCAGAGGATGCCCTGCCGCACCGCGCCGTCGCGGCATGCGACCTCCAGCGCCGCACCCGGCCCCAGCTCGGGGTCGTCGAGCCGCACGATGGCCACGCCGCATTCCTGAAACGGGGACCACGCGGTGGAACACACCCGGCCGGCCCGGGCCCCATCGTGCAGCAGCCCGTCGCCGGTCCGGGCGGTGCCGCCGGATACACGCAGGCCCCATGTCCGCTGGCGGCGGTCCGCCACCTGCAGGGCCCTCCTGCCGATGAAGTCGGGCTTGTCGAAGCTGACCATGCCGCCAAGCCCTGCGGCGAACGGCGTCACCGTCGCGTCGAAATCGGAGCCTGCGTTGAGCAGCCCGGCCTCGATCCGGCGGGCGCCGCCCACGGCGACCGGGGTCATGCCGAAGGCCGCGCCGGCCTCCAGGAGCCGCTCTCCCACCGCGTCGGCATCGATCTCCGGCCCGAGGTACACCTCCCAGCCCAGCTCGTTGGTGAAGCCCGAGCGGGTGACGACGACCTCCTGTCCGGCGATGCGCACGGTGGCCGCGTCGAAATAGCGGAACGGCTCGGGAAAGGCGCCGTCGACCGCGGCCGCGAGGATCCGCAGCGCCTGTGGGCCCTGCACCTGGCTGATCCACACCTCCGGATCGAAGATCGCGACATCCATGCCGCGGGCATGGGCGCGCATCCAGTCCGTCAGGTCGCCGTCGGCCTGGCCATACCAGAAGCGGTCCGGCCCGAGCCTGACGAGGATCCCGTCGAGCATCATGCCGCCATCGTCGTAGCAGGCGATCTGGTAGGTGCAGCGGCCCACCCGTGTCCGGGTGACATCGCGGGTGAAGATGCGATCGAGCAGCGCCTGCGCATCCTGCCCGCGGATCTCGACCGGAAGCTCGGCGGTGTGGCGCAGGATCGCCTGACGGCGGAGCCGCCAGTAGGCATCGTCCGCCGGCACCCCGGCCATGGACATCGCCGTCAGCCGGCGATTGTAGATCGTGTAGTGCGGCCCGTAGGGCAATTCCTGATGGGCGAGCGGATGCGGCGCCATGGTGCGCGAGAATTCGCTCGCGCCGGCGTAATCGCTGCCCATCGGCATCACGGCGAACCGAAGGTCGCGGTGCAGGACTGACATCGTCATCTCGGCTCTCCCCCCTGATACCCTGCGCCCGCGCCAACGCCTCCCCCGATGCGCCGTGCCCGCATGCGAAGCGGCTGCCCGGACCCAGAGCGCGACCCTATCGCTGGGCGCCCGGGCGTCTCGTTCGCCTGCGACCGGGTGGTGTCCGGCTGCGACTCCGGACCCCTCGTCCCGATCACGATTTCGGCAAGGATGCATTTCCGGCCCGGCCGGACCCGGCGACAGGGCGCGGGCGCGTCCGGCGCGCAGGTTCCTGCAGCGGGCTTCCGCGGGCCGCGGCGAATTCACGGCCGCGGCGTTCGAATCATTTGCCCTGAGCGGGGCCGCCATGACACGCTTTTGAACGACGGCAGGGAGGAGACCGGCGCCGTCAAACAGGGAGGGATCCACCATGAACCTGCGACCCGATCCGACGTTCCATGCGACACCGAAACTCGCCATGGAGGCCCCGGCCGAGACGCTGGCCTTCACACTGATGCTGAGCCCCGACGCCGCACAGCCCGACGGGCTGGCCGTTGTCGACGTCGACCCGACATCCGGCAGCTACGGCCAGATCGTCCACCGGGTGCTCATGCCGAACACGGGCGACGAGTTCCACCATTTCGGCTGGAACGCCTGCTCGTCGGCACTTTCGCCCCTGACCGGGCACGCGTTCCTGGAGCGCCGTTATCTCATCATCCCCGGCATACGCTCCTCGCGGATCTACGTCATCGACGTGAAGGAGCCGCTCGAGGCGAAGATCCACAAGATCATCGAGCCCGAAGAGGTCTTCGCCAAGACCGGCTATTCCCGGCCGCACACGATCCACTGCGGCCCAGAGGGCATCTATGTCAGCACGCTGGGCGGTGGCGGCGCGGACGGCATGGACGGCCCGCCGGGCATCTTCATCATGGATTGCCAGACCTTCGAGATCCTCGGCCGCTACGAGATGGACCGCGGCAAGCAGGACAAGCACTACGATTTCTGGTGGAACCTGCCGCGCGACTACATGGTGAGTTCCGAATGGGGCCTGCCGCCGCAATTCGAGAACGGCCTCGTGCCGGAGGATCTGCTGTCGAACAAATACGGCCACTCGATCCATTTCTGGAACCTGCGCGAACGGCGCAACGTGCAGACCATCGACCTTGGCGCCAACCACCAGATGGCGCTGGAGATCCGGCCGGCGCACGACCCGGCCAAGGATTACGGATTCTGCGGCGTGGTGGTGGACACCGAGACCCTGCAGGGCGCGATCTTCACCTGGTGGCGCCAGGCGGACGGCACCTTCGCGGCGAAGAAGACCGTCACCATCGACCCGCAGCCCGCATCGGCCGACGATCTGCCGCCGCTGCTCAAGGGCTTCGGGGCGGTGCCGCCGCTGGTGACCGACATCGACCTCAGCCTCGACGACCGGTTCCTGTATGTCTCCTGCTGGGGCACGGGCGAGATGCACCAGTACGACGTTTCCGACCCGATGACCCCGCGGCTGGCGGGCAAGGTCGAGATCGGCGGGATCGTGAAGAAGACCCCGCACCGCAACGGCAGGCCCTTCGCCTTCGGCCCGCAGATGGTCGAGATCAGCCGCGACGGCAAGCGGGTCTACTGGACCAACTCGCTCTACTCGACATGGGACAACCAGTTCTATCCCGACGACGAGGGCGGCCAGATGGTCATGGCCCATGTCGGCGAGGACGGCGGGCTGACCCTGGCCGAGAACTTCTACCTCGACTTCCCCAGGGGCTACCGCGCCCATCAGATCCGTCTGGAGGGCGGGGACTGCTCCACCGACAGCTTCTGCTATCCCTCCGTCTGAGGGGTGCAGGGCATGGACACGGCGACGGCCCTGTGGTGGGCCGTCGCAGCATCGGGCATCTATCACGGCGTCAACCCCGGCATGGGCTGGCCGCTGGCGGTATCGGCGGCGCTGATGGAACGCAGACGCGGAGCCCTGCCGGAGGCGCTGGGGGCGCTGGCCACCGGTCATCTGCTGGCGATGGCCGCGATCCTGTTTCCCTTCTCCGTCCTGCTGGTGCTGGCCGAATGGCAGCGCGAGATCCGGATCGGCGCATCCTGGCTGGTGATCGGGCTCGGCCTCTACCTGCTGGTCAACCGGCGCCACCCCCGTTTCCTGGCCCGGGTTCCCCCGTCGCGGCTGGTGCTGTGGTCGTTTCTCGTGGCCATGGCCCATGGGGCGGGGCTGATGCTGGTTCCGATCTACCTCGGCATCTGCCGGACCGTCGAGACCGACGCCGGCCACGCCGCGGCGGGGATGCTGATGGGTGGCAATGCCGCCATCGCCGCCGGCGTCGCCGTCGTTCACACGCTGGCGATGGCCCTTTCGGGCGCCGTTGTCGCCGCCGGCGTCTATGGCTGGCTGGGGCTGAAGTTCCTGTCCAGGAGCTGGTTCAACATGGAGTTGGCCTGGGCGCTCAGCCTGATCCTCGTCGGTGGGCTGTCTCTCCTGGCCATTGCCTGACGCGGGCCACGCGGAAGCCACGCGAGCACCCGGCATCTCTGAGGCACCTGCCCGCGCCGCCTCCCCCGCATTCGGCCTTGCCTGTACCCTGCGTGCCCGACGACTGACAGCAATGCGCCGGGCATGACCCCCGCTTTCGACACATGTGGAAGGTCTGAAGGGGCGCCCGGATTGCCGGCAGCAAACAACTCAAGGGCTGAAGCGTTGCGCGGCGCCGATGCCCGGCATGTCCTGTTGTGGCGGGCCGTGGCCTCTTGGATCACAATGCGGAGACGTTCAGCCTTGATTTGGTTGCGACCTGCAAACGAAGATCACCCGGCCCGGCGGGCACCGCCACCTGCAGCCGGTCGATGGCTGTCGGAACGAGGCCGGCGAGGTCCGCCCCCGCGTGCTCGCAAACCTCGGCAGGGCCGACGACCTGACGAGGGCGACATGATCCAGTAACGACGGCACAAGCCATTCCTGGGGGGTCATGCTGCCATCGGGGCTTGGCTGGCGCGACGAGCGGCGCGGGTGGCTTCCGGCACGCGGTAGCGCCTGGCGACAACCGCCTTTGCCGCGGCGAAGGAGATCTCGCATCCGACATGGTCGCGCAGAAAATCGGGCTGGCCGGATCGCGGCACGCTGAAGATGCGGTCGGTCTTCTCGTCCTCGGGGTGAAGCTTGCCGCCCTTCGGCGCCTTGCGCATCACACACCGGACCTTGCCCTCTTCGGTGAACGCAGCCTCGCGCTCGGCGCTGACATAGCCGTCGCCATTGTCGCTCGGACCAATGGCACACCAACGGCAACTCGGCCCGGACCGAGGTTTCCTCGCCGGGCAACAGCGCGTCCCTGATCCGGCTGTCGTGGACCCCTGTCGGTCGAGGTCTCGAGGCTGTGGGTCACGCCGCTCCCGGCACCGACGCCCACATGCGCCGTCATCCTCGCCTGGGCCTGCGAGGCCAAGGTGGAACGGGTCGATGGCACCTTCGAAGTCCACGAAGCCGACAGGATCCGCCGGCCGGGTCCGGACCCGGTGCAGCCCGAGCGGGTGACGTACAAGGAGTTCACGAGATGACAGGGCAAGGGATCCGCCGAGGCAGCCCCCCCGCCGGGTGCCGTCAGATGGGTGGCGTGGGGGGTGATCGGTCATCGGCCCGCGGCCTGCCGGATGGGGTCGTTCAGGACGCCCCTTGCGTCGCGAGCGGGAAGCATGCAGACGGCGCCGCCACCGGAAGATCGTCGGTTGTCGGCCCGGGCAGGTCAGCATGCCGGGCCTGCCACGGTCGCTGGCGTGCGCGGTGCCATGTCGGTCGCTGTCAGTGTCCATCGCGGCCGAGCCGCTGGCGCGGATCGAGAACGTCGCGCAGCCCGTCGCCCATCAGGTTCAGCCCCAGCACCGCCACGGCGATGACGATCCCGGGGAAGACGGCAATCCACCAGGCCTCCTGCACATAGCTGCGGCCGTCGGCGATGATGTTGCCCAGCGAGGGCGCCGGCGGCGGCGGGCCGACGCCGAGAAAGCTCAGGATCGCCTCGGCGATGATCGAGACCGCGAACACGAAGGTCAACTGAACGATCAGCGGCGACAGCGCATTGGCCAGGATGTAGCGGAACACGATGCGTCCGTGCCCGGCACCGACCGCGCGGGCCGCCTCGATATACTGCATCTCCTGCACCACCAGCACGCTGGCGCGCACCACCCGGGCTGTGCGCGGGGTGAAGGCGACGGTCAGGGCAATCATCGCATTGGTCTCGGACGGCCCCAGCGCGGCAGCCAGCGCGATCGCCAGCAGAACACCGGGAAAGGCCATCAGACCGTCGAGCCCGCGCATGATCAGCGCGTCGAGCCAGCGCACATAACTGGCCAGCGTTCCCAGAACGGTACCCATGATGCCGGTCAGGACGACGACGTAGATGCCGATGCGCAGCGAAACCTGTGTGCCGTGGATGACGCGGCTGAGGATGTCGCGCCCGAAGCCGTCGGTTCCCAGCCAGTGCTCGGCCGAGGGCGGCGCCAGTATGGCGCGATAATTGATGCGCGTGGGGCCGTAGGGCGCCAGCCACTCTGCCAGCAGTGCGGTCATCGTGAAGGCCGCCAGGATCATGAAGCCGATGAGAAAGGACGGATGGCCGAACAGCCGCTTCAGGAAACCCTGGCGCCGGCGCCGACGCGCCCGTGCCACCTCTCGGGCCAGAGAAGGCGGGGCGGCGGCAGGCCCGGCGTCAGCGGTCATTGCGCACCCGCGGGTCGAACCAGGCGTAGAGCATGTCCACGAGGATGTTGACGAAGACGAAAACGCATGCGGTGATCAGCAAGCCGCCCTGGATGATCGGAAAGTCGCGTCGCTGGATCGCGCCGATGATCAGCCGGCCTACCCCCGGCAGCGAGAACACCGTTTCGATCACCACCGCACCCGACAGCAAGACCCCGGTGATCACCCCCACCACCGTCACGATCGGGATCATCGCGTTGCGCAGCCCGTGACGGAACACCACGGTCGAGCGTTTCATTCCCTTGGCGCGGGCCGTGCGGATGTAGTCCTGGCCCAGCACGTCGAGCATGGCCGAGCGGGTCATCCGCGCGATCACGCCCATCTGGGTCAGCGCCAGCGTGATGGCCGGCAAGGCCATGCTGCGGGCCCAGCCGACCGGATCCTCGGCCAGCGGCACGAAGCCGCCGGTGGGAAACCAGCCCAGCCAGACGCCGAACAGGATGATCATCACGATGCCGAACCAGAAATCCGGGATCGACAGGCCGATCAGCGCCGTCACCATCGCCCCCTGATCGACGAGGGTGTTGTGGCGCACTGCCGCCAGGATGCCCAGCAGCATGCCCATCGCCGTGGCCATCACCAGCGCCAAACCGGCAAGCGACAGCGTCACAGGCAGCCGCTCCAGCACCGCCTCGCTCACCGGGCGGTTGAGCAGATAGGAGTAGCCCAGATCGCCGCGGAAGAGGTCGGCATACCAGGCCAGCGCGCGTTCCCACAGCGGCCGGTCGAGGCCCAGCCGCGCGCGGATCGCGGCGAGGTCCTCGGCGGTGGCGTCCGGGCCGGCGATCTCGGCGGTGATGTCGCCGGGCACCAGCCAGAGGATCAGGAAGGTGACCAGCGAGACCACGAACAGCACCGGAATGGCGCTGAGCAGCCGGCGCGACAGGAACCCGATCATGAGCGCGCACCCGCAAGGGCGGATCGCGCAACCCGGAACCCGCCGGCCTGAGCCCGGGCGGGACATGTCCTGCAGGAGAGGGGCAGACGTGGAAAGTCGGGTGCGTTCATCGTCCGTTCGGCCTTGTCCGCGTCGTCAAGGGGCGGAGCCGCGCGGCTCCGCCCCCTTTCGGCGTGTTCGGTGGCTGTCGTTTCAGCCCTCAAGCCAGACGTCATGCATGCGCGGAAAGCGGAACGGGATGAACCCCTGCACGTTCGCCCGGCCCGCCTGCATCAGCCCAGAGTCGCCGATCTTGATGCTGGCGAAGATCTCGTACATCCGGGCCTGGATCCTGCTGAACGTCTCCTGCCGCTCTTCCAGCGTCACGCCTGAGATCAACTCCTGATAGAGGGCGTCGAGCTCTGGGTCGGGCACCACGAAATGGGGTCGCGCCGGCGAGGTGAGCGTGGCGATCGTGCCCACCGGTCCGAGATAGGGCTCGATCCCCATTTGCAGGGTCCAGCCGTTCCACCCCTCGTCCTGCAGCCGGATGCTCAGCGCGGTCGGCCAGTCCACCTGGTTGATCACCGCGTTGATGCCGACGCCGTTGAGTTGCTCGGCGATCACCACCGCCGCGCGGCCGTGCTGCGGTATGTTGGGGTCGGTCAGGATCGAGAAGGTCTCGCCGTCGTATCCGGCCTCGGCCAACAGTTCCTGCGCCCGGTCGACATCGCCGAGATTGTAGTATTCCGCGCCGATGTCGCCGGCCCAGTAGGCGGTGCCGGGATACTGCCAGCCATGGTTGAGCTGGTAGAGCCCCTCGGACGAGATCGCCATGATCGCTTCCATGTCCAGCGCCACCTGCACCGCCTCGCGGAACTTGACGTTGTCGGTGGGCGGAACGTTGAGGTTGAGGTGGAAGGTGGTGAAGGCCCAGGGCATGTTTTCGTAGAGCGTGATGTCGGGGCTGTCGGCCAGACGCCGTGCCGCCGGCATCGGCATCTGTTCGACAATATGCACCTCGCCCGCTTCCAGAGCGGCCACCTGGGCGCCCGGCTCGGGGATGATGCGGAAGATCACGCGATCAAGGTAGGCGGTCTTGCGCCCGCCGAAGCCATCGACGCCGTCGTGCCGGGTGTCGGCGGTATAGTCGTCGAAGCGTTCGATGGTGACGTGGCTGTCAGGCACGAACTCGACGAACCTGTATGGCCCGGTGCCGATCAGGCTGGTCCGGCCCGCCTCGGCCTCGGCGTCTTCGGCGGGAATGATGACCGCCGGGGCACGCGGCGAGGAAAACGACTCCAGAAAGGTCGGCGTTGGCGCGACCATGTGAAAGGTCACCTCGTAGGGGCCGGTGACCTCGATCTCGCGTACCGGGTCGAGCTTGTTGGCCGTGGCCCCCACCACCCGATAGCGCTCCAGCGAGGCCTTGACGTCTTCGGATGTCATCTCCTTGCCGTTGTGGAACAGCACACCCTGCCGCAGCGTGAACACATAGGTCAGCCCGTCGTCGGAGATCTCCACCCCCTCGGCCAGGATCGGGATGGGCCGCACATCCTCGCTGAAGCCGTAGAGCGTTTCGTACATGTTCATGTTGATGTTGCGCGAGGCCTGCGACGAGGTCACCATGGCATCGAGGCTCGGCGGGTTCGACCCCTGGACGACCACGAGCTCGCCCCCCTGAACCTGCGCCAGTGCCGCCGGGGCGCCCAGCGCGCCGGCCGAAAGCGCCAGCACGCTGGCAACGGTGATTGCCCGGAAAAGCCCGGACTGCTGCAGTTGCGGTCGCATGGTCGGTTGTACTCCCCTTGTTCTGCCGTGCCCGGCACCGGAGACTTGTCGCCGGCGGGTGTTCTGCTTATACCGACTCTCCGAGGCAGGATCGTATAATAGTATACGATGTCGCCCCGCCGTCACTGTGTCAAGGAATTTGCATCCGATGTCGGTATCCCCGCCTGATCGTCCGCGCCCGAGGCTGACCCGCCTGACCCCGCTGGCCGCCCGCACCTTGGTCGACCAGGTCGTCGACGCCATTGTCGAGGCAACGGCCCGCGGCGTGTTCCTTCCCGGCGACCGCATCGTCGAGGCCGAGGTCGCGCGCGCACTCAACGTCAGCCGCATCCCGGTGCGCGAGGCGCTGCGGCTGTTGGAAAGCCAGTCGGTGGTGGTGAGCGAGCGCTACCGCGGCATGCGGCTGATGAGCGTCGACATCGACGGTCTGGAAAAGATCCTCAAGGTGCGGCTGGTGCTGGAACAACTCGCCGGTGCCGAAGTGATGCCGCGGGTCGCCGCAGACCCGGCCGTGCTTGCGCCGCTGGAGGCCACGCTCGCCGAGTTGCACGCCGCCGCCACCGCGGGCGACGATTTCCGGGTCGCCGCGCTCGATACCGCGTTTCACCGCTGCCTGTGCGAGCTTTCCGGCAACGAGGTGCTGGTGCGCAGTTGGGAGCCGCTCTCGCGCCAGCTGACGATCATCTTCGGTCTCGCCACCCATCGCAAGACGCTGACCAGCATCGTCGCCGAGCATGACGAGGTGATCGCCGCCCTGCGGGCCGGCGACCGGGCGGAATACGATCGGCTGATGGAGGTGCATATCCTCGAATACACCCGCGCGGTGGACTACGAGGCACTGGTGGATCAACTGCGCCGTATCGAGGCGCGGCGCAAGGCGGGCTGACCGCGCGCTCAGGCAGCCACGCAGCCTTGCCCGGGGTGGCCGAAGGCCGGGGCGATGGCGAAGTCGTCGCCGGTTTCGTGCAACAGCCTCGCCAACCGGCCGTGCAGATCCCGCGCCAGCGCTTCGTTTCCCGGCTGCGCGAGGAGGTCGTCCAGCTCGTAAGGGTCGGCCTCGAGGTCGTACAGGAACCACGGCCGGGCGCCGCGGCGGTCGCCCAGAACGCCGTATTTGTGCCGGCGCGTACGGATCGCCCGCCAGGTTTCGTCGTAGTAGCCCCGTCCCGGCCGCGTTTCGGTGACGAATTGCAGCAACACGCCATCGCGCGCAGGCACGGGCCCGCCGCGCAGCATCGGCGCCAGATCCAGTCCGGGCAGCGCCGGGTCGGGCCTGCCGCCGGCCAGACCCAGCAGCGTCGGAAACAGATCCTCGGTGTTCACCGGCAGACCGCAGCATCGCCCCGCCGCAATCCCCGGCCCCGCCACGATGAGGGGAATCCCTGCCGATTCCTCCCAGGGCTGGGCCTTGCCCAGTTGCCCGTGGCTGCCCGCAAGCTCGCCGTGATCGGAGAGGAAGACCACCACCGTCTCGTCACGGATCCCGGCCGTGCGCAGCGCCGTGTCGAGCCTGCCCATGTTGTCGTCGATCTGTTCCACCATCGCCGCATAGGCCTGCATGTTGGTCCCGAAAACCCGCGCCACCGAGGCCGGATCCTCCGGATCGATGGCCCCGGCCGGACCGTCGGGGCTGTGCCATTCGGGCGGAAAGAAGCGGATTGCGCCGATGTCGGTGTTCGGCCGCGGCTGCCACGGGCCGCGGGCCCGCACCCGCGCCAGATGTTCGGGCGTCGCCATGAAGGGCGGGTGCGGTGCCTCGATCGAGAGCACCAGGAAGAAGGGCCGCCCCACCGGACGCGCGTCGATGTAGTCGAGCGCGAGGTCGAACAGCGCATCGGTCTGGTGCCCCGGCAGCCGCCGCGGCGACGGCGCGTCGCCGTCGAACACCCAGCTGTCGTAGAAATCGTTGCGCAACTCGAACCCCTGCCAGTACTGCCAGCCGCGCCGGTGGCTGGCAGGTATCGGGCTGCGCGCAGCCTGCGACAGAGTCAGCCCGCCGCTGACGCCATAGGCCGAATAGAGATGCCACTTGCCGATCCATGCGGTGGCGTGGCCGGCTTCGGCCACTGCCTCGCCCAGCGTCCGCTCGGCCGGTGAAATCCGGTAGCCAAGTGCCGGCACATTGCGGCTGTGCGCATACTGCCCCGAGATCAGCGAGAAACGGAACGGCACGCAGGCCGGATAGGTCGAGGACGCAGCGGTGAACCGCGTCCCCCGCGCCGCCAGCGCATCCAGATGGGGCGTGCGCTGGTTGGCATCGCCAGCCGCCGACATCGCGTCGCGCCGCATCTGGTCGGCCAGCACGACCACGACATTGGGTGTCGGCATGACACGCCCTCCCGGTTGGACACGGCGCCCCTTGCGCCTTGTGAATCGTATAATAGTATACGATCATCGCCAAGCCGTGACCACCGCAAAGGCCCTGCCGTCGTCCCATGCCCGCATCCGAAACGCCCCCCGACATGCCGCTGCTCGAGGTTGAGGATCTCACGGTCACCTTCGGCCGGCTCAAGATCCTCGACCGGGTGTCGTTTCGTCTGGCGCCGGGCGAGAACCTCGGCATCGTCGGCGAGTCCGGCAGCGGCAAGAGCATGACGGCGCTGGCGCTGATGCGGCTGCTGCCCCCGGGCGGCAGGATCGCCGCACGCAAGCTGCGCCTGCTGGGCGAGGATCTGCTGGCCGCCCGCGAAAGCCGGCTGGAGGCACTGCGCGGTGCCAGCATGGGCATGATCTTTCAGGAGCCGACGACGGCGCTGAACCCGGTCTTCTCGATCGGCGAGCAGATCGCCGAAACCGCGCGCCGGCACCTGCGTGCAGGCCGACAGGAGGCCCGCGACCGCGCCGTGGAGGCGCTGCGCCGCGTCGGCATTCCCGCCCCCGAGGCGCGCTATCACGACTATCCGCACCAGTTGTCGGGTGGCATGCGGCAGCGGGTGATGATCGCCATGGCGCTGATCTGCCGGCCCAGACTGCTGATCGCCGACGAACCGACCACCGCGCTCGACGTCACCATCCAGGCGCAGATCCTCGACCTGATGCTGGACCTGCAGGAAGAATACCGGATGGGCATCATCCTGATCAGCCATGATCTGGGTGTCGTCTCGGCCTTCACCGACCGGGTGCTGATCATGTATCTGGGCCAGGTGCTGGAAGAGGCCGGCGCCGCGGCCGTTTTCGAAAGCCCGCGCCACCCCTACACCGAGGCGCTGCTGGCCAGCATCCCCGTGATCGACCGCGAGGAGGAGCGGCTGCGGGCGATCCGCGGCACCGTGCCGGCGATCTTCGAACTGCCGCCGGGCTGTCGCTTCGCGCCACGCTGCGATTACGTTCGCCCACCCTGCGAGCAAGCCGTTCCCGAGTTGATTTCGGTCGCCCCCGGCCATCGCGCCGCCTGCATCCGCAACACCGGCTATGTCTTCCCGGAGGACGCGGCGTGAGCGTTGACGAAGCGCCGCTACTGTCGGTGCGCGGGCTGCGCAAGGAGTTCCCGACCCGCAAGCGCGGGCTGCTGCGCACCGCAGGGACGCTGCTGGCGGTCGATGACATCAGCTTCGACATTGCCCGGGGCGAGGTTCTGGGGCTGGTCGGCGAGTCCGGCTGCGGCAAGACCACGACCGGCCGCCTCGTGCTGCGGCTGATCGAGCCGACGGCGGGCAGCATCCGGTTCGACGGTATCGACGTGCTGGCGCTGTCGGCTGCGGACATGCGGGCGATGCGGCGACGCATGCAGATCGTCTTTCAGGACCCTTTCGGCGCGCTCAATCCGCGGATGACGGCGGGCGAGCTGATCGCCGAGCCGCTGGTGGTGCACGGCATCGGCGACCGGCTGTCGCAGGAGGCGCGGTTGCGTGACCTGCTCGACCGCGTGGGCCTTGCCATCTCGCAGGCGGGGCGGTTTCCGCACGAATTCTCCGGCGGTCAGCGCCAGCGGCTGTGCATCGCCCGGGCGCTGGCGCTCGATCCCGATCTGCTGGTCTGCGACGAGGCGGTCTCGGCGCTCGACGTCTCGGTGCAGGCGCAGATCCTCAATCTGCTGCAGGATCTGCGGCGCGATCTGGGGCTGACCTATCTGTTCATCTCGCACGACCTGGGCGTGGTGCACCACATCTCGGACCGGGTCGCGGTGATGTATCTGGGTCAGATCGTCGAGCTCGGGCCGCGCCGGGCGATCTTTTCCGCCCCGGCCCATCCCTACACCCAGGCACTGCTGAACTCGGTGCCAGCGGCGCAGAAGGGGCGGCGGAACTTCTTCACCGTCAAGGGCGACGTGCCCAGCGCGGCAAACCCGCCGCCGGGCTGCCGCTTTCACACCCGCTGCCCGCTGGTGATCGACCGTTGCCGCAGCGAGCCGCCGGCGCTGCGGCCTCTGGGCGACGGACGCGAGGTAGCCTGTCACCTGGCAACGGACACAACGGCAGGGAGCGAGACGCGATGAACGACCGACCGAATTTCGTGCTGGTGATGACCGACCAGCAACGGATGGATTCGCTGGCCTGTTACGGCAACGCCTTCACCGTCACCCCGCAGACCGGCGCCATGGCGGCGGCCGGAATGCGCTTCGACACCGCGCTGACGCCCTGGCCGGTGTGCACCCCGGCGCGCGCCAGCCTCTGGACGGGCACCTATCCCAGCCGCCACAAGGTGATCGACAACCTCTACGGTGTCGACAACGCCTTCGCCACGCATGCGGCGGTGCGCGAGACGGTTTTCGACCATCTGCGCCGGGGCGGGTATCGCACCGCCCATTTCGGCAAGTGGCACCTGGGCGAGGCGCAGCCGCCCTTCTTCGATCACTGGGAGGAGAGCTTCAATTCGCGCCGCGGCCACTGGATCGACGGGCGCATCGATGGCGAATACCGGCCCGACCGTGCCACCGCCGCGGCGACGCGATGGATCGCGGCGCAGGCCGAAACCGGGGAGCCCTTTGCGATGGTGCTCAGCTTCTACCCGCCGCACGATCCCTACGCCGCGCCGCTGGAGGATTTCGATCTCTACCGGGGCCGCGGCATCCCGCATGCGGGCTACTATGCCTCCGTCACCGCGCTCGACCGCAACCTCGGGCGCGTGCGCGCGGCGCTGGCGTCGGCGGGCCTGACGGAGAACACCGTGGTCATCTACCTCTCCGACCATGGCGACACCTTCTGGTACCGCCGCGAAGGCGAGCACAAGTTCGTGTGTACCGACGACGCATTGCGCATTCCCCTGCTGATCGAGGGGCCGGGCATCGGCGCCGGCAGCCGCTGCGCCGCCCCCGTCGGGCTGCAGGACATCGCGCCCACGCTGCTCGACCTCGCCGGCCTGGACCCGCCCCCAGAGACGCAGGGGGCCAGCCTCGCCCCGCTTCTGCAGGGCCGCGACACGGCCTGGCGCAGCGGGTTCTACGTGCAGAACGTCACCCACATCAGCAAGCTGAACCAGCGCGCCTGGCGCACCGAGCGCTGGAAGCTGATCGTCTCGGACGACGGCGCGCATGAATTCTACGACCTCGCCGCCGATCCGGAGGAAGAGCTGAACATCTTCCTCACCCCGCGCGACGACGGCGGGTTCGAGCGGTTCACCCACTACCCCGATCACGCCCGCACGATCGACGCGCTGGGCGCCGAAGCGGCGGCCGAGGCGGCACGGCTGGAGGATGACGAGGGGGCCGCGCTGATCGCCGGCATGCGCGAGGCGCTGGCGCCGCGGCTTGCCGCGCTGACCGGCTGAGCGGTCAGCCGAAGCCGTCCAGCCAGCTGTCCGCGTCGGCGATGGGATACTGCGCGGTGCTGGCGGGCTGCGTGCGCGCGCCCCAGTCGCGCAGGATCGCCTTTTCGGCGCAGCGCGCATCGACCTCGGCCCGGATCGCCGCCGGCGACCAGCCGGCATGCACCCGCGCCGACAGGGCCGCGCGCAGATCCGCGTGGGCGGGGCTTTCGCCGAGGTCGCGCTGCTCGTCGGGATCGGCCTCGAGGTCGAACAGCATCGGCCGATGCCCCTCGATGTGGACGTGTTTCCAGCGGCCGGATCGCAGCATCCGCTGGCAGGTGGCCTCGGCGCCGGTCCAGACCGAGGACAGATCGGTGACATATTCGCAATAGGTCTCGTCGATCCAGGGGGCCTGCGGGTCGCGGGCCACACCCAGCAGGCTGCGCCCGTGCGACCGCGGCAGCCGCGGTGCGCCGGCGGCAGCGATCATCGTCGCGCCCAGGTCGGTGAGGTTGGTCACCCGACCGCACCGCGTGCCCTCCGGCAATTCTCCCGGCCAGGACAGGATCAGCGGCACGCCTGCGCTTTCCTCGAACATCGTGTTCTTCCACCACAGCCCGCGCTCGCCCGCGTGCTCGCCGTGGTCGGAGGCGTAGGCGATCAGCGTGTTCCGCCCCAGTCCCGCGGCCTGCAGCGCCGCGAGGATGCGGCCGATGCGGGCGTCCAGCGCATGCACCAGCCCCCAATAGGCGGTGCGCGCGCGGTCCACCATCTCGGGCGCCGCGCCCTCGGTGCACCCCTCGCCGCGCCAGCCGGCAACCCAGGGGTGCTCGGCCTCGGGCACGCCCAGCCGGGGCGGCGGCACCCGGCCGGCGAAGCGGCCGAAATCGGCCGGGCGCGCCACGAAGGGGCAGTGCGGCAGGATGAAGCCGGCCATCAGGCAGAAGGGCGTGGCATCGCCCGCGGCCCGCGCCCGGCCCA
>SLBI01000100.1 GCA_007126375.1 Paracoccaceae bacterium
CGCTGGTGCTTCTCGCGGCGATGGGAGGGCTTTTCGCGGCGCGGCCCGGCGCCGCGAGGCCGCGACGCCGGGGCGCGATTGACGCCGCCGCCGGGCAGGGATAAGCAGCGCGATCGAACCGCCACAACGGCTTCCTGACGTGGCGGGGATACCCTAATGGAGCGCGTTCCAATGGCCCGTCAGAATTACGTCTTCACCTCCGAGTCGGTCTCGGAGGGGCATCCCGACAAGCTGTGCGACCGGATCTCGGACTCAGTGCTGGATGCGCTTCTGGCGATCGAGCCCAACGCCCGGGTGGCCTGCGAGACCTTCGCGACCAGCAGCATGGTGGTGATCGGGGGCGAGCTTGGCCTGTCGGACCCGATGCGACTGCGCGACATGATGGGCCACATCCCTCAGCTTGCCCGAGACTGCATCCGCGACATCGGGTATGAGCAGGACAAGTTCCACTGGAACACCTGCCATGTCCTGAACTTCCTGCACGAGCAGTCGGCGCATATCGCGCAGGGCGTCGATGGCGGCGGCGCCGGCGACCAGGGCATCATGTTCGGCTATGCGGTGGACGAGACGCCCGAGCTGATGCCGGCGCCGATCCTCTATGCCCATGCCATCCTGCGTCGGCTGGCCGAAGCGCGCAAATCGGGCGCCGAACCTGCCCTGCGCCCCGACGCCAAGAGCCAACTGACGCTGCGTTACGAGAATGGCCTGCCGGTGGAGGTGATGCAGCTCGTCCTGTCCACCCAGCACGCCGATCCCGCGCAGACCTCGGCCGACATCCGTGCCATCGTCGAGCCCTACATCCGCGAGGTGCTGCCGGCGGGCTGGCTGACGGAAAACACCGTCTGGCACGTGAACCCCACCGGCACCTTCGTCATCGGCGGGCCGGACGGGGATGCCGGGCTGACCGGGCGCAAGATCATCGTCGATACCTATGGCGGGGCCGCGCCGCATGGCGGCGGTGCCTTCTCGGGCAAGGACCCGACCAAGGTCGACCGCTCCGCCGCCTATGCCGCGCGTTATCTGGCCAAGAACGTGATCGCGGCGGGACTCGCGCATCGCTGCACGCTGCAGATCAGCTATGCCATCGGCGTGGCCGAGCCGCTGTCGATCTATGTCGACACCCACGGCACCGGCGCAATCGAGGAAGCGGCGATCGAGGCCGCGGTGGCGCGGTCGATGGATCTGACGCCCAACGGCATCCGCACCCATCTGGGTCTGAACCGGCCGATCTACGCCCGGACCGCCGCCTACGGCCATTTCGGCCGCGCCCCCGAGGCCGACGGCGGCTTCTCCTGGGAGCGCATCGATCTGGCCGAGCGGCTGAAATCCGAAATCCGCTGAACGCCGGCGCGGCGCCGCACCGGACGGGCCGGGCCCGGCGCCCGGCCTTTCCATTCCCGGCGGCGCCTCCTATCAAGGGCGGATCACAAGGAACGGCCCGCCGATGCAGACGCTGACCACCACCGACGCGCTCGCCGAGTTCTGCGCGCGCGCGCGCGGCGCACCCTATGTCGCGCTCGATACCGAATTCCTGCGCGAGCGCAGCTATTACGCCCGGCTCTGCCTGCTGCAGATGGCGCTGCCCGGCCCCGATGGCCCGCAGTCGGGCGAGGCGGTGCTGGTCGATCCCATCTCCGGTGATCTTGCGCTCGATCCGCTCTACGAGCTTCTGGCCGACGAGAGCACGGTGAAGGTGCTGCACGCCGCCCGCCAGGATGTCGAGATCTTCTATGTCGAGGGGCGCACCCTGCCGCGGCCGCTGTTTGATACCCAGGTCGCGGCGATGGTCTGCGGCTTCGGCGAGCAGGTCGGCTACGAGACGCTGGTGCGCAAGATCGCGCGGGCGAGCCTCGACAAGACCTCGCGTTTCACCGACTGGTCGCACCGGCCGCTGAGCGAGGCGCAGAAGGCCTATGCGCTGGCCGATGTCACCCATCTGCGGGTGATCTACGAGGCGCTGTCGGCGCAGATCGACGCCGCCGGCCGCCGCGGCTGGGTCGAGGAGGAACTCGCGGTCCTGACCGACCCCGAAACCTATGTCGTCCGCCCCGATGAGGCGTGGAAGCGCATCCGCACCCGCTCGAACTCGCCGCGCTTTCTCGCGGTGGTGCAGGAACTGGCGCGGTTTCGCGAGGAATTCGCCCAGGGCCGCAACATCCCGCGCAGCCGGGTGTACAAGGATGACGCGCTGCTCGAACTCGCTTCCACCCGGCCCAGCTCGCTCGACGAACTCGGCCGCTCGCGGCTCTTGCTGCGCGAGGCGCGGCGCGGCGAGATCGCCGAGGGCATCCTGCGCGCGGTGAAGGCGGCGACGGCGCTGCCCGGCGAGGCGCTGCCCAGGCCCGGTGCCGACCGCGACCAGATGCAGGTGAACCCGGCGCTGGCGGATCTGCTGCGGGTGCTGGTGAAGGCCAAGGCCGAAGAGGCCGGCGTGGCGCAGCGGCTGCTGGCTTCCTCGGACGATCTCGATGCGATCGCCGCCGGCCGGCGCGATGTGCCCGCGCTGCGCGGCTGGCGCCATGAGGTGTTCGGTGCCGATGCGCTGCGGCTCTGCGCCGGCGAGATCGCGCTTTCGGCGTGCGGCGGCAGCGTCCGGCTCGTTCCGGTGGCCAACCCCGGATGACCGCGCGCGGCCATGTGCCTTGCGTCAGCGCCGCGCCGTGGTGCGCGCGTTGCCGTTTCCGGTGACGGTGATCCGCCGGGTATTGGCCAGCTTGAAATCCGACACGAAGATCCCGGCCGAAACCTCGCGCGACATCGGCGTGCCCTGCGGCCGCGGCTGTGTCGGCGGCGCGATGGCGAAGCGGAAGGACAGTTCGCCCTCGACGGGCGTGAAGTCGTTTTCGGGCAGGAGTTCGGCATCCCACCAGCCCTGCGAGGGCGGCAGCCCGACGGCGCGGACGATGGCGCCGCCCGTCACCGGCTCCACCGCCAGTTCGGTCACCTGTGCCACCAGTTGCCGACCGTCCTGACGAGCCGGGACGGACACCGCGGTGGCGGTGGGCGCCTCGGCGCTGCGGCCGAACCAGTTGAACGGATTCAGCGCCGACTGGCGCACCCCGGCGCAGCCGCCGACCAGCATCAGCGCCACGAGGGCCGCCAGAGCCGGTGTCGCGCGCCGCGGTCCTGCCATCGCCTGCCCTGTCATGCCGGTGCCCTCATCTGGTCCCCCTTCGGCGTCCCGGTCCGGGCGCCAGCCTGTCTTGCCGGCGGCACCCTAGCCCAGCCTCGGGGCCATGAAAAGCGGCCCGCGCCCGACCGACGCGGGGGCTGGACCCGGGCGCCGCCCCGGCCTACCTCAGCACGGACTCGCAGCAGGAGAATGCACGTGGCCAGCCCCGCCTTCGAGGAAATCGCCGAAACCTTCGCCTTTCTCGACGACTGGGAAGACCGCTATCGCCATGTCATCGAACTGGGGCGAGCGCTGCCGCGGCTCGACCCGGCGGTGAAGGTGCCGGCGACCAAGGTCGAAGGCTGTGCCAGCCAGGTCTGGATCCTGCCGCGGATCGAGGGCAGCGGCGCCGAAGCCACCTTCGATTTCGAGGGCGAAAGCGACGCGATGATCGTGCAGGGGCTGATCGCCGTCCTGCACGCGCTCTATGCCGGGTTGAGCGTGCGCGACGTCATCGCGGTGGATGCCCCCGCCGAACTGGCGCGCCTCGGCCTCGATCAGCATCTCTCGGCGCAGCGCTCGAACGGTCTGCGGGCGATGGTCGGACGGATCCGTTCGCTGGCCGCCGAGACCGCTGCCGCCTGACCGTCAGCGGTTGCGCCGCATCAGCCACAGCAGAACCACCGCCACCATCGCCAGTTTCATCGGCACGCCCAGCCCATACTCGCCCAGATCCAGACGCTCCGACAGCCAGCCGGCAGCGAGCACGGTCAGCAGGGCGGCGGCAAGGGCGGCGCCGATCATCAGCGCGAAACGCGATTGCGGCATGGCGGCCTCCGGACAGGTAGGACTCTGCAGGAGGGAACCTAGTCTGTTCGTCTCGGTATCCAAGGCGACAGGGACATGGGGAGGCTTCGGTGTCCGCCCGCACTGTGGCGGTTCGGTTTCGCCCTCCTGCGGGTTGCGCCCCATGTCTCCGCCCACCGGGGGCACCTGGCCGGCGCGCCCCGTTTCGATCCGGCCCGGTCGCCCGCGGTCAGACGGCGCGTGCCATCTGGTTGTGCTTGCGGGCGATCCAGGCCTTGGCGGTCTCGACCGCGACGGCGGCATCGCGACAGTAGGCGTCGGCGCCGATGGCGCGGCCGAACTCCTCGTTCAGCGGCGCGCCGCCGACGAGGACGATGTAGTCGTCGCGGATGCCCTGTTCCTTCATCGTGTCGATCACCACCTTCATGTAGGGCATCGTGGTGGTCAGCAGGGCCGACATGCCGAGGATGTCGGGCTGTTCGCGCGCCAGCGCGTCGAGGTATTTCTCGACCGCGTTGTTGATCCCCAGATCGACCACCTCGAAGCCCGCGCCCTCCATCATCATGCCGACGAGGTTCTTGCCGATGTCGTGGATGTCGCCCTTGACGGTGCCGATCACCATCTTGCCCATGCGCGGCGCACCGGTTTCGGCCAGAAGCGGTTTCAGGATGAACATGCCGGCCTTCATCGCATTCGCCGCCAGCAACACCTCGGGCACGAAGAGGATACCGTCGCGGAAGTCGTTGCCGACGATGGTCATGCCGGAGACCAGCGCCTCGGTCAGCACGCGGTAGGGGGGCCAGCCGCGTTCCAGCAGGATGCGCACGCCCTCCTCGATCTCTTCCTTGAGGCCGTCGTAGAGGTCGTCGTGCATCTGCAGCACAAGCTCGTCGTCCGCGAGCTCCGACAGGATGATCTCGTCGCCTTCCTCGGCCATGCCTCGTCTCCGGTTCGCGGTCCGTCCTGCGCAACGCCGAACGGTATTCCCGCGATGTTTCTTTCAAAGAGGACGCGACAGATCGCCTGCTTGCGACATCGTCCGTCCGGCGAACGACAGTTAGCGGCCAGACTGCCCGAATGGTAATGAAGAATCCGTGCCATCATTATCGGTTTGCTGCAAGTCGGTGCCAGCGGGACCGGAAAGGGAGCTTGCATATGTTCTTGTTATGTTCGATATTCCGATCATGTGCGCCACCCCCGCAACGCCCGATCGGACGTTTTCCGCCCGCGGTGCCGGCGCCAATCCGGCCGGCCGGTTCGAACCCCGTGCCCGGACGGCGGAGCCCGCGGATGGCTGGGCGGCACCCGTGGCCGCGCCCCTGCGCACCGAGGTGCGCGAGGAACGCACCGGCCGGGCGCTCAGCCGCAACGCCTCGCCCGACATCGGCTTCGATCGCGCCCTGAACCCGTATCGCGGCTGCGAGCATGGCTGCATCTACTGCTACGCGCGACCGGGCCATGCCTATCTGGGCCTCTCTCCCGGGCTCGATTTCGAGACCCGGCTGGTGGCGCGCCCGGACGCCCCCGCGGCGCTGGTCCGCGAGCTTTCCGCGCGTGGTTACCAGCCGGCGCCGGTGATGCTCGGGGCGGTCACCGACCCCTATCAGCCGGTGGAGCGTGACCGCGGCATCACCCGGGCGCTGCTGGAGGTGCTGCGCGACTTTCGCCACCCGGTTATGGTGACCACCCGCGGCACGCTGGTGGAGCGTGACCTCGACATCCTCGCCGACATGGCGGCGCAGGGGCTGGCGGCGGTGGGGATCAGCCTGACGACGCTCGACGCCGGCCTTGCCCGCCGGATGGAACCGCGCGCGCCCGCACCGGCGCGCCGGCTGGCGGCAATGCGGCGGCTGGCCGAGGCCGGCGTGCCGGTGCGGGTCATGGCCTCGCCGATGATCCCGGCGCTGACCGATCACGAGCTTGAGGCGATCCTCGCCGCCGGGCGCGCGGCCGGGGCGGCGGCGGCCTCGGCGATCCTCCTGCGCCTGCCGCATGAGGTGGCGCCGCTCTTCCGCGACTGGCTGCAATCCCATGTCCCGGGCCGTGCGGCAGCGGTGATGTCGCGGCTGCGGGCGATGCGCGGCGGGCGCGACAACGACCCGCGCTTCGGCACGCGGATGACCGGCGAGGGCGTGCAGGCACATCTGATGCGGCAGCGTTTTGCGCTGGCCTGCCGGCGACTGGGGCTGGCGCGCGCGATGCCTCCGCCGCGCTGCGATCTGTTCCGCGTGCCGCCGCGGCCGGGCGATCAGCTTGAACTGTTCTGAGCGGCCGGCCGCGCGCCAGGCGTTCAGCCCCAGCTCGGGTCGATCCGGGCAGTGATGGGTGTGATCGTGGTGGCCGGAAAACCTCTCAGCGCCGCATGTTCGCGGATCGCCTCCTCGTCCTCGGCGAGATAGACGCAGAAGGTCTTGTCGCCCGCCACCCAGGAATGCTGCCACTGCACCCGCGGTGCCAGCGCCGCGAGCGCGGCGTTCGACGCTCTTGCGGCCTCCCGCAGTTCCGCCGGGGCGAAGGCGCCCACGGCGGGCAGGTCGCGCTCGACGACATAGGTCTTCATGGCCTTGCTCTCCTCCTGAACAAGAACTGTTTCCGTCATCCGAGTGAAGCGCATAATTTCATCGAACACACGTCAGGATTTATGGGCACGGCTTGACAAAAGGTTTCGAGACGCAGGCGCGCATCTCGCACCTCAACGCCTGGCGCGCGGTTGATTGCATCATCCGTGAAGGGTCCGTCGCCGCGGCGGCCGAGGCGCTGGGGGTCACCAATGCCGCCATCGCCGCGCAGGTGCGCAGGCTGGAGGATCGCCTCGGCTGCGCACTGTTCCGCCGCACCTCCGGCGGACTGGAACCGGTCGCGGAACTCGTGGCGCTTGCCCCGGCGTTGTCGGGCGCCTTCGCCGGCCTCGCCTCGGTGCAGGAGGCGCTGGGCCGGGCGCGGACGCCGCAGCATGTTTCCATCACCTTGACGCAGACCTTCGCCGAAACCTGGCTGCCGCGGCACCTGGCGGATCTCTTTGCCACGGTGGGCGCCATCGATCTGCGACTCGACAGCCGCTGGGACGTCGTCGATCTCGCCACCTCCGACGTGCATTTCGCCGTTCGCTTCATGGATGCGCCCGGCCCCGACCTGGAGGCCCGCGACCTGATGCCCAGCGGCGTCGTGCCGGTCTGCACGCCGCAGTTCGCCCGGCGCCACGGGCTGCATGCCGGGCAGCGCGATCTGTCCGGCGTGCCGCTGGTCGATCTCGACGTGGTCACCTCCGACCCCTGCTGGGCCGACTGGCGGGAATGGTCCCGCGCGACAGGCATCCTGCCAAGCGACATCGCCGCGCCGCGCTATGCGCTGACAGGCAGCGGGGTGCGTCTGGCGCGGGCGGGCGTCGGCCTCGTTCTCGGCGGGCTGTCCGAGACGCTTCACGCGGTGGCCGATGGCGATCTGATCATGCCCTTCGGTCGCGAGACGGTGGTGCCGGCACGCTACTGGCACCGGCTTGTGTGGCGCAGCGGACGCCGTTTCGGCCCGTTGCAGCGCAAGGTGCGCGACTGGATCGTCCAGCGCGGAGCCGAGGATCGGGCGCTGATGCAGCAGGTGTTCGGCGTCTGACCAGGCCGAGTCCGCCGGCGGCCGATCACGCCGCTGCCTGCGCCCGTTCAGCCCCTCCGGCGGCGGCGTTCGCGTCCGGGCGGGGTATCTCCGGTGCCGTCGGAGGCAGAAGAGAAGCCGCCGAGGGACGCGGCGATCACCTCCAGCGTCGGGCGCGGGCCGGAGGGGCGGGTTTCCAGCGCGGTGCGCATCGCCCGCAGATGTTCGGGCGTGGTGCCGCAACAGCCGCCGATGATCCGGGCGCCGGCGTCGCGGGCCAGCACGGCGTAATCCGCCATCAGCGCCGGCGTGCCGTCATAATGGATGTGGCCGTCCACGTATTTCGGGATGCCGGCATTGCCCTTGGCGATCAGCGGCAGTTCCGGCCCCAGGGCGGCGAAGCCCAGCACCGTGCGCAGCAGGTCCGAGGCGCCGACGCCGCAATTGGCGCCGAAGGCGAGCGGCGGCCAGGCAAGCTTGTCGACCATCTGCACCATGGCGGCCGAGGTCGTGCCCATCATCGTCCGGCCCGCGGTATCGAAACTCATGGTGCCGCACCAGGGCATGCCGGCCAGCCGTGCGGCCTCGGCTGCGGCGCGGTATTCCTCGGGGGCCGAAATCGTCTCGACCCACAGCACATCCGCGCCGCCCTCCTTCAGACCCTCGGCCTGTTCGTGGAACATCTCGACCGCGGTCTCATGCGTCAGGCTGCCCATCGGCGCCATGATCTCGCCGGTCGGGCCCATCGAGCCGGCGACCACCACCGCACGCCCGGCCGTGTCGGCCACCTCGCGGCCGATCTCGGCCGCGGCGCGGTTCAGTTCGCGGACCCGCGTCTGCGCCTCGTGCAGCTTCAGCCGGGCCGCGGTGCCGCCGAAGCTGTTGGTCAGGAACAGGTCGGACCCCGCCTCCACCGCACCGCGATAGAGCGTGGCGATGCGGTCGGGGTGGTCGATGTTCCACAGCTCCGGTGCATCGCCCGAGACGAGCCCCATGTTGAACAGCGTGGTGCCGGTGGCGCCGTCCGCCAGCAGCCAGTCGCGCCGGGCGAGCAGTGCGGAAAGCGGATCGGGCGACGCAGGCTCGGCCATGGATCAAGGCTCCGGTGAGGTCGGTCGCGGCATGTGCCGCCGCCTACGCTTCCCTTGCCATGGCGGGGACGCGGGGGCAAACACATCGGCGTCATGATGATGATGAGCCGCGCCGCGATGCGGTGGCGCCGCAGATCGCAGGGGCCGCGTCAGGATTCGTCGTAAAGCTCGACCTTGGCCTGGGCGAGCAGCTCGTCCATCCGCGCGCGGATCGTCGCCTCGTCGGCCCGGCCGCCCAGATCGGCGACGAGCTTGCGGATCACGTTCTCCGGCCCCGGCTCCTCGAAGTCGATGCGCACCAGCTCGAGGCCATAGGCGTCGGCCTCCGCCCCGGTCTTGCCCAGCAGCCCGGCCGCCCAGACACCGACCCGCTTGTTGCGGCGGGCAACGGCCTTGAACTGCATTTCGGCGTCATGGGCGAACTTGTTCTCGAACGCGCGTTCGCGGTCGCTGAAAGTGGTCATGCGGGCCTCCGGCAACTTCAGGTCTGGGCGACGGTCAGTGGGGATATGCGCGGGATGGACCGCGCCCGCAAGTCCCGGATGTAACAGGTGCGGACATCGCGACGTAGGGACGAAGCGAGGAAGGGCTTCCTGCGCCGCGCCCGTGGGCCGGGACCGGCGTTCGCGCCGGTGGGTTCGGCGGGCGATGGATGGCGCGCCGCCCGCGTTCCGGCGGGACCGGGTTCCGCACCCGCGGATTGACCCGGTGGGGAGGGCGGTGGCAGGTGGGCCCGGGATCAGAGGAGCGAGAAACGGATGACCGATTCCCTACGGCGCAGCCTGCGCCCGGCATGGCGCATGACGACGACCGCGATGGCGGCGGCGATGCTCTGGGCGGCCGCGCCGGCGGCCGAGGCCGAGACCTTTCGCTGGACCGCGACGACCGATCCGCAGACGATGGATCCGCATGCGGCGAACCTCGCCCCGGTGACGTCCTTCCTCAACAACATCTACGAGGGGCTGGTGCGGCGCGGGCCGGACATGGCGCTGCAGCCGTCGCTCGCCACCGGCTGGGAGCCTATGGCGGAGGGCGCCGGATGGCGGTTCCACCTGCGTGAAGGCGTGACCTTCCACGACGGCACGCCGTTCAGCGCCGACGACGTGGTCTTTTCGTGGGAGCGGGGTATCTCGGAACAATCCGACGTCCGCTCCTGGTTCGCGCCGGTCGCCGAGGTGCGTGCGGTGGACGACCTCACGGTCGAGATCCTGACCCACGCGCCGAACCCGATCTTTCCCGACTCGATCGCCAACTGGATGATCATGAGCCGGGCCTGGGCCGAGGCCAACGACGCCACCGAGCCGGCACGCGACCGCGAGACGCATGCGACGCTGGCCACCAATGGCACCGGCCCCTTCATGCTGGCCGCGCGCGAGCCCGGCACCGCGACGCGGCTGGTGCCCAACCCCGACTGGTGGGACGAGCCGGAGCACAATCTGACCGAGGCGGTGTTCTATCCCATCGAGACGCCGGCGACGGCGCTCGCCGCCCTTCTCTCGGGCGATGTCGACATGTTGCAGACGGTGCCGGTGCGCGACGTCGAGCGGCTGCGCGAGACCGCGGGCATGGTCACCTTCGAAGGCCAGGAGACGCGGGTGATCATGCTCGGCTTCGCCCACCGGGCCGAGGAACTGGTCGGCAGCGCTGCGCCCAACCCGTTCCGCGACGTCCGGGTGCGGCGGGCAGTGGCGCAGGCGGTCGACGTGTCGGCGATCGGGCAGGTGCTGATGTCGGGGATGAGCGCGCCGGCCAGCCAGCTCGTGCCGCGCGGGCTGTCGGGATATTCCGAGGCCCATGACGCGCGCCCGCCGCTGGACCGCGATGCGGCGCGGGCGCTGCTGGCCGAGGCCGGGCAGGGTGACGGTTTCGCGTTCCAGTTCAAGTGCACCAACGACCGCTATCTGAACGACGAGGCCGTCTGCCAGGCGGTGACCGGCATGCTGGCACAGATCGGGCTGGAGGCGCAGCTCGACGCCATGCCGGTGCGCAACTACTGGACCGAACTGCGCGCGGGCAATTTCGACATGTATCTGCTGGGCTGGTCGCCCGGCACCTTCGATGCCGAACACCCGATCCGCTTCCTCGCGCACACCCCGACCGACACGCTGGGCACCTGGAACTTCGGCGGCTTCTCGCATCCGCGGGTGGATGAACTGCTTCCGCTGATCCAGCAGGAGCTGGACGGCGCGGCGCGGCAGGCGATGCTCGACGAGATTGCCGGCATCCTGCAGGACGAGGTCGCCTATGTCCCGCTCTATGTCGAGCCTCTGGTCTGGGCGGCGCGCTCGGGCGTGGATCTGGTGCAGCGGCCCGACAACTTCTTCATGCTGCGCTGGGTCACCGTGGACTAGCCCCGCCAGCCCGGGCGTGCCGAAGGACGGCCGGGCCGGGGGCGGCCCGGCCGTCGCGCTTGCGGCAATCGGGGCTATCGCCTATATCCGGCGCAGATCTGGCGCGGGGTCCGTTCCGGCCCCATCGGAGTTTCCATGGCAAGACGCACGAAGGTCTACGAGGGCAAGGCGAAGGTCCTCTACGAAGGGCCTGAGCCCGGCACTCTGGTGCAGTATTTCAAGGATGACGCCACCGCCTTCAACGCCGAGAAGAGATCGGTTATCGAGGGCAAGGGCGTGCTCAACAACCGCCTGAGCGAGTTCTTCATGTCCGGGCTCAACGCGATCGGCGTGCCGACCCATTTCATCCGCCGCATCAACATGCGCGAACAGCTGATCCGCGCGGTGGAGATCGTGCCGCTGGAGGTGGTGGTGCGCAACGTCGCCGCCGGATCCCTCTCCAAGCGGCTGGGCATCGAGGAGGGCACCGCCCTGCCGCGCCCGATCGTGGAATTCTACTACAAGGACGATGCGCTGGGCGACCCGCTGGTCACCGAGGAGCACATCATCGCCTTCGGCTGGGCCAGCCAGCAGGATCTCGACGACATGGTGCAGCTCGCGCTGCGGGTGAACGACTTCCTGTCGGGCGTGATGCTGGGCGTCGGCATCAAGCTGGTGGATTTCAAGATCGAGATCGGCCGCATCTGGGAGGGCGATTTCCAGCGCCTGATCGTCGCCGACGAGATCAGCCCCGACAGCTGCCGGCTGTGGGACATGCGCACCGGCGCCAAGCTCGACAAGGACGTGTTCCGCCGCGATCTGGGCAGTCTCGCCGATGCCTATACCGAGGTGGCGCGCCGTCTGGGTGTGCTGCCCTCGAACGGCAAGGCGGTCACCCGGCCGACGCTGATCAACTGATCCGCGCCGCCGCGATCCGCTGGCGATGACGGCGCCGATGCCGCGGCGTCTGCTGCTGGCGGGTCTGGGCATCGGCGCGCTGGTCCCGCTGGTCTTCTTCGTCCTCGGCGGCTGGATGCTGGTGGAGACGCAGCGGTTCCTTTCCGGGGCGCAGCCGGTCGCGGCCGAGGTGCTGGGCGTGGACGACGGCCGCCCCGTCCTCGGCTTCACCGGCCCCGGGGGCGAGGCGCGCGAGGCCCGGCTGCACGGCGTGGACATCGGCTTCGCCGCGCCGCCCGGCAGCACGGCCACCGTGCTGTTCAATCCGGCCGAGCCGACGACGGTGCGGCGGCCCGATGCATGGAGCCTTTATGGCGTTGCCGCGCTGTTCCTGCTCTTCGGCCTCGTCGCCGAGCTGGCGCTGGCGGCGGCGCTCTGGCGGCTGGTGATCCGACCGGGCCGCGGTATCTAGCGCCGGCTTGCCGCGCCGCGCCTGCCGCGGTATCGCGGGCGGGCAGGAGATGCGCGCGAGGGAGCGGCGATGAAGGCACGGGTTTCGGTAATGCTGAAGGACGGCGTGCTCGATCCGCAGGGCGAGGCGGTGCGGCATGCGCTGGGAACGCTGGGTTTCGCCGGGGTCGAGGCGGTGCGCCAGGGCAAGCTGATCGAGCTCGACCTCGCCGCCACCGACCGCGCGAGCGCCGAGGTCGAGGTCCGCGCGATGTGCGAACAGCTCCTCGCCAACACGGTGATCGAACGTTACAGCGTCGAGATCCTCTGAACGCCACAGCGGAGGGCCTGCTCGTGAAAGCCGCCGTCGTCACCTTTCCCGGATCGAACTGTGACCGCGACCTTGCCGTGGCCCTTTCGGCTGCGGGTTTCGAGGTCGCGCGGGTCTGGCACAAGGACAGCGACCTGCCGGCCGGGCTGGATGTCGTGGGCATTCCGGGCGGGTTTTCGTTCGGCGACTACCTGCGCTGCGGTGCCATCGCGGCGCGGGCGCCCGTGATGCAGGCGGTGGTGCGGTTCGCTGCGGCCGGCGGCCATGTGCTCGGCGTCTGCAACGGCTTTCAGGTGCTGATCGAGGCCGGACTCCTGCCCGGCGCGCTGATGCGCAACGCCGGGCTGCGCTTCGTCTGCCGGCCACAGCGGTTGCGGGTGGCGACGGCAGACAGCGTTTTTACCGCGGCCTTCCGCCCGGGGGTCGAGCCGGTGATCCCGATCGCGCATCACGACGGCAATTACCGCGCGGGGCCCGAGTTGCTGGCGCGGCTGGCGGGCGAGGACCGCATCGCCTTCACCTACATCGACAACCCCAACGGCTCGGCCGGCGACATCGCCGGGGTGCTCTCGGACAACCGCCGGGTGCTCGGGATGATGCCGCATCCCGAACGCGCCATCGACCCGGCGCAGGGCAGTGCCGACGGGCTGGCGCTGTTCCGCGGGCTGGCGGCGGCGCTGGCGCCGGCATGACTCCGCCGACCTCCCGTCATTGCGGCGCTTGAGGCGCGGCGGCCCCGGCCCTATCCTCTCGCCATGAGCGCGAAGGCATCACCGGGGCACCGGCCCCGGCCCGGACGGGCATGGTGGCGGCTGCAGGGCAGCCGGATGATGGTGTTCGTCATCCTCATGCTCGCCGTCGTCACCGTCTTCGTCGCCAATGCGCTGCTGACCGAGCGCTTCACCGATCCGGTGCGCAACCGCGCCGAGCTGCGGCTGGCGCTGTTCGCCGGCAACCTGCAGAGCGAGTTGCAGCGCATTTCGGTGGTGCCGCTCCTGCTCGCCCGCGACCCCGAACTGGTCGGCGCGCTGCAGTCGGGCGACTATTCGCAGACCTCGGCCCGATTGATCGCACTGCAATCCGAGATCGGTGCCGCCTCGATCCAGCTGCTCGATGCCGAGGGCCGCACCGTGGCCGCGACCGACCGCAACCAGATCGGCAGCGCGCATCAGAACGATGCCTATTTCGTCGAGGCCCGGCGCAGCACCGACACCGCCTTCAACGCTTCGGAGCGATCCGGCGGCGGCTATGAGTTCACCTACAGCCGGGCGGTGCGCGCCGGCGGCAGCCTGCTGGGCGTGGTGGTGGTGGAAACCGATCTCATGCGGTTCGAGCGCGGGTGGTCCGTCTTTGCCGACGCGGTGGCGGTGACCGCCAGCGAGGGCCGGATCATCCTGTCCACCGAGCCGCGCTGGCGCGGCCGCAGCATCGACGAGGCGCTGGCGCTGCAGGACAGTCCGGGGCCGGGGCAGCAGCTGACGCGCTCGCTGTTCGGGATGCTCGGCATGGCCCCCGATGCCTGGCTGCGCGGCGAGCCGGTGCTGCGGTCCGAGGCGCGCGTGCCCTTCCGCGGCTGGCGGCTGGTCTCGTTCACCCGCGCCGACTCGGTGCGCGAGCGGGTCAACGGCGTGCTCGCGCTGGTGATCATGGGCTTTGCCATCCTGCTTGCGCTCGGCTTCTGGCTGACCAGTCGGCGGGCGCGCTCGCAGACCGCGCTCTTCGCCCGCGAATCGGCCGAGCTGCGCGGGCTGAACGCCCGGCTGCAGCGCGAGATCGCCGAGCGCGAGAAGGCGCAGCAGGATCTCGCCGTGGCCGAGCAGACCCTCGCACAGAGTTCGAAGCTTGCCATCCTCGGCGAGATGTCGGCCGCGGTCAGCCACGAGCTGAACCAGCCGCTCGCGGCAATGAAGACCTATCTGGCCGGGGCGCGGCTGCTGCTGCAGCGGCGCCGACCCGAGGAGGCGCTGAGCGCCTTTCAGCGGATCGACGACCTGATCGAACGCATGGGCGCGATCACGCGCCAGCTGAAGAGTTTCGCCCGCAAGGGCGGCGACGCCTTCGCGCCGGTGGATATCCGCGCCTGCATTTCCGGCGCGCTGGCGATGATGGAGCCGCAGCTGCGCAGCCGCCGTGTCACGCTGACCCGTTCGCTGCCGCCTGCACCGGTGATGGTGACGGGCGACCGCGTGCGGCTGGAGCAGGTGATCGTCAACCTTCTGCGCAACGCGCTTGACGCCACCCGCGACATCCCCGCGCCGCAGATCGACATCCTGCTCAGCCGCGGCGAGACGGCGACGCTGACGGTGCGCGACAACGGCCACGGCATCGCCGATCTCGACAAGCTCTTCGATCCCTTCTTCACCACCAAGAAGCCGGGTGACGGCGTCGGGCTGGGGCTGGCGATCTCGTCGGGGATCGTCGGCGATCACGATGGCCGGCTGACTGCCCGCAACGGCCGTTCCGGCGGCGCGGTGTTCGAGATGCAGCTGCCGCTTGCCGACGCCGGCGTGGCGGCGGCGGAATAGGGCGCAGAGGAGAGAACAGCAATGGGCCGCACCATGAAGGTGGCGATCATCGACGACGAACAGGACATGCGCCAGTCGATCGGGCAGTGGCTGGCGCTGTCGGGTTTCGAGACCGAGACCTACGCCAGCGCCGAGGAAGCGCTGCGCGGGATCAAGCCCGACTACCCGGGCGTGGTGATCTCGGACATCCGCATGCCGGGGATGGACGGCATGGCCCTGCTGAAGCGGCTGCTGAGCATGGATTCGGGTCTGCCGGTGATCATGATCACCGGCCACGGCGACGTGCCGATGGCGGTGGAGGCGATGCGGCTGGGCGCCTGGGATTTCCTAGAAAAGCCGTTCAACCCCGACCGCATGACCGAACTTGCGAAGAAGGCGGCCCAATCGCGCCGGCTGACGCTGGAGAGCCGCGCCCTGCGCACCGAGCTTGCCGATGCGCCGGTGCTGATGCGCCGCCTCGTCGGCACCAGCCCGATGATGGAACGGCTGCGCGAGGACCTGCTGGATCTTGGCCAGGCGGATGCGCATGTCCTGATCGACGGCGAGACCGGCACCGGCAAGACGCTGGTCGCGCATGCGCTGCATGCGGTGGGCCCGCGCGCCGGGCGCCGCTTCGTCACCCTCTCCTGCGCCGGCTTCGACGAGGCGCAACTTGCCGCGCGGCTGTTCGGCCCGGGGGAGGCCGGTGCGCCGGTGCCGCTGGTCGAGGAGGCGCGCGGCGGCACGCTGCTGCTCGAAGACATCGAGGCCCTGCCGCCGGCCCTGCAGGCACGGCTGGTGACCTTCCTCAACGATCAGGGCGTGCCGCCCGAGACCCGCCTGATCGCCATCTGCAACCGCCACCACGAGGATCGCACCCTCGAGGACGTGCTCCGTCCCGACCTCTACTACCGCCTTGCAGCCCTGAAGATCACCCTGCCGCCGCTGCGCACGCGGGGCGAGGATATCCTCGCGCTGTTCACCGCCCATTGCGAGCAGTTCGCCGAGGAATACGGCTGCGAGCCGCCGCAGGTGGCGGCGCAGGAGGCGGCGCAGCTGCTGCAGGCGCCCTGGCCCGGCAATGTCCGCCAGCTGATCAACATCGCCGAACGCGCGGTTCTGCAAAATCGTCGCGGCTCCGGCTCCATCGCTTCGCTGCTGATGGCCGACAACGAGGCCGAGGGCCCGACGCTGACCACCGAGGGCAAGCCGCTGAAGGAGCATGTCGAGGCGTTCGAGAAGATGCTGATCGACAACACCATGCGCCGGCACAAGGGCTCGATCGTCGCGGTGATGGAGGAGCTTTCGCTGCCGCGGCGCACGCTGAACGAGAAGATGGCGAAATACGGTCTCAGCCGCGTCGACTATGTCTGAACCCGCGGTCGCCGCCGTTTCCGAGGTCCGCGCCGGGCCGCGAACGGCGCGGAATCCGGCAGTGGCGGCCCGCCGGAGGCGCGGCGCGTGATTGCGTGTTGTGTTTGCCGGGGCTTCGCCCTTATGTTGTACGAACGGGTCGGTCCGTCGCGAGGCGCCGCACCCGTTCCGGTTCTGCCGCCCGGGCCGGCGCGCGCTCTCTGCGTGATCCCGTCACGGTGCGTGCGAGCCCGGCGTGCCGGCGCCGGACCAGCGAATTGCCCGCCGCGCGACCCAACCGCCGGTCGGCCATGAACGGATGCCCGCAGGGGCGTCGGAGACACGAACCGCGATGCATCGCGACGCGCCGAACTGCAGCGGAACCGGCCGGCCCGAATGGCCGTGCCCGCAATTCCGGCATGCCTGCGCCGCGCCGATGCGCGCCTCAGCCAGACACCGAGACGCCGCCCGCGTGCCCCGCGCCCGCCGGCTCTGCCGTCTGCGGTGCATAGAGAGACAATGCCCAACAAGATGCTCATCGATGCCACCCATCCGGAGGAAACCCGCGTGGTGGTGGTGGACGGCGCCAAGGTCGAGGAATTCGATTTCGAGGCGGCAAGCCGGCGACAGATAACCGGCAACATCTATCTCGCCAAGGTCACCCGGGTCGAGCCGTCGCTGCAGGCGGCCTTTGTCGACTACGGCGGCAACCGGCACGGCTTTCTCGCCTTTTCCGAGATCCACCCGGACTATTACCAGATCCCGGTGGCCGACCGGCAGGCACTCCTCGCCGAAGAGCGCGCCCTTGCCATGGCGCAGGACGAGGAGGTCAGTCGCCCGGCCCGCAGCCGGCGTCGCCCCGCCGCGAAGGCGCGCGAAGCCGACGACGCCGTGGTCACGGCAGCGCCGCCCGAGGCCGATGCTCCGGCGCCGGAGGGGCCTGCCGCCTCCGGAATCGCCGGCATGGATGTGGTCGACCTTGGCCCCGATGCAGCCCGTGGGGCGGATACGCTCTACGATCCCGGCAGCGACGCCGGCAAGGACGATGGCAACGGCAACGGCGAGGGCGACGACTTGCAACCCTACGCCGCCGTCGACCATGCCGCCGAGATCGACGACCAGATCGAATCCATCGCCGACGAGGACGTCTCGGACGAGATCCGCGCCCCGCGCCGGCCGCGGGCCAAGCGCTACAAGATCCAGGAGGTGATCAAGGTCCGCCAGATCCTGCTGGTGCAGGTGGTCAAGGAAGAGCGCGGCACCAAGGGCGCGGCGCTGACGACCTATCTCAGCCTCGCCGGCCGCTATTGCGTGCTGATGCCCAACACCGCCCGCGGCGGCGGCATCAGCCGCAAGATCACCAACGCCCCGGATCGAAAGAAGCTCAAGGAGATCGCCGCCACCCTGACGGTGCCCGAGGGCGCGGGGCTGATCATCCGCACCGCCGGCGCCAAGCGCACCAAGGCCGAGATCAAGCGCGACTACGAATACCTGCAGCGGCTGTGGGACCAGATCCGCGACCTGACGCTGAAATCCGTCGCCCCCGCGCCGATCTACGAGGAAGGCAACCTGATCAAGCGTTCGATCCGCGACCTCTATTCGCGCGACATCGACGAGGTGCTGGTCGAGGGCGAGCACGGCTACCGCGTGGCCAAGGACTTCATGAAGATGATCATGCCGTCCCACGCCAAGAACGTGAAACCCTACCACGACCCGATGCCGCTGTTCGCGCGGTTTCAGGTCGAGAGCTATCTCGCCGGCATGTTCAATCCGACGGTCCAGCTGAAATCCGGCGGCTATATCGTCATCGGCATCACCGAGGCGCTGGTCTCGATCGACATAAACTCCGGCCGGGCCACCAAGGAAGGCTCGATCGAGGAGACCGCGCTCAAGACCAATCTCGAGGCCGCCGAGGAGATCGCCCG
>SLBI01000400.1 GCA_007126375.1 Paracoccaceae bacterium
AAGGAGACGGCGAACTTGTAGTCGACCGACAGGATCTGCACGAGGCCCGCCGGCTCCATCCCGTCGGGCAGGATATGGGCGAGGAACCGGCGCCACGCATAGGTGATCGTCATCTCCGAGAAGGCGACGATGTAGCCACCCGCGATGGCACCCAGCGGATTGCCCAGCCCGCCGACGATGGCAGCGGCGAAGATCGGCAGCAGCAGCTGGAAATAGGTGAAGGGCCGGAACCCCTTGTCGAGCCCGTAGAGCACGCCGGCGATGGTCGCCAGCGCCGCCGTCAGCATCCAGGTCACGCGCACCACCCGGTCCGGCGAGATGCCCGACAGCAGTGCCAGATCCTCGTTGTCGGAAAACGCCCGCATCGACTTGCCGGTGCGGGTGCGGTTGAGGAACCAGAACAGCGCCATCATGACGATCAGCGCCACCACGATGGTCAGCCCCTGCGAGGAGCGCAGCGCCAGCCCCTCGGCCAGACCCGACCATTCACGGAAGTCGCGGACCGAGAAGATGAAGCGCGCCCCGTCATCGAAGCGCTGATCGCCCGGGCCGATGATCAGCCGCACGATGCCGTTGGTGACGAACATCACCCCGATGGAGGCCATCACGAGGACCACCGGCTTCACCCGCTGCTGCCGGTAGAAGCGGAACACCAGCCGGTCGGCAGCCAGCACATAGAGCGCGGTGGCGACGATGCCGACCGGCAGCGCCAGCAGCGCCGTCGGCAGCACCCCGAAGCCGATGCCGGCGGCCTGCAGCACCCATGTCGTCAGGATCACCCACATCGTGCCGAAGGCCATGATGTCGCCATGCGCGAAGTTGGAAAACCGCAGGATGCCGTAGATCAGCGTCACCCCCAGCGCCCCCAGCGCCAGCTGGCTGCCATAGGCAAGCGCCGGCACCAGGACGAAATTCGCAAGCGTCACGAAGGCGTTGAGCGGGTCCATTCAGAGCTCCTCGCAGCTGCCGAGATAGACGGCGATGCGCAACGGGTCGGTTTCCATCGCCATCAGCCGCGCGCGGCCGTCCGCGGCGATGCCGAGCAGCAGGCGCAGCCCCTCGGCCGCGCCGTCGAAGAGGCGCGTGAGGCCGAGCGCGCGCAGATCGCCCCCGAGGCTGCCCGTTTCCAGATGCAGCACCGCCGCCGGCGGCGTCCGGGCTTCGAGCCGCGCGTCGCGGTCTGTGTCGACACACATGCTGCCCTCGATGCACACGACGTCGAAGCGGCAGGCGAACGCCCCCGCATCGAGTGCGCCGGGGGCGGCGATGCCGGCGAGGAGGGCGAGGCAGGACGGCGCGCTGGGTGTCAGCATGGGCGGCCTATCCCCCCAGAAAGCTGCGCCGGACCTCGGGGTCGGCCAGAAGTGCGGCCCCGGTGTCGGTGAAGCGGTTGCGGCCCTGCACCAGCACATAGCCCTTGTCGGCGATCTCCAGCGCCTGCCGGGCGTTCTGTTCGACCATCAGGATCGAGATGCCGGTGCGCGCGACCTCGATGATCCGGTCGAACAACTCGTCCATCACGATGGGCGAGACGCCGGCGGTCGGCTCGTCCAGCATCAGCACGCCGGGCCGTGTCATAAGCGCCCGGCCCACGGCGACCTGCTGGCGCTGCCCGCCCGACAGTTCGCCCGCGGCCTGCCGGCGCTTCTCCTTCAGGATCGGGAACAGGTCGAACACCTGCGCCATCGTCCCGCTGAAGTCGTCGTCGCGCAGGAAGGCGCCCATCTCGAGGTTTTCCTCGACGCTCAGCGACGGGAAGATGTTGTTGTTCTGCGGCACGAAGGCCATGCCCTCGGCGACCCGCGCCTGCGGGCTCAGCTTCGTGATGTCCCGCCCGTTCAGCCGCACCCGCCCCTCGCGCAGCGGCAGCATGCCGAAGACCGCCTTCATCGCGGTGGACTTTCCAGCGCCGTTCGGCCCGACGATGACGGCAATCTCGCCCTTCTCTACCGCGATGGTGCATTCATGCAGGATGTCGGCCGCGCCATAGCCGCCGGTCATCGCCTCGCCGATCAGCACGGGCGCGCCGGCCCGCTCCGCCGCCGCGCTCACTGGCCGGCCTCCAGCACGTTCGCAAGACTGCCCTCGGCCTTGACCTTGTTCTTCAGCCCGGTGCCGAGATAGGCCTCGATCACCGCCTCGTTGGCCTTGATCTCGGCGATGCTGCCCTCGGCCAGCACCTTGCCCTCGGCCATGCAGATCACCGGGTCGCAGATCCGGCCGATGAAATCCATGTCGTGCTCGATCACCACGAAGGTATAGCCGCGCTCCTTGTTCAGCCGGACGATGGCGTCGGCGATGGTGTTCAGCAGCGTCCGGTTCACCCCGGCGCCGACCTCGTCGAGGAACACGATCTTCGCGTCCGTCATCATGGTGCGGCCCAGCTCCAGCAGTTTCTTCTGCCCCCCGGAGAGGTTGCCGGCCTTCTCCTCGGCCAGATGCGAGATGGTCAGGAATTCCATCACCTCGTCGGCGCGGGCGCGGATGCCGTTTTCCTCGGCGGCGACGGCGCCGCGGCGAAACCAGGCCGACCACAGATCCTCGCCCGACTGGCCGGGCGGGACCATCATCAGGTTCTCGCGCACGGTCATCGAATGGAATTCATGCGCAATCTGAAACGTGCGCAGCAAGCCCTTGTGAAACAAGGCATGCGGCGGGAGGCCCGTGATGTCCTCCTCGCCCATCAGCACACGGCCGGAGGTGGGTTCCAGCACACCGGCGATGACGTTGAACAGCGTGGTCTTGCCGGCACCGTTCGGGCCGATCAGGCCGGTGATCGACCCCGGCGCGATGGCCAGCGTCGCCCCGTCGACGGCGTGAAACCCGCCGAAATGCTTGTGCAGGTTGTCGACGCGGATCATCGCCGCTTCCCCCCGCCCTGTCGGATGTCGTTATCTTGGGAAAGGCCCGGGAGCGCGCCTGCCGCGCCCCGGGCCCTCCGGCATTGCCTCGCCTGCGGCTCAGCGCATCCGCACGCGCACGAAGGCGCCGCCGTCGACGTTGTATTCCTCATAGGTGCCGGCGGCCTCGCCGAGGCCGATGAGTTCCACCTCGGTCGCGCCGACATAGTCGATCTCGCCACCTGCGGCGAGGATCTCGAGGCCCCGGGCCAGTTCGCCGGGCATGATCGGCTCGCCCGGCGCATTGGCCACGGCGAGCACGTTGGCCGCGATCGCCTCGGGCGTGGCCGCGCCGCCGGCCTGCGCCGCCAGCGCCAGCAGCGCCGCCGCGTCGTAGGACTGTCCGGCGAAGGAGCTGGTGCCCTCGAATCCCGCTTCGGCGGCCAGCGCGAGGAAGCGGTCCATGCCTTCCCCGGCCGAGGCCGGCAGCGTGCCGAAGGTTCCGTCAAGCTCCGGCCCGATGGTGTCGATCAGGCTTTGCGCATGCATCCCGTCGCCCAGCACGAAGGTGTCGAAGGCGCCGAGTTCGAGCGCGGTCTGGATGATGCCCACGCCGCCCTGGTCGGCATAGCCGAACACCACCAGAACCTCGCCGCCTGCGGCCGCGAGCGCGCCCACTTCGGCCGAGTAGTCGCCCTTGCCGTCCATGTGCGAATCGTTGATCGTGATGGTTCCTCCGGCCTCGGAGAACGCCGCGGCGAAGCTGTCGGACAGGCCCTTGCCGTAGTCGTTGTTGGTGTAGCTCACCGCCACGTTCATGATGCCGCGCTCGACCAGGATGTCGGCCACGACCTGACCCTGACGGGCATCCGACGGCGCCGTGCGGAAGAACATGCCGCCCGAATCGAATGTCGAGAAGGCCGGCGAGGTCGCCGAGGGCGAGATCATCGGCACGCCGTTCGGCATCGCCACGTTCTCCAGCACCGAGCGGGTCACGCCCGAGCAGTCGGCGCCCATGATCGCCACCACGCCCTCGGCGCTGATCAGGCGCTCGCCCGCGGCATTGGCGGCCGAGGCATCGACGCAGGTGGAATCGGCGCGCACCGCCTCGATGGTGGTGCCGTCGAGGATGCCGCCGGCGGCGTTGATCTCGGCCCAGGCCATTTCGGCCGCGGCGGCCATGTTCGGTGTGATCGACTCGATCGGGCCGGTGAAGCCGAGCAGGACGCCCATCTTCACCGTATCCGCCGATGCGGTGCCCGCGACGAGGGCGGAAG
This sequence comes from Paracoccaceae bacterium, assembly GCA_007126375.1. Taxonomy (GTDB): domain Bacteria; phylum Pseudomonadota; class Alphaproteobacteria; order Rhodobacterales; family Rhodobacteraceae; genus Rhodobaculum. The sequence goes on from SLBI01000400.1 coordinate 4,118, forward strand.
CAGCGGTCGCCAGCAGAATGCGTTTCATTCTTTTCTCCCTGAGTGGTTTTCTGGGTCGCGACCTTATCGACGCCGGCGCCCGAAGAAAAGATGTTTGCGCCGGCCTCCGTTGGCGTTCCCGGCCGCGGTCACGCCGCCGTCAGCGCAGCGGGCGGCCGTCGGTCACTGCGGCCAGCCGGTCGAACAGTTCGCCGATCCCGGCGCGATCGAGGTTGGCGAAGGCGATCCGCACCGCGCGCTGCCCCCCGGCGTCGCCCGCCGGGGTGAACATGGTGCCCGGAAGCATCAGCACCCCGGCCGCGCCCACCAGACGCCGGCACAGCACGTCCGACGCTTCGTCCGGCGGAAGCTCGGCATAGCCGAAATAGGCGCCGCATCCGCGCAGCCGCCAGCCCGGCAGCCGGGCGAAGCCCGCCTCCATCGCCGCCCGACGGTCGAGGATCTCGGCGCGTTCGCCGGCGAGCCACTGGCCGAGGTTGCGCATTCCCCACAGCGCAGCGCGCTGGCCGGGCTGTGCCGGGCAGATCGCCACGGTATCGAGGAACTTCTCCACTTCGGCCAGCCGGGCCGGGCTGGCGATCGCCGCGCCGACGCGGTGGCCGGTCAGCCGATAGGATTTCGAGAAGGAATAGAGCGAGATCACCGTATCGTCCCAGTCGGGATCGGCGAACAACTCATGCGGCGCGCCGGGGCGACTGTGGAAATCGCGATAGGTCTCGTCGAGGATCAGCGCAAGGCCGCGGGCGCGGGCGAGGTCGCGGAAGGCGGCGATCAGCGCCGGCGGGTATTCGGCGCCGCCGGGATTGTTGGGGCTGACAAGGACGATCGCGCGGGTCTGTGCGGTGATCCGCGCCGCGGCCTCGTCCGGGTCGGGCATCAGATCGTCACCGGTGGGCAGCGGCTGCGTGGCGATGCCGGCCATGTCCAGCCACATGCGGTGGTTGAAATACCACGGCACCGGCAGCATCACCGCATCCCCCGCGCCGGCCAGCGTCGCCATCACCGCGCAGAAGGCCTGGTTGCAGCCCTGGGTGATCGCCACCTGCGCGGGCGCCACCGCACCGCCGTAGAGCGCCGCCGTCTGCGCCGCGAGTTCCGCGCGCAGTTCGGGCTGGCCCAGCACCGGGCCATAGAGATGCACCGTCGGGTCGTGCAGGATCGCCTCGGCCAGCGCCGCCCGCAGCGCCGCGGGCGGTGGATCGACCGGCGCGGCCTGGCTGACGTTGATCAGCGGCAGGTCCGGGGGCAGCTCCGCCGCGGCCAGCCAGCGCCGCGCCTCCATCACCGGCGGAGCGAAGGTGGCGGCCATGGCGGGCGAGAGCGGCTGCGGCATCGAAACCTCCGGTCGCGGCCGCGCCATTAGGGGCGCCCCGGCGGGCGAGCGCAAGGGGCCGGCGCAACCCGGCCGCC
>SLBI01000401.1 GCA_007126375.1 Paracoccaceae bacterium
CAATCTCTGTGCTTTCCTGCCTGGCGCCGTGCGGTGCGGCCTGCCGGGGCGCCCGCGAGCGCCCCGGCAGGCCGACGGACCGGTTCAGTCCGCTTCGACCGAAGTCATCAGCGCCCGCACGCCCTGCGCGTCGAACACCGGTTCGATGGTGATGTCGCCGGCAATCATCTCGTCGCGGATCGCCATCACCGCCTCCCAGATATCGCCGGGGATCCGGTCGGTCTGCAGCAACCGCACCGAGTCATCGGCGATGCCGATGGCATAGCTGCGGGTGCCGAAGGTGCCGTCGCGCAGATGCTCGATCATCGCGGTGTAGACCGGCGTCATGTCCCACAGCACCGAGGTCAGCAGCCGGTCGCCCGCCACCGACGACTTGTCGCCGATAACGTCGATGAAGAGCACGTCGCCACCGTCGGCGGCCTGGTTCGTCTCCACCGCCTGCAGCATCCCGAAGCTCGACCCGTTGCCCTGGCCGAAGATGATGTCGGCCCCGGCGGCGATCACGCTTTCGGTGACGCGCCGACCGCCGGCGGCATCGGCATAGGCGGCCGGTCCGATCACCGCATAGGTCAGCGTGACGTCGGGGTTCTCGGCCCGCACGCCCATCGCGAAGCCCGCGGACTGCGAGTTCCACGACGGCGGCTCGGCCGAGACCACCACGCCGATGTTGCCCGTGCGCGTCATCTTGGCGGCCATGCGGCCGGCCAGATAGGCGGCCTCATGCCCGCTCAGCGTGTAGTCGGCCACCAGCATGGGTGACAGCGCCTCGGGCGAGTCGACGATGGCGACCGGCACGCCCAGTTCCTCGGCGATCTCGGGCGCGGCGGTGGCGTAGCCGCTGGCATGGGCGATCAGCAGGCTCGCCCCCTCCTCGGCGAGTTCGCGCAGGGTCGGCCGGATATCGCCATAGCCCAGCCCGCCGGCCGGGATGAAATCGACCCCGGTGGCCTCGGCCGCCGCCATGGCGGATTCGTGACCGGCCTGGTTCCAGCCGAAATCGGTTCCTTCCTCAGGCGTGAGGATGGCAATCGCCGTCACCTCGATGCCCTGCGCCGCCGCCGGAGCCCCGGCAACCGCGAAGGCGCCAAGAACCGCGGCACTCACCCCTGACTTGAGCAGTTTCATCATATCTTTCGTCTCCCTGGTTGCGCACCGTATGGTGCCGATTCTAGAAAGTGTGGCGGTCTGATCGGACCGGTCCGGGCGGTTCGGCCCGCCTCTCTCGTTGTCGTGCTGTCCGGAGCGAAGCGATGAAGCCCCTGCGCCGCATGGCGACACGCCTGGCCCTCCTGCTCTGCCTGCCGGGAACCGGATCGGCGACGGTTCCCGCCGAGGGCCTCGTCGCACTGTCGGTCACGCTGACGAATGCCGGCGCCGAGCCGATCGTCTGCGCCGCGGAAATCGCGCACTGGTTCTCGGCGCCGATGGGCGCGGCCGCTCCGGGCACCATGCTGGCGCTCGATCTGTGGCATGATCCCGCCAGCGGCGTGCATGCCACCCCCAACGCGCATGGCGAGTTCCTGCCCGTCGAGCGGATCTGGTGCGGCCTTGCCGACCGCGCCTTCGCCACCCGCTGGGTGCTGCCGCTCCATCCCGACGGCCACGACGCGGCGCTTGCCTGCGCCCCGGCCGCCTCGGGCCGGCTCGCCTGTCGCTGAAGGAGAAGCTGCGGCGCGGTCATCGTCAGTCCGCCCGAACGGCTTCGACCAGCGCGAACAGCCGGTCGTATTCCGCCCGCACCGCCGGTTCGGCAGCCAGGAGGCTGTCGGCGAGTTCGGCGAAATCGGCCTGCATCCGGGCCTGTTCCTCGGGCGAAAGGGTATTGATGACGCCGTCGTTCTCGCGCCAGATCGCATAGGTGCGCTCGACGTTCTCCACCCCCCATTCGAACACCGCGGCCTCGGCGGCCCGCCCGGCCTCGAGGATCGCCGCCTGGACTTCGGCCGTCTGCTCCTGGAACCAGTCCTCGTTCATCACCGTGACCGAGACGATCTCGGCAAAGCGCAGGTCGGTGATGTGCTTGCCGATGTCGTAATACTTGAAGGCGGTCAGGATCGGCATGCCCACCAACATCCCGTCCAGCGCGCCCGTCTGCAGCGCCGGCACCACCTCGCTCAGCGCCAGCGGCAGGGGCGTCGCGCCCAGAAGTTCCATCGGCCGGGTCTGCATCGGCGAGGCGAAGGTGCGTATGCGCTTGCCGCGCATCTGCGCAAGCTCGGTCACCGGCTCCATCGTGAAGACCACGGTCGGGCTGTTGTAGATCGCACCGATCACCCGCAGCCCCTTGTCCAGGAACATGCCTTCCAGATGATCGCGCAGTTCGGGATCGTGGATCGCCGCGCGCACCTCCTCGGGAGTGCGGAACAGCCCCGGCACATCGAAGGCCTGAAAGCGGGGATCGACGTTGGTCATGAAGGAGGTCGGCGTGGTGAAGGCCTCGATCGTGCCCAGAAGCACCCCTTCGGCCATGCGCGGGATCGCGCCCAGCTGGCTCGCCGGATAGATCTCGGTCGTCACCCCATCGCCGATGCGCGCGGCGAGTTCGTCGGCAAAGACCTTCTGCCATTCGTGCTGCACGTCGTTGATGGTGGCCGAGGCGAGCTTCATCACCGGCTGCGTCGCGGCGGGGCCGGCGAGACCCATCGCCACGAGCGCGGCGAGGGCGGTGGCGGCAAGCGTGGGGCGGAAGCGGATCATCGGGGACTCCTTTGCGGTCAGAGCGGACGCCACAGGGCGAGCGAAAGCGACGGCACGTAGGTGATCACCGCCAGCGCCGCGATCATCACCAGAACGAAGGGCATCACGCCGCGGTAGAGCTCGGTCACCGAGACCCCGGTCACCTGCTGCGCGACGAACAGGTTCAGCCCGAACGGCGGCGTGAACATGCCGATGGCGAGGTTTACCGTCATGACGATGCCGAAATGGATCGGATCGACCCCGAGCGAGACGGCGACGGGAACGAGCAGCGGCGCCAGGACGAGGATTGCCGAGGACGGGTCGAGCAGGCATCCCACCAGCAGCAATGCCGCGTTGACCGCCAGCAGGAACGACACCGGCCCGACCTCCAGCGCGGCGATCCATGCCACCATCGCCTGCGGCACGCCTCGGGTCGTCAGCACCCAGGTGACGAGGCCGGCGGCGGCGACGATGATCAGGATGCGCGCCGAGAGCAGCGCCGCATCGCCCGCCGTGGCGACGATCTGGCCCCAGCTCATCGAGCGGTAGTGGTAGCGGGCGACGAGGATCGCATAGAGGCAGGCCACCCCGCCGGCCTCGGTCGGCGAGAACCAGCCGTTGTAGATCCCCCCCAGCACCACGACCGGCATCAGCAGGGCGGCGAGCGCGGCCCGGCTGGTGCGCGCCACCTCGGCCGCAGAGAAGCGCCCGGTCACCGGAAGCCGCAGCCAGACCGCCATGGCGACGATGAATCCCGCCATCATCGCCGCCATGACCAGCCCGGGCAGGATGCCGCCGACGAAAAGCCGGGCGATCGACTGTTCGGCCGCAAGGCCATAGAGGATCATCGCGATCGAGGGTGGAATGACGATGTCGATCGCCCCCGCCGAAGCGACGAGCCCCGCCGCCCGCGCCCGCCCGTAGCCGGCGCGCTCCAGCTGCGGATGCAGCGTCCGGCCCAGCGCCGCCACCGCCGCCACGCTGGAGCCCGACACGGCGCCCAGAACGGTGGAGCCGCCGACGGTCGCCACGCCGAGGCTGCCGGGGATGCGGCCGACCAGCGCCAGCACCCAGTCGATCAGCCGCTCGGCGATGCCGCTGCGGCCCATCAACTGCCCCGCCAGCACGAAGAACGGCACGGCCAGCAGCGCGTAGTTGTCGAGACCGCCGAACAGCACCTGGTGCAGCGCCACCGGCCGGATCGGCTGCAGGAACAGGAACACCACCGCGACGCCCGTCAGCAGCACCAGAAACACCGGCGTGCCGATGATCAGCAGCAGCACCGGCAGCAGGATCGCCACGGCCGTCATCGCCCGCCCCCTGTCAGCAGCCGGTGCAGATCCCGTGCGACCAACCCGGCCGCCACCACCGTCATCCCGGCAAAGCCCATCAGCAGCGCGGCATGCGGCCAGCTCATCGGGATGCCGAGGCCCATGCTGGTGGTGCCGAGCCCGGATATGCGCGTGACGAAAAGCCACGATGCGCGCGCAAGATAGGCGCAAACCGCCAGCGCCGCTATGTCGTGGACGAGATGCAGCGCCCGGCGCGCGCGCGGGCCGGCCGCCGCCGGCAGCAGATCGATTCCGATGTGCTGCCGGCCCGCCAGCGACAGCACCGCGCCCAGCATCACCACCCAGATCATTGCGTAGACCATCAGCTCGTCGGTGCCGGTGACCGAGAGGCCGAGCAGATAGCGGCCCGCGGCATTGGCGACATTGACCGCCACCACGGCCAGCAGCACGAGGCCCAGGAGCATGTGCAGCCCCCGCCCCACAACCGTGCCGGCGCGCCCCAGCGCCCCGCCTGTGCGATCTGCCGCCCCGTTGCTCATTCCGCGGGCGCCTCCTCGAGGATGCGACGGATCGCGACCAGCTTGCGGGCGCGCTCGCGCTGAAGCGCGGCGATGCGTTCGGGCGTGTAGGCGAACACCCCCTCGCCGGACTTGATCCCCAGCTTGCCGGCGCCGGTGCGCTCGGTCACGAAGGGCGCCACATCCGCCCGGCCGCACAGATCGGCGTTCAGGAAGGAGGAGACAGCGCGGTAGATGTCGAGCCCGGCCATGTCGAGCAGCTGCATCGGGCCGATCACCGCCAGCTTGTAGCCGATCCCCCACGAGACGCAGGTGTCCATGTCCTCGGGCGAGACGACGCCACGCTCGACCAGATCGACCACCTCGCGCAACAGCGCATAGAGCACGCGGTTCTCGACGAAGCCGGGCACGTCCTGCTTGAGCACCACCGGAAGAAGGCCGATCTGCCGGATCAGGTCGCGCACCGCCGCCACCGTTTCCGGCGCGGTGTCGGCGCCGCCGATCACCTCGATCATCGGGATGATGTGCGGCGGGTTCGACCAGTGCATGCCCACCATCCGGCCGGGGTGCGCGATGTGCTTCTGCAGCCGGGTGATCGGGATGCCCGAGGTGTCGGAGGCAACGATCACCCCCGCCCCGATCAGCGGATCGAGGCGGCGGTACAGTTCGGCCTTCACCGCCTCATCCTCGGGCACGTTCTCCAGCACCAGATCGGCACCCGCGACGCAGTCCTCCAGCGTCTCGGCGAAGGCAATCGCCGCCGGCCCGCCGGCAGGCGCGGCCACGCCCAGACTGTCCAGTACGCCCTCGGCCACCGGCAGCATGGCGCTGGCGCGCTCGATGGCGGCAGGGGCCACGTCATGGGCGGTCACGGCAATTCCGCCACGGGCGAACCGGGCAGCGATACCCGGACCCATGGTGCCGAGACCGATGAGGGCGACGCGGGCAACCGTCATGCCGCGGCACTCCGCGACGGCCCCTTGCCGATGGCGGCGGCGAAGGCCGGCCGCGCGGCGATACCCGCCATCCAGCGCTCCAGCTCCGGAAGTTCCGGTCGGCCGGTATCGAAGCCGAGGCAGCGCGCCAGCAGCGGCGCGCAGGCGATGTCGGCGATGGTGAGCCGGCCCAGGGCCAGGAAATCACGGCCCTTGAGATGCCCTTCGAAGATGCCGAGGTTCGCGAGCAGTTCCTTTATCAGCCCGGCATATTCCGGCGGACGCTCATCGGGCGCAAGCTTGGCACCCTTGAAGGCCGCCAGATAGCCGGGGTTCACCGCGGCCAGCAGGAAATCCATCCAGCGCTCGACCTCGGCCCGCTCGGCCGGGGTGGCGCCGGTCAGCCCGCCGCCATGCTGCGCCGCGAGATAGCGCAGGATCGTGTTGGATTCCCAGATCACCAAATCGCCGTCCACCAGCGTCGGCACCTTGGCGGTGGGGTTCATCGCCTTGTACTCGGCGGTCTGGGTGTTCTCGAACTGTCGCCCGTAATCCTCGCGGGCATAGTCCGCGCCAAGCTCCTCGAGCATGAAGATGACCTTCTGGACATTTCCCGAGGTCTGGCGACCAAGCAACCTGTACATCATGCGCTCCTTTCAGGACTGGTTCTGTCTTCGGATTCGGGAGGGGCTGCAGGCAAGCCCCTGAGCATTACCGCCGCGAAGGCGGCCGCGCCGGCGATATTGGCCGCCAGCACCCAGCCGCCCCAGACCGGCGGCAGGATCAGCCCGATCCCCGCCGCGAGGCAGACCAGACGCAGCGCCGGGCCGATCGGACGGCGCGCATAACCCACCGCGGCGACCGACACGGCGGAGGTGCCAAGAAACGCCGTCAGCGCCGCCGCAGCCACCGCACCGGGCGCGCCGGTGAGCAGCAACTCCGGCGAGAAGGCAAACAGGAACGGGATGATGTAGGCGACCCAGGCCAGGCGCATCGCGGTGAAGGAGGTGCGCCACATGTCCGCCCCGGCGATGCGCGCGGCGGTGATCGACGCCAGCGCCACCGGCGGCGTCAGCATCGACAGCAGCCCGAAATAGAGGATGAACAGATGCGCCTGCATCGGCCCGAGCCCGGCGCCCACCAGCGCCGGTGCCAGCACGGTCGCCAGAACGACATAGACGGCGACCGTGGGCATGCCCATGCCGAACACCACCGCGATCAGCGCCACCAGCACCAGCAGCAGGACCGTGCTGCCGCCGCTGGCCGCCACCGCCTGACCGGCGATGGAAAAGCCAAGCCCGGTCAGGCTGACCAGCCCGATGATCAGCCCCGCCGCCGCCGTCACCAGCAGAAGCGGCGCCACCGAACGGCCGGCGTCGACCATGGCCGCCAGGACGCCGCGCGGGCCCAGCCGGGCACCGCGATACGGGCGCAGCGCCGCCACCGCCAGCAGCGTCACCACCGCCCCCAGCGCGGCGAAATCCGGCCGTGTCTGATACCGGAACAACAACGCGAACAGCACCGCGAAGGGCAGCAGGAAATGCCAGCCCGCCCGCAGCGCCGCAAGCGCCGGCACGCGCTCGGACGCGGCGACAGCGCGCACGCCGTTGCGTGCCGAGATACGGTCGATCTGCACGAAGATCGTGGCGTAATACAGCAGCGCCGGCAGCAGCGCGGCCGTGATCACATGCAGATACGGCACCTGCAGCGTGTCGGCCATCACGAAGGCCGCCGCCCCCATCACCGGCGGCAGCAACTGCCCGCCGGTCGAGGCCGCCGCCTCCACCGCCGCGGCGGTATGCGGACGCAGTCCGGACCGGCGCATCAGCGGAATCGTGATGATCCCCGTCCCCGCGACATTCGAAACCGCATTGCCCGACACCGTGCCGAACACCGCCGAGGCCCCGACGGCAGCCTTCGCCCCGCCGCCACGGAACCGGCCGAAGGCCGCCAGCGACAGTTCGGTGAAGAAGGCGCTGCCGCCGCTGTGCTGCAACAGCGTGCCCAGCAGCACGAAGGGGATGACGATCTGCAACGCCACCCGCAGCGGCAACCCGATCATCGCATTCGGGTCGGTCACCATGTAGACTGCCCAGCGCTCGGGCGGGGTCAGCGGGATGCCGAGGCCGAAGTCGCGCATCGCCACCGCGGCGAAGGCCAGCACGATCAGCACGATCGGCAGGCCGATCACCCGCCAGACCAGCAACAGCAACCCGGCGATCAGCAGCCAGCTGAGCAGCACCAGCCAGCCGGGACGCAGCACCGACAGGATCGTCAGCTGCGGATAGCGCCAGGCAATCAGGGCGCAGAGGGCGCACAGGCCCAGCCCGGCCAGCACGGCCATCGCCCGCACCGGCCAGCCACGCCCGGCCGCGAGTCCGATGGTCGAGACGGCCATCGCCAGCCCGAGCGCCAGCGCCATCGGCTGCTGCTCGAAGAAGGCCCGGCCGAACCATGCCGGCACCCCAAGCACCCAGGCCAGCGACAGCAGCACGATGGCCACCGCCAGCCCGGCGCCGAGCCAGCCGCCCGGCGCCGCCGCCCCCGGGGCGGGCGACATCCGGTCGTGGTCGCCGGGCTGCGGCTGGGCCATCGCTTGCCTCGGATGCTGGCAGGGCCGGGAGGGTCATCGGCGGGGCGGTGTCCGGAACAGGCTTCAGTTGCCGCCGTGCAGGACGCGGGCGGCGGCGGGGTGGAAGGTCAGCCCCGGATAGGGCCTGCCCACGGTCTCGGCCGTCATCGCCGACAGCACCGAGGCGGTTCCGGCGATCGCCTCGGTCTCTTCGGCGAGCATACGGGCCACGCGCTCGACGATCGCATCGTCGAGATCGGCTCGCGCGGCGAGGATGTAGTCATAGGTCATGGTGGCGATGGGCGCGTCGATGCCGACCAGCCCCTCGGCCGGGGCCACCTCCAGAAGATAGGCTTCGGGGGCGATGGCCTGCATCCGCGCCACCGCCTCGTCCGATGTATCGAACGGCAGCCAGCGGACACCGCCGGTGGCCTGGTCGGCCTCGACCACGGCGCCGGCCCGCAGGGCGAAGAGCGTGGCGTCCACCGCCCCGTCCACCAGCGCCGTCACGCCGGCCCGGACCGAGGCGACCGGCACCTGCGTCACATCGGCCGGCGACAGCCCGCCATTGGCCAGCGCCCCTTCGACATAGGGCTGCAGGCTCGCCTGCGCCGGCATGCCCCAGGCGACGCGGCGTCCGGCCAGATCGGCGACGGTGTCTATCCCTGCATCCGCCCGAACCATCAGCCCGACCACGCTGGGCAGAAGCGGCGCCACCACGGCGAGGTTGCCCTGCGCCAGCCCCTCGAACGGCCCGCTGCCGCGCAGCGCATCGCCATAGTCGGGCGTCACCACCGCGGCCATGTCCAGCTCTCCGGCAGCCAGCAGCGGCAGATAGGACACCGGCCCGCCAAAGGACTGCACCGTCACCGAGATATCCGTCCGGCTGTCGATGGCCTGGGCAAGCGCGGTGTTGACGCCGTAGTTCTGCGATCCCTGCTGGCCGGCGCCGAAGCGCAGCGTTTCGGCTGCGCCCGCCTGCGCAAGGCCGGCCAACGCCAGCGCCGCCACAAGCGCGCGCGACCATCCGGAGCGGTGCCGGTTGCGCGCAGTCTGCGGTTGGAGAGAGAGGGCGGTCGTCATGGCAGGGCCTCCGTTGCTGGTTTTTGGGGCCGGGGGGCTGCGGCGCGGCGACCGCGCGCTCAGCCGAGCGGCTTGTAGACGATGGCGTCCATTTCGATCTTTGTATTGATGACAGCGCGCGCCTCGACCGTGGTCCGGGCCAGCACCGCATCGCCGATGTACTGGGTGAAGGCGCGGTTGTAGCGGCCGAAGTCCCGCACATCCTGCAGATAGGTGGTGATTCGCACCACATCCGACAACGTCGCGCCCTCATGGGCGATCACCCGCTCGATGGTCTTGAGCGTGGCGACGGTCTCCTCCTCGATGGTGCCGTCGATCACGTCGCTGTTCTCGTCCTTGGGCACCTGGCCCGAAACGAAGATGTAGTCGCCCGCCCGCACCGCCGGATGAAACGGCAGGTTCGGGTTCTTCTTGCCGATGGCGTAGTGGCGGTCGGACTTGCGCGCGGTTTCGGTCACGTGGTTCCCCCTCAGAGCACGTCGGTCTCGATGATGCTGACGCCGCGCACCCGGTCCACGAGGTAGACGAGGCCGCGGTCGTCGATGGTGACGTCGTTGGACGATGCAAGCGACGCGCCGGGCGCCGGGTCCGGCACGAAGCTGCCGACCTCGCGCGGGGCGAAGGGGTCGGCGATGTCCACCAGACGGAGCCCGTTCGCGAACCAGGCAAACGGGATTATGCTGCCGGTGAAGCGCTCCGACGGCTGATGACAGCCCATCATCGGCGGCTGCGGCGCCCCGTCGGGGTCGAGCCCCGGCACCTGAAAGGTCGAAATCGGCAGCGGATTGCGCTCGTTGGTGATGTCGTAGATCCAGGCAAAGGCCGGTGCCGATGGGTGCAGCTTCGCCACGTCCTCGTCCGCGACCACCATCACCTTGCGCCCCTTCAGCATCTGCGGCACCGGCAGGACGGTATGCGTCGGATGCGGGAATGCGGGGCTGGAATTCACATGTGCGATCGCCTTCGGCCGCGCCATGTCGGAAATGTCGAGGATGAAGAGCCCGTGATGCCAGTAGCTGACATACAGCCGGTCGCCCATGCGCATGGGATGGTGGCAGCGGGGCGGCACATAGCCGTCCCAGGGGTAGTCCTCGCCCGCACCGATGTTCTGGCCGGGGATCCACCAGCGACCGACCTCCTCGGGGCGGGTCGGATTGGCCAGATCGAGAATGCCGACGAAATTTCCCACGAAACCATCGTCGGTCGGCGATATGTAGGCGTAACGGCCGTCGAAGTCGAACCGGTGCACCCCCTTGCCGCCGGTGCGCCACTTGCCGATCTGGCGCGGCGCCTCGGGCCTGCTGACATCGTAGACGGCCAGGCCGCCACCGAAATCCGCCGGGCCGTCGCTGCCGAACCGCTCGTGGTTGATCACCGCGATACCGTTGGCGACGCGGATCTTGTGCGAGTGCCAGCCCATCGGGATCTCGATATGGGCGACGACGCGCGGATTCTTCGGATCGGCGATGTTCACCACCGTCGTGCCCGCCGGCGGGCGCATGTGCCCGACATAGAGGTGGTCGCCGTCCACCCAGACCTGACCGCCGCCAGGACAATCCAGATGCGCGACCGGCGCGGTGTTCTCGACCTTGGGCAAGGGCGGGCCTCCTCGGGCAATTCCCTCCCGCCCCGGCACCGCGATGGCACCGGGTCAGGGCTGCGCGGCGCAGTGGCGCGTCATTCGAAGCTGAGCAGATCCCCGGCCTTGTTCCGGCCCCAACGACGATACAGCATCAGCTTGCGCTGCGTCGGGGCGTCGGTGGCGCCGAAGAAGATCACCGGTGCGCTGTCCGACCCGTTGACATGCTCGACCCAGGAACCGCCCGGCACGGCCAGCGTATCGAACTGGGCCCAGTCATAGCGCTCGCCGTCGATGATCGAATGGCCCGCCCCCTCGAACGGGGCGAGCAGCAGGCTCGCGGTTTCGCGCTGCGGAAGCGTCCGCTCGCCCGGGCGCAGCATCTGGACGTAGAAGCTGATCGTCGGAAACACCGGGCCGCCGGTGATCGGATCGATGTAGTCTACCACGATCCCCTCATGCGGATCGCCGTCCCAATCCTTGTGCGCGTCCAGAACCGCCTGCATGCGCTCCCAGCGGTAGACATACATCGGTGAGGACTTGCCGGCGCCGCGCCGATGGTTGACGAAGCGCGGCTTCAGCCCGCCCTCGCCATAGATCCGCTGCGAATAGTCGGTGGGGTAGAGCGCGGTCTGCACTTTCTTCGCCACCTCCTTGCCGTCGACCATCTCGGTGTAGTGGTGATCGAAATGAACCGCGTGCAGGGTTTCCACGAGCGGCAGGTCCAGCACCGACAGGTTGACCGCCTGCTCGCCGCCCACGGTGCCGTGGTTGTGCCAGGCGTCGTTCGGGGTCAGCACCATGTCGCCGGGACCGAAGGTGATGTCCTCGCCCTCCACCCCGGTGAAGTTGCCCTGCCCGGTCAGGCCGAAGCGGATCGCGCTGGGCGAGTGCTTGTGCGGCGGCATGATCTCGTCGGGATCGTTCAGCCGATAGGCGGTATACATCGTGCTGACCGAGGCGCGCTTGGGCGCCAGGCCCGGGTTGCACAGGATCAGCGAGCGGCGCTCGCTGTCGTCCATCGTCACCAACCGGGCCGCGGTCTGCAGAAGCGGCTCTATATCGCTGTATTTCCAGACGAAAGGCACCGCCTTCGCGGTGGCCATGAGTTGCTTGACCTCGTCGTTGTCGACGTCCGCACTGGTCGCCCAGAAGGGAAACATGTTCTTGCGGGCGAGGTCGTCATAGAGCCCCTGCAAGGCCGCCTGACGGTTCGACGTTTCGTGGCCCTGGGGATGATCGAGGGACATGGCGCGGCCTCCTGAACGATTCTCGAGATTGTTGGGCAAAGTCTAAGCGCAGCCACACCGCTGGGCAACCATTAATTGACCGAACAGGCGCCTGTACCCAACCATTTCAACCAGGGAAACCGGGAGGTCGTCCCCTTCCCTGCCCGCCTTGCCGAATGCCGCAGCCAAGGGCTCATGCGGCCCGCGCAGGTGCCGCATCGGCGCGGATCAGCTCGGCCGCGCGCTCGGCGATCATCAGCACCACGGCGTTGATGTTGCCGCAGGTCAGATCGGGCATGACCGAGGCGTCTACCACCCGCAGCCCGGCCACACCGCGCAGCCGCAACTCGGGATCCACCGGGGCCTCGGCATCGGCGCCCATCCGGCAACTGCCCGCCGGATGGTGGACGGTGATCGAGGTGTTGCGGATGTGGGCATCGATCTCGGCATCGCTTTCGCACGCCGGGCCGGGGAAGAACTCCGACTCGATGAACCCGGCCAGCGGTCCGCGTCCGGCCAGATCACGGGCGATCCGGAACCCCGCGCGCAGACTGTCCCAGTCGCGGGGGGCGGACAGGAAATTCTGCCGGATGACGGGTGCCGCTTCCGGATCGGCCGAGGCAAGCTCGATCCTGCCGCGGCTTTCGGGCTGGATCGCCACGATCCGCATCGCGAAACCGTCCTGAAACGCCTGCTTGAAAGGCGGCAGCCAGGGCCACGCCGCCAGCGGTGCGGCGGTGAACAGGATCTGCAGGTCCGGCAGGGGACGCGACGGATCGCTGCGCAGGAAGGCAACGATCCCGCCCGGCACATCGCTGGAAAAGCCTCTTCCCGTCAAATACGTGCTGACAAGATCCGGCAGGATCAGATCGGCCCGCATCATCCGGCGGAACGGCCCCGGAGAACGGCGGCGGAACATCAGTATGACCGAGACATGGTCGGATAGGTTCTTGCCCACACCGGGCGAGGGCACCGTGCTTTGGATGCCATGCGCAGCCAGTTCGTCGGGCGCGCCGATACCTGACAGCATCAGCAACTGCGGCGTGTTGATCACACCGCCGCATAGCAACACTTCGCGGCGCGCCCGCACAACCCGTTCCTGCCCGGAGAGCGGCTCGGGCGCCACATGCCCCGGCCGGGCCTTGCCGGCAATCCGGCGCCGGGCCGCGGCGACCACCACACCCGCGGCGCGCCCGCCCTCCAGCACCAGACGTCGCGCCATGGTGCGGGTCATCACCGTCAGATTCGGCCGCCGAAGCACCGGGCGAAGATACGCGGTGGCGCTGGAGCATCGCCGACCGTTCGCGATCGACATCTGCAACCGTGCGAAACCCTCCTGCTCGGCGCCGTTGTAATCGTCCGTCCACGGAAAGCCGGCCTCGCGCCCCGCGGCGGCGAAGCCGTCCAGCAAGGCATCGTCGTATTTGCAGAACTGCACCCCGACGGGCCCGTCGCCGCCGCGCCACGCGTCGGCGCCACCCTCCCAACGCTCCAGACGCTTGAAATAGGGCAGCACCGAATCATAGGACCACTGGCCGAGACCATTGGCCGCCCAGCGGTCGAAATCGCCGCGGTTGCCCCGCACGAAGGCCATCGCATTGGTGGAACTGCTTCCGCCGATCACGCGGCCGCGGGCGCACTCCACGCTGCGCCCGGCGACATTCGCCTCGGGCGCGCAGAAATACATCCAGTCATGCCGGCGCTCGGTCAGGATCTTGCCCCAGCCGAGGGGAATGTGGATCAGCGGGTCACGATCCCAACCCCCTGCCTCGATGAGCAAAACCGATACGGAAGGATCCGCGCTCAGCCGGTTCGCCAACACGCAGCCGGCAGATCCGGCGCCGACGATGACATAGTCCCACTCCGCATCGCCCGCCATCGGCCGCTGCCCCCAATACCGTGCATCCAGACGCAATCAACCACCCGCGCAACCGACATGTCAACTCCGATGGTCGATTGCAATTCTGGTTGAAAATGGTTATCCGGTGTGCGCGAAGGTTGCCTTGCTTCCGGTGCGGCATTAGGACGCCCGCGGCAGGGGTGTCGGGGCCCGCCAGGCGGGAACGCCGCGGCCCGGTCCGGGCGTCACTTGGGAGGACGGTCATCGTGAAGGCAGACGCGGGCAGAGATGACGCGCGCCACCGGGCGCCCGACCCGTCGCTTGACCAGCTGGTGGCGGCGCTGCGCCGGCGCAATCTCGAAGCCGGCGGGCTGCCGCCCGAACGCCAGCTTGCGGCAGAACTGAACATCAAGCGGCACCAGTTGCGCAAGGCGCTGCTGCAGTTGCGCGATGCCGGGGAGTTGCATCCGACGCGCGGACGCAGGCCGAGCTTCGCCGGCGGCATCGATCTCGCCGCATCGTCCGTCTCGGGGGAGGATCTGGTGCGCATGACCAACCCGCTCGAAGTGCTCGAATGCCGGATGGTGCTCGAACCCGGGCTGGCGCGGCTGGCCTCGCTGCGCGCCTCGGCCGTCGACATCGCGCGCATTCTCGATCTGGCCAGCACCCCGGCCAGCGCCGGCGGCGGCGAGCAGGATCTGAAGTTCCACTTCGCGGTGATCCGGGCCTCGCGCAATCACCTTGCGGAAGAGATCTATCGCACGATGCGGCAGGTCGGCGTCGATGCGCGCATGCGGATCGCCCGCGGGCCGTCCTCGACCTGCCCCAAGCGGATCGCGATGCGCGATGCCGAGCATGCGCGCGTTGCCGAGGCGATCCGTCAGCGCGACCCCGAGGCCGCAGAGGCGGCGATGCGGGCGCATCTGAATTCGGTGATGGCCCAGGTCAATCGGTTGTCGACCGCCGGATTCGCCGCGGAATGACGCGCGGCGCGCCGCCGCCCGGGGCCGCTGTCTGCGACGTTCTCGTCATCGGCGCGGGCTCGGCCGGTGCCGTGGTTGCGGCAAGGCTGAGCGAGGACCCTGCCCGACAGGTCTGGCTGGTCGAGGCCGGCGACTGGCCCGACGATCCCGATATCGCCGATCCGCGGCAATGGCTGGCGCTTGCGGGGCGCTCCCATGACTGGGCCTATCGGACCGTTCCGCAGCCGGGCACCGCCGGCCGGGTGCATGAATGGCCGCGCGGCCGCGTCGTCGGCGGCTCGGGCTGCCTTCACGCCATGGCCTATGTTCAGGGCCACCCGCTGGATTTTGCCCCCTGGCAGGCGATCGCCGGCGACGGGTGGGGATTTGCCGCGCTGGCCCCCGGTTTCCGCCGCAGCCGACGCCTGCTCGGCCCCGGGCGAGACGACGGCGACGGGCCACTCGACGTCTGGCAGCCGGAGGCGGAGGTCAGCCCGCTGGTGCGGGATTTCATGGCCGCGGGAATGGATCTGGGCGCGCCCGCGCTGGCGCATCACAATGCCGGCCGGCTGATCGGTGCCACCGCGAACAGCCTGAACATCCGCGACGGGCTCCGGCAGAGCGTGGCGGACGCCTATCTGACGGCGGCGGTCCGGGCGCGGCCGAACCTGCGCATCCTCACCGGCCGCATGGCGGTGCGGATCGAGTTCGAGGGCGCCCGAGCCACCGGGGCGGTGTTCGCCGGCCCCGAGGGCGCCGAGAGCATCGTCGCCGGCCAGACCGTCCTGTGCGCCGGCGCGGTCGCCTCGCCGCTGCTTCTGATGCGGTCGGGGATTGGCCCGTCCGAGGCGCTGGCGCCGGCCGGACTCGCCTGCCGTGCCGATCTGCCCGGCGTCGGACGGAACCTGCAGGATCACCTCCTCGTCTTCGGCAACCTCTATCGCAGCCGGCGCCCGGTCCCGCCGTCGCGGCTGCAGCACTCGGAATCGCTGATGTATCTCGACAGCACCGATCTGTCCGCCTGCGAGGGGCAGCCCGACGTGGTGCTTGCCTGTGTGGTGGCGCCGGCCGTGCTGCCCGGCCTGGCTGCGCCGCCGCCCGGCGAAGCCTTCACCATTCTCTGCGGCCCCTGCCGGCCCGAGGCGCGCGGCCGCATCCTGCCCACAGGCCCCTCGCCCGAGGATCCGCCACATATCGACCCGAACTATCTGGACATCGAGGTGGATCGGCGCAGGTTGCGCCGCGCCCTGCGCCTTGCCCGCGCCGTGGGCGGCCACCCGGCGCTCGCCTCATGGCGTGCGGAAGAGATGCTGCCGGGCCCCGCGGTGCAGGACGACGCGGCGCTCGACGCCTTTCTGGCACGCACCGCCTCGACCCACCATCACCCGGCAGGCACCTGTCGGATGGGGCAGGACGCGGCGGCGGTCGTCGACGAAGACCTGCGCCTGCGAGGCCATGAGGGCCTCTTCGTCGTCGATGCCTCGGTCATGCCCACCCTGCCCAGCGGGCCGATCAACGCAGCGGTGGTCGCCATCGCCGAAACATGGGCAGCCCGGCAAAGCTGACTGCGCGGCGTCCGCACCTGCCCTGCTCGCGGAACGGGGTTGCCGAAGCGGCGGCGAGCCCCCTTTGCCCCACGCCGGCAGGACTTCGGTTCCTCGGCGGTCTGCGGAGCGTGTGGAACCTCGGCGCCACGGCCGGCGCGGTCGGTACAACAACGCCACGGGAACCGGGGCGCTCCGGGATCATCCGGCCGCCGCCGCCCGGTGGCGATTGCGCCGCCAGACCGAGAGGTTCAAGGCGAAGGCATAAGAGCCCCAGAACAGATACGGCACCATCAACGCCGCCGCAATCCGGTCGTGGCTGGCGAAGGCGACCGTCGTCAGCACGACGGCAATCCACAGAAGGCCGATCACGACCACCCCCGCCAGGATCCGGCGCAACCCGAAGAAGACCGCGGACCAAAGCGTGCTGATGCAGATCTGCAAGCCCCAGAGCGCGATCGCGACGATGCTGCCGGCATGGCTGCCGACGCGCGCGGCGGCGACCGACATCGCCAGATAGAGCACCGCCCAGATCACCGGGAACAGGCGGTCCGGCGGCGTCCAGGCCGGCTTCTCGAGGTCGCGATACCATGCGCCGGGTCGGAACAGGGCGCCCGCGGTCGCCGGCACGGCACAGGTCGCCAGAAAGATGACGAACAGAAGAAAATCCATGCCGCGTCTCCCCCGACAGATTGGCGGCCACCCTATCGGACCGGTCGGGACGCATCAATTCGCCGCCCGCCATGGGGCAGCCGGGCATCCTGCAGCGATCCGTCACCCCGCGATCGCAGGCGGCTGCGACAGGATGCCGATTGAAGTCGCGCCATGGCGCGTTAGCTCGCAAACAGCTAGTATTTCTGGAGAAAACCGTGCAGCATCAGCCGGCAACGCGCGCCCGCGGCGAGGCGCTCATGCACGCCTTCACCCCGCGCATGGGGCGGCGCTATGCCACGGGCCGGAATTTCGACCGCGGGCCGGATGCGCATCGCGACGTGTCGGGGCTGTCGCCGTTTCTCCGGCGGCGGCTGGTTCTGGAGCGCGACGCGGTGGCCGCGGCGCTGGCTGCCCATGGCCCAGAGGCAAGCGGGAAATTTGTCCAGGAGGTGATCTGGCGCGGCTATTTCAAGGGCTGGCTGGAGCATCGCCCCAAGGTCTGGGCCAGCTATCGCATCGGGCTGGAGCGCGACCTTGCGATGCTGGACACCGACCGGCCTTTGCGCCGCGATGTCGCGCGGGCCGTGGCCGGCGAGACAGGGCTGGCGTGTTTCGACGCCTGGGCACGGGAACTGGTGGAAACCGGCTATCTGCACAACCACGCACGGATGTGGTTCGCCTCGATCTGGATCTTCACTCTGGGGCTGCCCTGGCGGGTGGGGGCGGATGTCTTCTATCGCCACCTGCTCGACGGCGATCCGGCCTCGAACACGCTGGGCTGGCGCTGGGTGGCAGGGCTCCACACCCGCGGCAAGCCCTACAAGGCGCAGGCCTGGAACATCGCGAAGTTCACCGGCGGCCGCTTCACCCCCCGCGACTCCGATCTGGCCGAGGACGTGCACGGGCTGGAGGCGGAGGAACCCGACGGCCTGCCCCCGGTGGCGCCGCTGCATGCGCCGACGGCGCCCGCGCCGGACGCGCCCACCGCGCTGCTGATCACCGAGGAGGATTGCCGGGTGGAGGATTTCGCGCCCGGAACCCTCGACATCCGCGCCGCGGCCACGTTGGCGGCAAGCCACCTGCGCTCGCCCGGCGCGGTGTCCGGGGCCGTCGCGGCCTTCGAGGCGGCCGCGCTCGCAGATGCCGCCGCCCGCGCCGGGGTCGCCGCCACGCC
>SLBI01000225.1 GCA_007126375.1 Paracoccaceae bacterium
GGCTCCGCCCGCCACGGAGCGCACTGCAGCCCTCCGCAGGGAGGACGCCGGCTCAGTCGGCAGCGGCCTCGGGCCGGTCACCGGTCTGCCGATGCCGCGCTACGTCTCGCTGCGTGCCGGCGAAGGCAACGCCCGGCGTGGCCCGGCGCTGACGCATCGTGTCGACTGGGTCTTCACCCGCCGCGACATGCCGCTGAAGGTCACCGCCGAGTTCGGCCACTGGCGCCGGGTCGAGGATGCCGAGGGGGTGGGCGGCTGGATGCACTTCGCCTTGCTTTCGGGGGCGCGCACGGTGCTGGTGCTGGAGGAGATGACGCCGCTGCATCTGCAGGCAGACGCCCGCGCCCCGGTCGTCGGTCGGCTGGAAGCCGGTGTGATAGCCCGCGTTCTCTCCTGCGGGGGCGACTGGTGCAGGCTGCGCGCCGACCGGCTGCGCGGCTGGGCGCCTCGGGACGCGCTCTGGGGGGTCGCGGCCGACGAAACGATCGACTGACGCCCCGCCACCACTGCCTGGCACACCCGGTCCATCCAGCCCGACGCTCCTGCGTGACCCATGCGCAAAACCCACCGACGCGTGGCCCGCTCGCCCCGGCGCGAGGGGCGCGGCTGCAGCGCCAGATCAGCCGAGCAGCAGCGTCACCCCCAGCATGGCCGCAAAGGCCATGACCACCGTGGCACCCAGACCTTCGGTGCCGATGCCGGACTGCGCCTCGGGCAAAAGCTCGGCAAAGATCATCCACAGCATGGCCCCCGCCGCCAGACCCAGACCCACCGGCAACCAGGGTGCGAAGAGCAGCACGAACAGAAAGGCCGGAACCGCCAGCAGCGGTTGCGGCAGGCTGGAAAAGACGCTCCAGAGCGCAGCCTTGGTCACCGTCGCGCCGCGCGGCACCATGATGAGTGCAATCGCGAGCCCCTCGGGCACATTGTGCAGCGCGATGGCGATGGTGATGAAATCGCCCAGTTCGCGACCACCACCATAGGCCACGCCGACCCCTACGCCCTCTGCCGCCGAATGTGCCGTCATGATGCCGACGATCAGAAGGATCTT
This sequence comes from Paracoccaceae bacterium, assembly GCA_007126375.1. Lineage (GTDB taxonomy): Bacteria > Pseudomonadota > Alphaproteobacteria > Rhodobacterales > Rhodobacteraceae > Rhodobaculum. The sequence goes on from SLBI01000225.1 coordinate 1,052, forward strand.
GCGCGCATCCGCCCCCTGCACACTGGCGATGGAGTGACCATTGTGCCGTTTCAGCCAGTGGTTCGCAACGAGGATCAACCCGACCCCCACAATCACCCCGGCCAGCGTACGCGTTGCGCTGAACTCGAACCCCTCGACGATCAAACTGTAACAGGCCGCCAGCATGAGGCCCGCCGCGACTGCATTGCCGATCGCAAGCCAGCGGCCGTTACGGACCGCACCGAAGGCCAGCGGCAGGGCGCCGAGGCCGGTTGCCAGCGCCGTGATCAGGGCCGCCCCGAAAACGAGGATGACGGTGGGTTCCATTTGGCTGGCTGGCTTTCCGCTGGCTCGCCCGCATGACTTAGAATCGTTCTAATGATTGTCAAGGCGGCGTCGACGCGCGCGTCCGGCCGGTGGCACAAACCGAGGACTGTCTGCCTTGGAAACCGCCGACTTGAAGGCATGACAGCGGTCGGCACTTGCTGTATCTTGTGGCATCGGATAGCCGGCGCGCAATCGCTGCACCGTTCCGAACGAAGAAGACCGGACAAACAAGAACAAGACAAGAGGCAGGCAGATGACGGATCTCTCTCGACGCGGGCTGATCGTCGGGCTCGGCGGCGCGTTCATGCTGGCCGGTTGCGGCAACCCCATCGGCGGCCCGGGGGCCGAGGTGCTCGACGCACGTGTCGATTCGATGCGCGACTTCCTCTTCACGCGCTACCCGGGCACCCGCGATCTCGAAGAAAAGGCGGTCGGCGTGCTCTACATGCCGCTGATCACCGAAGGCGGGCTTTTCCTCGGCGGGGGCTACGGCCAGGGTGCGCTGCGCATCAATGGCGTGACCGTGGATTACTACTCGGCCACACGCGCCACGCTGGGGCTGCAGGTCGGTGCGCAGCAGTATGCGCATGCGCTGTTCTTCATGACCCGCGAGGCACTGGCAGGGTTCCGCCGCTCCGACGGCTGGGCAGCCGGCGCCGATCTGCGATATGCGACCCCCGAGGGAGGTGCCGCCGCCGGCATTGACACCACGACCGAATTCGCGCCGGTGCTGGCCGTGGTGTTCGGCCAGGCGGGGCTGATCGCCGGCGCCGCTCTGGCCGGCACCAAATACACGCGCATCATTCCCTGAACGGGGCAGCTTTCGGGCGCAGCAGGCCACCGGCTGGCCTCCCTTCTGCTGCTGCCGCGTCAAGCGCGCGTGCAGGCGACCGGGCCACGCAGTCGGCGCGGCCCTATTTCGACGGCGGCGCAGCGGACCGTGCGGCTCCGGCATCGCCGGCGTCGCCGAGGGAACGTGTCCGGAGCGATTCCGGAACCGCGCGATCCGTTCCGCGCCGGCGGCACCACCAAGCAGCGTGATCATCGGCCTTTCGGCAGCGTCAGTGCTCGGTCAGGATCAGCTGCCGGGTGTCGTAGCCGTTGGCGGCCAGCACGGTCAGCGCCACGGCGAACCGTGCCGCCGGGATCTGTGGGCGGCGATGCAATACCCATCCGGCGCGGCCCGAGGGCACGCCCACCACCGCCGTTTCATAGTCCGGCGCGACCCAGAGCACCCAGTAGGGCGCGGCGAAGGGAATGCGCCCCAGCCGAACCGACAGTTGCCCCGGACCGACCGGGCGGGCGCTGCCCGCGATGCGCTCGAGCTGCCCCCCGGGGTTGTCCTGCCTGCAGCTGTTGACCACCGAGAGCCGGCCGTCGTCCTGCAGGGCATACTCGGCCGTGGTCGCGGTGCATCGGTTCTGAAAGGGCACCGGGAACCGCGCGATCTCGTACCAGCGTCCGGAATAGCGGGCGAGGTCGAGTTCCGCGACCGGCGTCATGCGTGTGGCGGTATCGCGCCAGACCTCGCCACAGGCTGACAGTGTAAGCGCCGCGAGAAGCAGGGCGCCGACGGCAGGCCTCGCACAGGATCGGCCCGCGAAGGCGCGCCGGAACACCCGGTTCGTGCGGCGCACTCAGCCCGCTGCCACGTCGCCGGCCGCCTTGGCAGCGGCGGGCCGAGCCGGCGCTGCGTGGCGGAAATGGCCGTTCACTGTCGCACCGCTCTCGACGCTCAGGCTGTTGTACGTTACCGCACCGGTCACCACCGAGGTGGGTTTCAGCACCAGGTTCACCGCCTCGATGTCTCCCTCGATGGTGCCGTCCACAGTGACATGTTCGCCGGAGACATTGCCCTGCACCACCGCTGCGCGGCCGATGCCGAGTGCATTCGCACTGAGATCGCCCTCTATCCGGCCGTCGAACTCGAGAACCCCCTCGGTCGCAACCGAACCGGTGATGCGGACATCCGAAGATATGATCGAGCGGCCTGCCTCGCGGCCGCCGCCGGTCTGGGGGCCATGCCCCGTCTTGGTGAACATCGCGCGTCCTTTCGATGCTGTGCCCTGCCGGCCCAAACGGCGCACAGCACGCCGGACCGGGCCCCGCGCTTGTTTGCCCCGGAACACGCCCCGTAGGCAAGCCAGCCTGCGACGCGAGCCGGAGACCATGCCACCAGGCCGTCAGCGTCGCCGCCACCACGCCCGCCTGCGGCGCAGCTTGCGCCAGTCGCGGGCGGCCTGCCGCAGCGCCTCCGTGGCGGCCGGGCCCGCGGCGCTCCCCCCGGAATCGAGGCGGGCTTCCGTCAGCGCGAGGTCGTTCAATATACCAAGATTGTCCTGCAAGAGTTTCAGACGAAACAGAAAGTCCTCCTGCCGCCTTCCCGGCCAGAGAGCGGCGAAGAAGTCGGTCTGATACCGCAGCGCCTTCAGATCCTTGCGCAGCGTGTGGCGTTCCTGCGCCGGCATGCGCCGCAAGCCCTTGCGGTGGCGCTGCAACCGTTCCCAGGCCTCATCCAGCGCATCCGCGGCGACCCTCTCTACCGGGCCGCGCGCGATGCGTTTCCGGCCGCGCCGACGCCAGCCGGTACCTTCGGTGAAGTCGGCGATCCGCGCGGGGAAGCCCGCCGCACCGGCCGCCTCCAGTTCGCCGCGGACCTCGGCGCGACACCTCACCGCTGCGGCCCCCTGCGCCGCTGCCTCCGGAGTGCCGGCCGCGGCTTCGGCCAGCACATCGGCGTCGCGCAGCCGGCCCAGACAGCGGAACAGGGCCCGAGCCTCGCGTTCCAGCCGTCGGGCGGGGCGGCGTCGCAGTAGCGGCGCGAAGGCACCCAGCGCGGTCCGCAGCCGGCGAAGCGCAACGCGGGCGCCATGCGGGCCCTCCGGCGTTTCCGAGGCCATCACCGCAGCAAGATGCCGGTCGAAATCAGCGGCGCAGACCTGCAGCAACTGCTGCAGCGCGGCCTGGGCCGAGTGTTCCGGGCAAAGCCCGGCCCGGGTCTGTCGCGGCTCCGGTGGCGCCCGGCGGGTTCCGGGCGCCTTCGGCGTGGCCGTGTCGGCGGATCGTTGTCTGGCGCTCATGACGGTGTGCGACGTCAGGTCTGCCTCATGATGTGCGATGGAGGCGCCGCTGCCAAGGGCCAGATGGGCCGACACGAGCCCTGCAGAAACGCGCTGCGGCGCGGCAGATTGACTGCACGGCCGATTTCGCGTATCCACCCGACGTCCGACGCAAATGGCGTGGGATTTCGCCGGGGCGCCCGGAACCCAGCGTCCCACGAGGCCGGCGGCCCGACGCCCCCGGCATGATGATCGCGGCCGAGGCCGCACAATCTGGACGCACATGACCCATTTTTCCGAACTCGCGCTGGACCCGGCGGTCCTCAAGGCCGTCGCCGATGCCGGCTACACCACACCCACCCCGATCCAGGCACAGGCGATTCCGCCGGCGCTGGAAGGCCGTGACGTTCTGGGCATTGCCCAGACCGGCACCGGCAAGACTGCCTCCTTCACGCTGCCGCTGATCACGCTGTTGATGAAGGGGCGCGCCCGTGCGCGCATGCCGCGCAGCCTCGTGCTGGCACCGACGCGGGAACTCGCCGCCCAGGTGGCCGAGAACTTCGATATCTATGCCAGGCACACCAAGCTGACCAAGGCACTGCTGATCGGTGGTGTCAGCTTCGGCGAGCAGGACAAGCTGATCGACCGCGGCGTCGACGTGCTGATTGCCACCCCCGGCCGGCTGCTCGATCATTTCGAGCGTGGCAAGCTGCTGCTCACCGGCGTGCAGATCATGGTGGTGGACGAGGCCGACCGCATGCTCGACATGGGGTTCATCCCGGATATCGAGCGCATCTTCTCGCTGACGCCCTTCACCCGGCAGACCTTCTTCTATTCGGCCACCATGGCTCCCGAAATCGAGCGGATCACCAACACGTTTCTCTCGGCACCCGTCCGTATCGAAGTGGCACGCCAGGCCACCGCCTCGGAGACGATCGAGCAGACGCTGTTTCAGGTCTCGCCGACGCGCCGCGACGTGGCCTTCAAGACCAAACGGGCCGTCCTGCGTGAACTGATCCGCGCGGAAGGCGAGCGTTGCAGGAATGCGATCATCTTCTGCAACCGAAAGATCGATGTGGATGTGCTGGCGAAATCGCTGAAAAAGCACGGCTTTGACGCAGCCCCCATCCACGGCGACCTTGACCAGTCGGTCCGCACGCGCACGCTGGAGGCGTTTCGCGACGGCACACTCAAGCTTCTGATCGCCTCGGACGTGGCAGCGCGCGGGCTCGACATTCCGGCGGTGAGCCATGTGTTCAACTTCGACGTGCCCAGCCATGCCGAGGATTACATCCATCGCATCGGCCGAACCGGCCGGGCCGGGCGGGAAGGCCGCGCCTTCACCATCGCCACGCCGACGGACGAGAAATACCTGGCGGCAATCGAGGCCCTCGTCCGCAAGCCGATCCCGCGCGGCGATGTGCCAGCGGTGGATGTGACGGAAGAGGCGCCGCGCGAACGCACGCGGCGCAGCGAGACCGTTCGTCGAAGCCGTTCGTCAGGTCGCAACGCGGCACCGCGGCCGGAAACCCGGGAAACGCCTGCGGTGGCGCCGGAGCCCGCGCCCGTCACCGCCGAAGCCGTTCCGTCGGTGGCAGAACCGCTGCGTCGTGATCCTGCCCCGCGCGAGAACCCGGTCCGCGACGCGCGGCGCGATCGCCGCCGCAGCGGCAGCGATAACGTCGTCGTCGGCATGGGCGATCACGTTCCGGATTTCCTGATGCGCAGATTCGAGACGTCTGCCACCGAATGATCGCGATGGCCCGGCCATGCATGAGGGGCGCATCTTTTGCCCCTGACCGGCAGGGTCGGCCCGATTCGTGAATGTCTCGGCAAGCTTTCGCGTGCTAGTCTGATGTCATCAGGGTAAAAGGCATCGCGCGGGCCGATGAATGACACTTCCATCTCCGTCGCACGGTTCGCCGGCGCGGACGGGGAGGCGGACTTCTTCTTTCGCAACGCGTCCGAGTTGCTGTGCATCATCGGCGAGGACGGCTGTTTCCTCAAGGTGAACCCGGCCTGGACGCGGCTTCTCGGCTGGTGCGCCGAGACGCTGCAGGGTCGCCACTTCCTCGAATTCGTGCATCCCGATGACCGTGATGCCACCCGTGCCGCAATGCAGGCAATGGCACGCGGCGCCTTGCCGGAAGCGTTCGAGAACCGCTATCGCACGGATGGTGGCGACTGGCGCTGGCTGCGCTGGCGCGCCGGGATGCGTGACGGGTCCGGGAACACCCTGGCCATCGCCCGCGACGTTACCGAGTCGCGGCGACGTGATGCGCATGCCCGCAGCATCGCCGAGGCCACCGGCGTCGGCACCTGGGAGTTGAGCATCGACCGCCAGCGCGTCATCTGGTCGCGCGAAACCTACCGCATTCACGGCCTCGATCCGGACGGCCCGCTTCCGTCGACCGAGCAGGCCTTCGCCTTCTACCCCACCGAGGCCCGCAGGCAACTGGAGGCGGCGGTGGAGACATTGCTTGCCGACGGCACTCCCTACGACCTCGAACTGCCGATTTACCCGGCCCGCGGCGAGATGCTGTGGGTCCGCACCACCGGTGCATCGGAACTGCGCGACGGCAAGCCGGTGCGCGCCTTCGGCACCTTTCAGGACATCAGCGATTCCCGGGCACGACGCCTCTGGACGGAGCGGTTGCGGGCGGTGGCAGAGACCGCCACCAATGCGCTGATCCTGCTCGATGCCGAGGGGCGGGTGGAATGGGTCAACTCCGCCTTCGAACGGCAGAGCGGCCTCAGCCGCGATCAGGTCGCCGGCATCAAGCCTGACGCGCAGTCGCGCGTGGGACTGCCCGATCCCGAGGCGGCCGCCCGGCTCGATGCTGCCGTCGCAACGGGGCAAAGTGCCCGGGCGGAGCTTGTCAAGCACCGGCCCGACGGCAGCGCCTACTGGGTCGATGTGGCGATCGAGCCGATCCGCGACCCCGACGCCATCCTCACCGGCTTTGTCGTGGTCGAAACCGACATAACCGCCACGCGCGAACACACGCTGCGGCTGGAGGCACTGGAGCGCGAGGCGCGGGCCGCGCATGATCGGCTTCGCGCGGCGATCGAGGCAATACCGGGCGGCTTCATGCTGCTCGACCGCGACGACAGGCTGGTGCTGCACAATTCGCGCCTGTGCGATCTCTACCCGTCCTTCGTCCCGCTGTTGCGCCCCGGCATACCCTTTGCCCAACTGCTCGCCGCCGCCGTCGACGCAGGCGACATCGCGGATGCTGGCGACCGGCCCGAGGAGTGGACGGCGCGCAGGCTGGCGGGGCTCGGCGATGCCGAATTCGAGCGCAATCTCGCCGACGGACGGGTTCTTCGGGTGATCGAGCGGCGCACCACATCGGGCGAACTCGTATCGCTCGTGACCGACATCACCGAATTGCGCCGCGAACAGCAGGCAGCCGAAGCGGCCCGCCGCGATCTGCAGGCCACGCTCGACGCCTTTCCCGACCTCCTGTTCGAGATCTCGCCCGAGGGTCGTATCCTTTCGGCCCGGGCAGGCGCCAGTTCGCAGCTGGAATGGCCCGCGGCAGCCTACCACGGCCTGTGGCTCGAACATCTGCTGGACGAACCGTCGGCAGAGACCATACGCAAGTTGCTGCATGCCGGGACGCGCTACGGCCGGGTGCCGCCCGAACCGCTCGTGGTCAGCGACGAGAACCACTTCTTCGAAGCGGCGGTCGCGCTGAAACCGGTCGAGAACGGCCCGCCCGAGTTCCTCGTCGCGGCTCGAGACATCACCGCCCGCATAGCTGCCGAACGCCAGCGCGACGAACGGGAGGCGGCGCTTCAACGCGCACTGGCCGAACGTGACGCGGCCCAGCGCCGGTTTCGCGAGATCGCGGCCGTCAGTCACGACTGGTTCTGGGAGACCGATGCGGCGCATCGCTTCACCTATCTCTCGGAATCCTTCGAATCGGTGACGTCCGCATCCCCGTCCATGCTGCTCGGCCGCACCCGCGAGGAGGCGGTGGGCGGCCAGACCCAGTCGAGCGCCGCCTTCGCCGAGATCCGCAGGCGGATGGAGGCGCGCGAACGCTTCACACAGATCGCCTATCGCCTGACGCGCCGATCCGGCAACCCGATGTGGATCAGCGTCAGCGGCGCACCCTTCTATGGCGCCGATGGCCGGTTTGCAGGTTACCGCGGCGTCGGTTCGGACATAACCGCGCTGACCGAGGCGCGGCTTCGCGCCGAGGAGGCGAATGCCGCCAAGTCCCGCTTCCTCGCCAACATGAGCCACGAGATCCGCACGCCGCTGAATGGCATCCTCGGCATGGCGACCGTGCTGGAAGACCAACTCACGCGTGCCGAGGATCGCCATCTCGTCGAGGTGATCCGTGGCTCCGGCGAGGCGCTGGTGACGATCCTGAACGACATCCTCGATTTCTCCAAGATCGAAGCCGGGCTGTTCGAACTCGACAATGCCCCCTTCACGCCGGCCGATCTGGCCAGCCGGGTGGCCGCGCTCCACCGCTACCGTGCGCATGAAAAGGGACTCGGCTTTTCGGTCGAGACAGGTCCGGGGGCGGAGTTGCCGCGCCAGGGCGACGGCCACCGGCTGCTGCAGGTGATGCACAACCTCGTTTCGAACGCGATCAAGTTCACCGAGAGCGGCAGCGTGTCGGTAACGCTGCAATTCGATACCGACCGGCTTCTTCTGAAGGTCACGGACAGCGGAATTGGCATGGATGCAGAGGCGTTGGCCCGCGTTTTCGAGGAATTCGTGCAGGCCGACAGCTCGGTGGCGCGGCGCTATGGCGGGACCGGCCTGGGCCTCTCGATCAGCCGGCGCCTGATTGAACTCATGGGCGGCACGCTCGCCCTCGAAAGCCGGCCGGGCGGCGGCACGGTGGCGCGGGTTTCCCTGCCGGCACCGCCCGCAACGGCCGCCACCGGGCCTCCGGCACCGCATGCCAGACCACGCCCGGGGCTGCATGTGCTTGTCGCGGACGACAATGCCACGAACCGGCTGCTGATGGCGAAGCTGCTCGAGCGGCTGGAAATCACGGCGGAGATCGTCGATTCGGGGCAGGCTGCGGTGGCAGCGGCTGCGAGCGGCCGCGCCGAACTCCTGCTGCTCGACATTTCCATGCCCGACATGTCCGGGATCGAGGCGCTGGCCGAGATCCGCGCCGCCGATGCCGCCGCCGGCCGCCTGCGCCGGCCGGCCATCGCGGTCACTGCCAACGCGATGCGGCACCAGATCGCCGAGTACGCCGCCGCCGGCTTCGACGGTCACGTCGGCAAGCCCATCCAGCTCGATACGCTCGCCGGACGGATCGCCACCGTCATGGCCGCGTCAGGATGAGTCGCGCCGCTCCGGCCGCGTGCAACGGGCAGAAGAAATCCTGCGCAGCGTGGCAGAAATCCCTTGCGCGACTCGGCCCCCTTCCCTATTTGCGCGGTCCCGAGAGGTTCCGATCCCAGCTTCGTGCACGACGCGAAGGGGCGCTAAGGTTCCTCTGGATTAGTCTGCTGGTTCAGAAGGGGGTGGCTCCATGAAGGATGCAAACCTCTTCCAACTGGGGATCGGTCTGGAGACAGGCGCCCACGCGGAAGATTTCCGTGGCCGCAAGGCCATTGCCGACACGTTCGCCGAGCTTTGCGACGCTGAACGCGAGGATCATTTCATCCGCCGCGACGGGCGGGTGTTCGCCGGAACGCATCTGATCATCGAGGTGGTTGACGGCCACGGTCTGGATGATGAAGCGCGAATCCGGCAGGCATTCCGGGATTGCGTGGAGCGTTGCGGAGCAACGCTGCTGCACATCCACACGCATAAGTTCAGCCCCCAGGGCGTGAGCGGGGTCGCAGTGCTGGCCGAAAGCCACATCTCGGTCCACACCTGGCCCGAGATCGGCTATGGCGCGTTCGACGTTTTCATGTGCGGCGATGCCGAGCCATGGCGGGCCGTCGATGTCCTGAAGGCCGCCTTCAAGACCGACGATGTTCGGGTGCACGAGTTGTTGCGCGGCGAAGGGGTGGTGCCCGCCGGCTTGGCCGCCTGATCGGCCGGGCGCCCGTCCGCCCGCTGTGCGGGCGCCCGGCCAGCCGCCCCGAGGGAGACCAGCATGACGGAATGGATGCAGGAGCGGCTGCACGACGACTATGCGCAGGCGCTGCGGGTGGATCGCGTGCTGTTCGACAGTGCAACGGAGCATCAACGGCTGCGGCTGTTCGACAATGCCCGTTTCGGCCGTGTCCTCACCCTCGATGACGTGGTCCAGACCACCGAAGGCGACAACTTCATCTATCACGAAATGATGGCGCATGTGCCGATCCTCGCCCATGGCGCGGCACGACGGGTGCTGATCGTGGGCGGCGGTGATGGCGGGCTGGCCCGCGAGGTTCTGAAACACCCCGACATCGTGCATGTCACCATGGTCGAGATCGACGCCGGGGTGGTCGCGTTCTCGAAGCAGTATCTCCCGAACCTCTCGGCCGGCGCCTTCGACGACCCGCGGCTGGAACTCGTGATCGCCGATGGCGCAGCCTTCATGGCCGGGGCCGGCGAGAGCTATGACGTGATCCTGATCGATTCGACCGATCCGATCGGACCGGGCGAGGTGCTGTTCACCGACAGCTTCTATGGACATGCGCGGCGAAGGTTGGCCGAGGGCGGCATCCTCGTGACCCAGAACGGCGTGCCCTTCCTGCAGCCGGCGGAGCTGACAGCCAGCATGCGGGCCTTCAAGGCACTTTTCGCCGACTGGACCTGTTACCTCTGCACCGTGCCGACCTATGCCGGCGGACCGATGGCGCTGGGCTGGGGCACCGATGGAGTTGCCAGAGCGACTCCGCTCGCGGCGCTGCAGGCGCGGTTTTCCGCAGCCGGGCTCGCCCCGGACTACTACACTCCGGAAGTGCACCAAGCGGCGTTTGCCCTGCCCGGCTATGTGCGCCGGCTCATGCCCTGAAGGATCCCGTCCGGACGCTCACCCGCCCTGTGAGACGCCCGAGGCAAATCCCCGCCTAGATCTCCTTTCTTTGCCAGCGGCCGTTTTCCTCGGTCCAGTATTGCGGCGCAAGCCCGGCGTCGCGGAAACGGCGCCACAAGCCGCGCGCCTGCTGCATTGCCTCGGCATCCGCACTGTCGAACAGGATCCAGATGCGTTCGAGCGCAGCCGCCTCCTCGGGCGCGACATCGGCGCGATCGATCGCCACCAGCGCATGTGGTCGGTTGGGGGCGTCCTTGGCGGAGGTCAGCAAAACCGGCTGACGGGCATCCTGCGGCCCGCCGGCCCGGCCATGCGGCAGGAACCCGTCCTCGGGGTTCAGCCAGAGCCAGTCGTCCAGGCGTGCCAGCCGATCCGCCATGCTGCCGCGCACCGCCACCCGCCAGCCCTGCGCGAGGGCCCGCGGCAAAAGCCTGGCCAGCACCGTCTCGGCCGGCGAGCGGGTAAGGTGGTAGAACAGCACCTCGCCCATCGTCGGCGCGCTCAGCCCTCGAACCGGTCGCGGACCAGCCGGTCGAGCGCACGCACGCCCCAGCCGGTCGCGCCCTTCGGCGCAAAAGTGGTCTCGTCGCTGCGCAGGGCGGTCCCGGCGATGTCGAGATGCACCCAGGGCGTGCCGTCCTTGACGAAGCGGGCGAGGAATTGCGCCGCCGTCACCGCGCCGGCCGCACGGCCGCCGACATTCTTCATGTCGGCAAGCCGGCTTTTCAGCTGTTTGTCGTAGGCCTCGCCCAAGGGCATCCGCCAGGCGCCCTCGCCCTCGGCCGCCGCCGCCTTCAGCACAGACTCGGCCATCGCGTCGTCGTTCGAGAAGACGCCGGTGTTCTCATGCCCCAGCGCGATGACGATGGCGCCCGTCAGCGTGGCGAGGTCGATCATCGCGGCCGGCTTGAACCGCTCCTGTGCGTACCACATCACATCCGCCAGCACGAGCCGGCCTTCGGCATCGGTGTTGATCACCTCGATCGTGTCGCCCTTCATCGAGGTCACCACGTCACCTGGCCTTTGCGCATTTCCCGAAACCATGTTCTCGACCAGACCGACAAGCCCCACGACATTCGCCTTCGCCTTGCGCAGGGCCAGCGTTTTCATCACCCCTGCCACGACAGCGGCACCGGCCATGTCCATGGTCATCTCTTCCATACCGGCCGCGGGCTTGATCGAGACGCCGCCGGTATCGAATACAACCCCCTTGCCGACCAGCGCGAGCGGGGCGGCGTTCTTCTTGCCGCCGCGCCATTCGATCACGGCAACCTTGGACGGGCTGTCCGAGCCTTGCCCCACCGCCAGGAGCGCGCCCATGCCGAGTTTCCCGAGCGCTTCCTCGTCCAACACCTCGACCGTCAGGCCCAGCTCCTTCATTCCCTTGATCTGCTTTGCAAAGGCCTTGGTGGTGAGCACATTTGCCGGGGCGTTGACGAGATCGCGGGTGAACAGGACGCCTGCCGCCGCGGCCTGCATCGGGGCCCAATCGGCGCTCACGGCCTTCGGGTCGCTGACAGCCAGCCGCACTGTGCCGGGCATGCGCCGCTCGCCCGTGCGGTGATCGGCGAAGTCGTAGGCCCGCAGCACCGCACCCAGGCCGATCTGCGCCGCCTGCTTGTGGCTGCCGGCGCAAATCAGCGCGCCGGCCTTGCCCAGCGCCTTGCCGACGGCAGCCCCGGCCTTGCGTGCCGCGGCGGCATCCTCCTTGCGGCCGAGGCGGATCGCCAGCACCGTCTCGGCGGCCATGCCGGCGGGCCAGTCCATCCGGACCGCCTCGCCCGGCTTCAGCTTGCCGAAGACGTCGGATGCGACAAGGCGCGCCAAAGCCCCGCGCTGAGCACGGTTGACCCGCGCCGCCGCCGAGTCGAGCCGCTGTCCGGGTTCGGCAAGCACCGCAACAACGCCCTCATGCGCGGTCACCGCGTCGGTATCGACAGACTCGATCGCAAGCTTCACGGGGTCGGTCATCGCCGCCTCTCCTTGAACTGTCCTGTTTGCGCGCGAGCGTAGCGGCGGGCCGCCGGATTTGCCAGACGACAGTTTCATCCCCCCGCTTCATCCCCCGGGCGCGATCGGCTAGGCTCGTATCGGCGCCGGATCGGCGACGGGGAGGGACCGGCAAGCGTGACCAGATTCGACCGATACCTGCTGTCGCAACTGCTCATGCTGTTCGGCTTCTTCGCGCTGGTTCTGGTGGCGGTGTACTGGGTCAACCGGGCGGTCTCGTTGGTCGACACGTTGGTCGCCGACGGCCAGTCGGCGCGGATGTTTCTGGAGTTCACGCTTTTGGCCCTGCCAAACGTGACCCGGCTGGTGCTGCCGGTCGCAGCCTTCGTCGCCGCGGTCTACGCCATGCACCGCATGGTGACAGAGAGCGAATTCGTGGTGATGCAGGCGATCGGGCTCTCGCCGTTCCGGCTGGCGCGGCCGGTGCTGGTCTTCGGGCTCGTCGTGGCCATGATGATGGCGGTCCTGATGCACTGGCTGGTGCCGGAGAGCCGGGCCGGGATGGTGGAGCGGCGCGCCCAGATCGCCGAGAACATCACCGCCCGCGTGCTGACCGAGGGCAGCTTCGTGCACCCCACCACGGGGGTCACGCTCTTTGTCCGGCAGATCACGCCCGAGGGGGCGTTTCGTGACCTGTTCCTGTCGGATTCGCGCCCGGGCGGACCGCGCACCACCTACACCGCGCGCGAGGCCTTTCTCGTGCGCACCGAGGTCGGGCCGCAACTGGTGATGCTGGACGGAAGTGCGCAGTCGCTGCGCGAGCCGGGACCACGGCTGAGCGTGACGAGCTTCGATACGCTCACCTACGACCTTGCGGCGCTGATCGGACCGCGGGGCGCGCTCACGATCGGCCTGCGTGAATTGTCAACGCCCGCGCTGCTGCGCGCAGGCCCGCCTCCGGGTGCAACGGACGCGGCGATGATGCTGGAACTCAACGTCCGCCTCGCGCAACCGCTGATGGCAGCGGCAGCAGCGCTGATCGGTTTCACCGCGCTTATCCTCGGTGCATTCAGCCGGCTGGGTGTCTGGCGGCAAGTGCTGGGCGCAGTGGTGGCGGTGATCGCCATGCAACTCCTGCACACCGTCGTCACCGGGGCGGTGGCGCGCGAGGCGGCGCTCTGGCCGCTGGTGCACCTGCCGCCTGCGGCGGGCTTCGCCGGCGCCGGACTCGCGCTCTGGCTTGCGGGCCGGCCTCGGCGCCCGGCGGCCGAAATGGCGCAGGCACCGGCATGATCCTGAGCCGCTACATGGCCCGGCGTTATCTGGTCAGCTTTCTCGGGGTGATGGCCGTGATGGCCGGAATCCTGCTTCTGGTGGACATGGTCGAGCAACTGCGCCGCTTCGGCGGCGCAGGGGTGGGGTTCGCCACCGCTTTGCAGCTCGCGGCGCTGCGCATGCCGTCCAGCCTCTATGCCGTGCTGCCGCTTATCGCATTGCTGGCGACGCTGGCGATGTTCGTCGCGCTTGCCCGCAGTTCCGAACTGGTGGTGGTCCGGGCGGTGGGCCGATCCGCGCTGGCGGTGGTGGCGGCACCTGCGCTGGTGGGCCTCTTGCTGGGCCTCGCCGCGATTTCCGTGCTCAACCCGGTAGTGGCGGCGACGGCGAAGCAGTACGATCAGCTTGCCGCACGGCTGGGCGGGGACGATGCCAACCTGCTGTCGGTCAGCCGCGACGGGCTGTGGCTGCGCGAGGCCGCCGCCGGCCGACAGCGGGTCATCCGTGCCCTGCAGGCCACCGCAGATGGCAGCCGGCTTTCCGACGTGTCGATCCTCACCTTCGCACCGGGGACCGGGCCGGTGAAACAGATCGAGGCCATGTCGGCCGAGTTGACGCCAGGCGCCTGGCGGCTGCGCGAGGCCCGGCAGTGGGATCTGACCCTTCCCAACCCGGAAGCTGCCGTCACCCTGCATGCGGAACTCGCGCTGCCGACCGATCTGACACCCACCGCGCTGCGCGACAGCTTCGGCCCCCCTGCGACGATCCCGCTGTGGGAGTTGCCGGGCTTCATCGCCACGCTCGATCGTGCCGGCTTCGCCGCCCTCGAACACCGGGTCTGGCTGCAGCGGGAACTCGCGATGCCATTGATGCTGGTGGCGATGGTGCTGATCGGCGCAAGCTTCACCCTGTATCACATCCGCGCTGGGCATCAGGGTCTGCGGGTGCTGATGGCGCTGCTCGCGGGGTTCGGCGCCTTCTTCCTGCGCGACTTCGCACAGGTGCTGGGCGAGAACGGCCAGATCCCCGCCATGCTGGCCGCGTGGAGCCCTCCGGCAGTGGCGGCATTGCTGGCACTCGGGCTGATGCTGCAGCTGGAGGAAGGCTGATGCCGCGCCTGCGCGCCATGGCCGCCACGGTCCTTGCCGGTCTGCTTGCGGCCGTTCCGGCCCTGGCACAGGAGACGCTGCAGCTCGCGGCCGGCAGCCTGAGGATTGAAGCCGGCAACCGGCTGGTGGCCGAGGGCGATGTCGAGGCGCTGTGGCGCGACACAAGGTTGCGGGCAGCGCGGCTCGTGTTTCAGCCCGGCCTCGGCGGCCAGCCTGACCGGCTGCAGATTGCCGGGCCCATCGTGCTGGAAGATGGCGACCGCATCCTCGTCCTTGCCGACGCCGCCGAGCTTTCCAGCGACCTGCGCGACGGACTCATGACCGGCGTGCGGCTGGTGCTCGACCGGCGGCTGCAGCTGGCCGCGCGCGAACTCAGCCGAGAGAGCGGGCGCTTCAACCGTCTCGAGCGCGCAGTCGCCTCGTCCTGCCGGATCTGTGCCGAGCGGCCGGTGCCGCTGTGGGAGATCCGCGCCGCCCGCATCAGCCATGACGCCGAGAAGCGCCGGCTGACCTTCGACCGCGCGGCTTTCCGGCTGGGTGGGCGAACCGTCGCGGTGCTTCCGCGGCTGACCCTGCCGGACCCCAGCGTGCGCCGCGCCACGGGATTTCTGGCGCCCGACGTGCTGTCCTCGAGCGCGCTCGGCCCCGGCTTTCGCCTGCCGTATTTCATCGTCCTCGGTCCGGACCGCGATCTGAGGCTGACCCCGCGGCTGCATGTCCGCGGCAGCTACACGCTGGCCGCACGCTACCGCCAGGCCTTTGCCGCCGGACCCGTCGAGATCGAGGCGGCGCTGACCCGTGACCGTCTGCGACCCGGGATGACGCGTGGCTACTTCGCTGCCACTGCCGATCTGGAGCTGGCGCGGGGCACGCAGTTCGGGCTGCAGCTGGAGCTGCCGAGCGACGCGCGCTACCGTGGCGATTACGGTCTCGGCGACGAGGACATCCGCGAGAATACCGTGTTCCTGCTGCGACGTGGCCGCGACCGCCTCGACCGGCTGCGCCTGACGCAGTTTCGCGCCTTCCGGGACGGCGTGGACAATTCAGAGTTGCCGAATCTGCTGCTCGATGGTGCCGTGCTGCGACGCTTCGTGCCGCCAGGGCTGGGCGGCATGGCCGAGGTGTCGGTCGAGGGGTTGGCGACCGCGCGACGATCGAACGATGCGATCACCGGCGCGGGGCGCGACAGTGCCCGTCTCACGGCGCGGCTGGCCTGGCGGCGGGACTGGCTGTTGCCCGGCGGCGTGCAGGCCGCCGCGCTTGCGGATCTGCAGGCCGACCGCTGGTGGGTGCGCCAGGACGACAACCTGCCGCCCCGGATAACGCGCCTCAGCCCCGCGCTCGGGATGGAACTTCGCTGGCCGCTCCTGCGCAGCGCTCCGGGAGGAGCCACGCAGTTGCTGGAGCCGGTCGCCCAGATCGTCTGGGCACCCGACCGGATCACCGCGGCCCCGAACGAAGACAGCCGGCTGGTGGAATTCGACGAGGTGACGCTGTTTTCGCTGCACCGTTTCACCGGTCGTGACGCGCGCGAGCCGGGGCTGCGTGCAAATCTGGGGTTGAGCTGGACCCGTCAGGATCCTTCCGGCTGGTCACTCGCCCTGGCCGCCGGCCGGGTCCTGCGCCTCCGGCCTGCCGATTTCTCGCCCGCTTCGGGCCTCGGCGGTCGGCGTTCTGACTGGCTGGCCGTGATGCGGCTCGAGACGGCGGGCGGCCTTCGGCTCGACGGGCGCGCGGTGATCGACGATGACGGGCGCATCGGCCGGCAGGAACTCCTTCTGACCTATGCCGGCGACGGCGTCTCGATCGGCGGCAGCCTCGTGCATCTCCTGGCCGACCCGGCCGAGGAGCGGCCCGACCGCAGCACCGAGTTGGGCCTCGACGGCAGCCTCGCGCTGGGTGCGAACTGGACCGCACTGGCCGATCTGCGCTATGATGTGGCCCGGCGCGAGCCGGGGCGTGCCGGCCTTGGCGCAAGGTTTCGCAACGAATGCCTTGCGGTGGATGTTTCCCTCTCGCGTCGCTTCGTCTCCTCGACTAGTGTGGCCGCGCGGACCGAGTTCGGCCTCAGGGTCGATCTGATCGGCTTCGGTGATCGGCAGCCGGGACCGGCTCGCCCCTGCGCACGCTGACCGGCACGACGGCCACGCGGACTATCGAGAGGGGCCAAAAGACCCCGCACATGAGGAACGACGAGCGATACGACATGCCCATGATGCGCCTGATCCCCTTCCTTGCAGCGGTCCTTGCTGCGCTGTTCATGCCCGGCGCGGCCACCGCGCAGAACCCCTTCGCGCCCGTCGCCCATGTCGACGATCGGGTGGTCACCCGGCACGAGGTCGACCAGCGGGCCCTTTTCCTTGAGCTTTTCAACACCCCCGGAGATCTGCGCGAGCAGGCTCTGGAACGGTTGATCGAGGAGCGACTGCAAATGGCCGAGGCGGCGCGGCTCGGAGTGCGGCTCGCCGAGGCGGATGTGCGCGACGGGATGGAGGAGTTCGCCGGACGCTTCGAGCTTTCATCCGACGAGTTCGCAGCCGCGATCGGCGAGGGCGGGGTCGCGGTCGAGACCTTCCGTGCCTTCGTCGAGGCCGGCCTCGCCTGGCGGGCGGTGCTGCAGGTGCGCTTCGGGGGCCGCTTCGGTGTCCTGGACTCCGAGGTCGATCGCGCCATGTCGCTGACAGCACAGCGCGGTCCGGTGCGGCTGCTGCTGTCCGAACTCGTGTTGCCCGACACGCCCGACAACCGCGAACTGGCGGAGGACCTTTCCCGCCGCGCCAGCCCTGACGAGTTCGAGGAGGCGGCGCGGCTCTATTCGGCTGCGCAGACACGGCTTGACAGCGGCCGGCTGGGATGGGTGCCGCTGGCCGGTCTGCCCGAGCAGATCCAGACCATCCTCTCGGCGATGAGCCCGGGTCAGGTCAGCCCCCCCATTCAGGTGGAGGGGGCGGTCGTACTGTTCCTGCTGCGCGGAATCGACCGCAGCCTGAACCTGCCGCCCTCGGCCATCCGGGTGGAATACGGCCGGGCGTTGCTGCCTGCTGCGACCGCCGCCGAGGATCTGGCCCGGCTGCGCGCCCGTGCCGACAGTTGCGTCGATTTCCTGCCGTTGCTGGGGCACCTGCCCGAAGCCGCGACGGCACTCGACGGCGGGACGCTGGCCAGCCTGCCGCCAGACATCGCCACCCGGCTGGCCCGGCTTGACGCGCGGGAGATCTCGGCCGAAGCGCGGGCAGACGGCACGGTCGAGGTTCTGATGCTGTGCAGCCGCACCCCAGGCGGCGACCGCCTGCCCGACCGTGCGGCGGTCCGGGAGGGGCTGACCGACCGGCGGCTGGGACAACTGGCGGATGGCCTTCTGGCCGAATTGCGTGCTGCTGCCGTCATCCGTCGGCGCTGACCGCAGCCTCTGCATGCCCCCGTTTGCGCCGCTCGCCGTCGACCTGCCGCTGGTGATGACCGTCGGCGAACCGGCAGGCGTCGGACCGGAGATCGCCGTGAAGGCGCGCGCGGAGCTGGGGGATGCCCTGCCCTTCTGTCTGATCTCGGATCCGGCGCATCTGCCGGCGGGAACACGTTTTGCCAGGGTTGCTTCACCGGCAGAGGTGCGCGGCTTGCCCGGCGACGTGCTGCCGGTGATCCCCCATGAATTCCCCGCGCCGGCGTATCCCGGGCGGCCCGAGCCCGCCAATGCGCCTGCGGTGATCGATGCCATCGCCCGCGCCGTTGCCCTGGTGCAGGCCGGCATGGCCAGCGGCCTTGTCACGGGCCCGATCCACAAGCAGGTGCTGACAGAGGGAGCCGGCTTTGCCTATCCCGGCCACACCGAATACCTTGCGGCACTGGCCGGGGTGGATCGGGTGGTGATGATGCTGGCGTCGCCGCTTTTGCGGGTGGTGCCGGCCACCATCCACATCCCGCTCGCCGAGGTGCCCGCCGCCCTGACGCCCGATCTGCTCGAAACCACGCTGCGGCTGACCGAGGCCGGGCTGTCACGCGATTTCGGGCTGGCCGCTCCGCGGATCGCGGTCGCGGGCCTCAATCCCCATGCCGGCGAGGGCGGGACGATCGGAGGTGAGGAGCTTCGCGTGATCCGCCCGGTTCTCGAGCGACTGCGGGCCGAGGGCATGCAGTTGCACGGGCCGATGCCGGCAGACACGATGTTCCACCCGGCGGCGCGCGCCGGCTATGACGCGGCGGTCTGCATGTATCACGATCAGGCGCTGATCCCGATCAAGACGCTCGATTTCGCGGGGGGCGTCAACGTCACGCTGGGGTTGCCGTTCGTGCGCACCTCGCCCGACCATGGGACCGCCTTCGACATTGCCGGACAGGGGCGAGCCGACCCCACAAGTCTGATTGCCGCGCTGCGCCTTGCCGCCGAGCTTGCCGCCCGCCGGGCGCTCGCACCGGCATGATGCGGTCCGTCCGGCCGCCGGTGTCGGGCGGGGCCGCTGCACTTCCGGCGCCGCGATGATCGATCCGCTGCCGCCCCTGCGGGAGGTGATTGCCCGTCACGGCCTCTCGGCGCGCAAGAGCCTCGGGCAGAATTTCCTGCTGGATCTCAATCTAACCCGCCGCATCGCCGAGGCAGCGGGCGATCTGTCCTGCTGCGACGTGCTCGAGGTCGGGCCGGGCCCCGGCGGGCTGACCCGCGGTCTGCTCGCCGCCGGCGCTCGTCATGTGCTGGCGGTGGAGAAGGACAAACGCTGCCTGCCGGCGCTGGCCGAAATAGCCGCCGCGTATCCGGATCGGCTGACCATCGTCGAGGGCGATGCGCTCGGGATCGATCCGAACGCGCATCTGCAACCGCCGATCCGCGTGGTCGCCAACCTGCCCTACAACATCGGTACCGAATTGCTGGTCCGCTGGCTGACGCCGCACGACTGGCCACCCTTCTGGCAGAGCCTGACCCTGATGTTCCAGCGCGAGGTGGCCGAGCGCATCGTCGCGCGGCCCGGCAGCAAGGCCTATGGTCGGCTGGCGCTGCTCGCACAGTGGCGATCCACCGCGCGCATCGTGCTGCGTCTGCCGGCCCGGGCCTTCACGCCGGCCCCCAAGGTGGATTCGGCTGTCGTGCATCTCGCGGCGCTGGCCGTTCCGCGCTTTCCCGCAAATCCCCAACTGCTTGAACGTGTTGTGGCAATGGCCTTCAATCAGCGGCGCAAGATGCTGCGTGCCGCCTTGAGAGGCCTTGCCCCGGACATCGAGGCCCGGCTTCAGTCGGTCGGGATCGCACCCACACAGCGTGCCGAGGAATTGGCGCTGGAGCAGTTCTGCGCTCTCGCGCGCACCCTCGAATAACCCTGATCAGACAAGCTTCGAACCGGCCCGCCGCGCCCGGGCAGGTAGCGATCACTCCGCCGCGGAACTGCGCGGCTCGGTGCTCCCGGTTTCCTTCGAACCACCGCGGGGACGGCGCGGCGCGCGGCGGCGCGGCGCCGGCTTTCCCTCGGCAGGTTCGGCGGGCTTCTCGGCGGACGGCGCCGGCTGTGCCTCGGCCGACAGCTCGGAGGCATCGCCTCCTGCGCCCTGACCGCCGCGCGTTTCCGGCGTCTCCACCAGAGCCGGCCCGCCCTCGTCGAATTCGATCACCGCAGCCGCCTCGCCGCCGCGCTGGCCGTCCTCGCCACGGCCGCTGCGCGAGTCGTCACGGGGGCGGCCCTGCTGTCCGCGACCGTCGGTGCCACCGTCGCGGCGCGCGTCGGCCTCGCGCTGCATCTCACGCTGCGCCTCGCCCAGCATGCGGGTGTAATGCTCGGCATGCTGCAGAAAATTCTCCGCCGCCACCCGATCGTTGGAAAGCTGCGCATCGCGCGCCAGCACCAGATACTTGTCAATGATCTGCTGCGGCGTTCCGCGCACCTTGCCCTCGGGACCGGAGCTGTCGAAAACACGGTTGATGATGTTGCCCAGAGAGCGCGGACGGTTCGCCTTGGAACGCGAGCGGGACTTCGATGATCTCATGCTGTCCTGTGTCCAGTCTTGACCTGGAGTTGCCCGGACGGCGGCGCGCGTTGCGCCAAGTGACGTCTTCGGGCGGCTGATGCGGCTTTCGCATGCGGGGGATGTCAGCAAACCTCGCCGCCGCACGCCACTGACTAAGCATGCCCTGCGCTGCGAGACAAGGGCAAACTTGCAAGAAATTGCAGATCCGGCATCGCGCAGGCACGCCACCTTGTCATGTTTCAGGTCGGTCAGGTTGCCGGTTCTCCCGCCCCGGAGGCGGACCGGACAAGTATGGCCCGTGGTCGACCGTCGAGATCGTGGCGCAGGCCAAGCGGGCCGAAACCCGCGCGCCGGAGGAGACTGCCGACCGCTTCGGCCTGGGTCGGGCCGATCTCGAGGATCAGGCGTCCACCCGGTGCCAGAAGCGCGCCAACCTCCGACACGATGCGACAATAGGCCGCCAGCCCGTCCTCGCCCGGGCTCAGCGCCTCGAGGGGTTCCCAGTCGCGAACCTCGGGGGCAAGACCGGCGACCTCCGCGGCGGCAATGTACGGAGGGTTGGAGACCACCAGGTCGAACCGCTCCGACAGACCGTCCGTCCAATCGCCCGGAGCCAAGGCGGCGCGGTCCTCCAGTCCCAGATCCGCCGCATTACGCCGTGCGACCGCCAGCGCGGCCGCGGACCGGTCGATACCCAGCCCGGTTGCCCCACACCTCTCGGCCAGCAGACTGAGCAGGATGCAGCCCGAGCCGGTGCCCAGATCGAGCACACGAAGAAACGGCTCCTCCAGCGCCGCGGCGATCAGCGTCTCGGTCTCGGGTCGTGGATCGAGCACATCAGGGGTGACGTGGAACACACGCCCCCAGAACAGCCGCCGGCCGGTTATCTGCGCCACCGGTTGCCGCGCCGCCCGAGCCGCCAGTGCCGCCGCGAACCGCACCTCCGCCTCTGGCGCAAGAGGGTCGGCCGCGACGAGCGTCACTCGTCCGGGGTCCAACCCCAGCGCATGAGCCATGAGCCGGCGCGCGTCGCCGGCTGGGTCCTCTACCCCCGCTGCCTGCAACCTTGCGACCGCTTGCCGCAGGGCGGCGGCGACGGTGCCCGGCGCACCGATCATCCGGCGGGCCGCGTCGCCGCAGCGCGCCGGTATCACGCCTGCAGCTCCGCCAGCAGCGCCGCCTGATCCGCCGCCGTCAGCGCGTCGATCACCTCCCCCAGATCGCCATCGAGGATCGCCTCCAGTCGATAGAGCGTCAGGTTAATTCGGTGGTCGGTCAAACGGCCCTGCGGGAAATTGTAGGTCCGGATCCGCGCGCTGCGGTCGCCCGATCCGACCTGCGCCTTGCGAACGCTGGCACGTGCCGCCGCGCTCTCGCTGCGCGCCCTGTCGAACAGGCGGGCGCGTAACACCTCCATTGCCAGAGCACGGTTCTGGTGCTGCGACTTCTCCGAACTCGTCACGACGATGCCGCTGGGCAGATGCGTGACGCGGACCGCCGAGTCCGTGGTGTTGACATGCTGCCCGCCGGCGCCCGAGGCGCGCATCGTCTCGATGCGCAGTTCGGCCGGGTCGATCGCCACCTCCACCGCCTCGGCCTCGGGCAGAACCGCCACCGTTGCGGCCGAGGTATGGATGCGCCCGCCGGACTCGGTCTCGGGCACGCGCTGCACGCGATGAACGCCGGATTCGTATTTCAGCCGCGCATACACCCCCTCGCCGGCGATCCGCATCACTGCCTCCCTGACCCCGCCCAGTTCGGTCTGGGCAAGCTCGATGACCGCCACCTCCCATCCCATGCGTTCGGCGTGGCGATGATACATCCGCATCAGATCGCCAGCGAAAAGCGCCGCCTCCTCGCCGCCGGTCCCCGGCCGGATCTCGAGGATCGCCGGGCGGGCATCGGCGGCGTCCCGCGGCATCAGCGCGAGTTGCAGCCCCTGCTCCAGAGCCGGGAGCTCGGCGCGCAGCCGCGCGATCTCTTCTTCGGCCAGCACACGCATCTCGGGGTCGGCTCGCAGCGCCTCGGCCTCGGCCAGCGCCCGCCGCGCGCTGGCGCGCGCCGCGATCTGCGCCACCACCGGCTTCAACTCGGCGTATTCGCGCGACAGCCGGGCGATCTCTTCGGGCTCGACGGTCTCGCCCAGCTTCGCCTCGAGGAACTCGAAGCGTCGGGCGATCTGATCGAGCGTTTCCTGCGGCAGCATGGGCCGGCATGTGCCCCCACCCGGCCTGCCGGTCAAGGGCGGGCGTCAGCCGCGGCCTTCGCCCGGGCTGCGGCGAGGTCGACGGCATGGGCCATCAGGGCCGCCCGTGCCGGTCCGAGCGCGGCATCGGACCAGATCAGAAGCCGTCCCTTGTCATCGCGCAGCCGCGCCCCTTCGGCCAGCGCGGCCAGTGCTTCGGGCTTGACCCCGGCGCCCGGCAGGGTGATGGCGCGCAGCCCGGCGCGGCGTCTGCGCACCCAGGGCAAGCGGGCGCGCAGATGTACCGCCCAGGCCCACGGCAGCATGAACTCGGTCGGGAGTTTCACCGCGAACCAGCCCGGGACAGCCCGCATCTGCGGCTGCAAGGCCCAGCTGATGAAACGCTCGTCTGCCGCCAGTGGCCGGAAATCCAGATCGGGATGTGCCGCCACCGCGGTGCGAAATCTTTCCGCCACGGCATGGCAATGCCTCGGGTGAAACAACAGCACGGAGGAATTGCCGCGCGCGTGCTTGCGCCCCCGCGTCAACCGCCATGCCAGCCGGCCCAGCGGCCCGAAGGGCAGGATCGCGCTTTGCAGCATGGCGACCGTTTGCGGGGTGTCCATCAGCGCCAGAAGCTCCGAGATGTCGCCCAGTATCACGGTATCGAGGTCGAGATAGACCGCCGGCAGATCATCCTGCAGCACCCCGGGCTCGAACAGGGCAAGCTTGGTCTGGCAGCCCGGCCCCATGAACTCGCGCCGCAGGTAGAACCGGGGGATCGGCCGCGTCTCCACGTCGTCGGCAAGGCCGTGTCGCGGCCGATCGCTCAGCAGGACCATGCGCGGCGGCCGGTGCGTGCGCGCGCGCACCGCCGAAACGATGTGGTTGACATCGCCCGCGCCGTATTTCGCACCCCAGAGGAGGAAGACGCATTGCCACTCGGGCGCGGACATGACCGCTTCCCCCGTTCCCGGTCGCTCAGCCCGCTCGCAGGACGAGCAGGTAGTAGCGAAGGAACCATGCCGCCAGCAGACCCAGTGCGGCGAAGGCGCCGATCGGCCCCACCCATTCGGCCGGGGCAAAGGCAAGTCCGGCCTGCATCTGGAGCAGCGTCGCCAGCAGGATCGTCGGGAGCAGGAACAGGATGCAGCCGATCAATGGCAGCGCGATCACATGCCCCAGCGGCCGGTCGCGCAACACCAGCAACGCCGCGACGAGGCTGAGCGGCGCGATCAGCCCGAGGTCGAGCACCTGCGTGACCTTGGTCGTCAGGCTGTCCAGCCGCGGCGGCGTCCGCCCCGCCGCCAGATCCGCCAGCAGAGTCGGCGCCCAGATCAGCAGGGTTCCGATGCCGGCCAGCGCCAGGAAGCCCGCCAGCCCCGCCCCCGGCAAGCCCGGTCGCGCGAACCCTGCCACGGCCCCGCGTCCGGCCCGCCACAGCGCGAAGAACGAGAGCGAGAAAAGCAGGATATAGACCGGAAGCAGCCAGTCCAGAGCCGCCGACAGGGCCACCGACGCATAGCCGTAGAAGATGTAGCCGAGCACCGCCAGCAGCACAGCGAGCGCCCGCGCCCCGCGCATCATCAGCACCGACCAGAGCGCGACCATCAGCGCGAGTGCCATGACCACATCCTGCGCGCGAAACGCCCAGCCATGAAACACCGGATTGTAGCGATAGACGCCCTCACCGAACAGCGTCACCGTCTCGCCACGAACGGTCGTTACCACCAGTTCGGGCGGTGGGCTGCCCTGCCACATCCATCCCGACCAGACCGCGAACCCGCCCAGCACCACGATCAGCAGCACGAGAACGCCCAGCAGGGGATCGTCGCGCACACAGAGCCTGTCAGCCATCTTCCGCCTCCTGCGCCCGCACCGCCGCGTCGATTTCAGCTAGCCAGCCTTCGATCCGCTTGCGGTTGGTGCCCAAGTCGGACCGGCCGAAACGCGCGCGCGAGAATATCGCGAAGCTCGACCCCGCCTCGGTCGCATGGACCCGGATCGAAACGTAGTCGGGATAGCCCATCAGCGGTGTTCGGGTCAGATAGGTCATGTGCCCGCTTTCGACCGATCCGGCCACCCGGGACGTGCGCGGTTGCTTCAGTGCCACGCCATCGACGATACGGGCAAGCTCGACCGCATCGAGCGCATAGGCCGGTGGGCGCGCATCGCCGCCGACAGGCCGGATCAGCCAGTGATTCGGCGTGTCGGGTTTGGGGATCGCCCGCGGATCGACGTGCCACAGGGCCGGATCGGACGGAGTGAACCGCACATAGAGCATCACGCCCGCGACCGCGAGCAGGGCGATAATGACGATCGTCTTGATCATCTGGTCAGCCCCTCTGGCGCAGGTTGTGGCAGTAGAGGCAGATCAACTCGACCGCGACATGCGCGCCGGCAATGGCGGTGGCGCCGGTGGTGTCGAAGGGCGGGCTGACCTCCACCACATCGCCGCCGACAAGGTTGATGCCGGCAAGATCGCGCAGCATTGCCGCGGCCTGCGCCGAGGTCAGACCGCCCCAGACGGGGGTGCCGGTGCCCGGCGCATAGGCGGGATCGAGCGCGTCGATGTCGAAGCTCAGATATACCGGCCGGTCGCCGAGGATTTCGCGGATGCGCGCCACTGCCACCCGTGGCCCGTTTTCATGCACCCAGCGAGCGTCCAGGACATGAAAGCCCATGGTGTCGGGATTCGTCGTGCGGATGCCGACCTGCACCGAGCTGGCAGGATCGACCAGCCCGAGCTTTGCCGCCTTGTAGAACATCGTGCCGTGGTCGATGCGGTCGAGGTCGTCATCGGCCCATGTATCGGAATGCGCATCGAACTGTAGCAGCGACAGCGGCCCGAACCTTTGCGCATAGGCGCGCAGGATCGGGAAGGAGATGGAATGGTCGCCCCCCAGCGCCACCGTCCCCGGTCCCGCCGCCAGCATCGCCCTGACGTGGGTGGTCAGCGCGGCGGGAAAGTCCTGCACCCGGGCATAATCGAATCCCAGGTCGCCGGCATCGACTACTGCGAACTCCTCGAAGGCATTGAAATCCCAGCCATAGGGTGGATCGAACGCCTGCAGCGCGCTGGCCTCGCGGATCGCTCGCGGACCAAGCCGGGTGCCCGGACGATTGGTCACCGACTGGTCGAAGGGGACGCCAAACACCGCCAGATCGGCGCCTGCGAGATCCTTGGTGTAGCGACGCCTGAGAAAGCTCGTGGCGCCGCCGAACGTGTTCTCGAAGCTCATGCCGCGCGTGCCGGGGCGGGTGAAGGCCGTGTCCACCTGGTCGCGCGCTTCGTCCAGTCCCATGCCGGCCCCTCCTGATGTGTTACGGCGGAGATTACCCATACCGCGGCGGAAGGCCAGCCCCGACGCGGCTGCGACAGCCACGCCGGATCGTGGACAGCGGCGCAACGACCCGCTAGGCAGCCCGCATGCAGGCTTCCGACCCCACATCGCCCTTCGCCACGCCGGTTGATGGCAAACAGCCCGACACCGCGCGCGAGATCGCCCGTCTCCTCGCCATCATGGCAAGGCTGCGCGATCCCGAAACCGGCTGCCCCTGGGATATCGAACAGGATTTCGCCTCCATCGCCCCATACACAATCGAGGAGGCCCATGAGGTCGCCGACGCCATCGACCGGAAGGACTGGACCGGGCTGGAGGGCGAACTGGGCGACTTGCTTCTGCAGGTGGTCTACCACGCGCAGATGGCGAAGGAGGCGGGGTATTTCGACTTCGCCGACGTCGCCCGCGGTATCGCAGACAAGATGGTCGCCCGACACCCGCATGTCTTCGGCAGCACGCGCCACGACAAGACCGCCGCGCAGCAGATCGCCGACTGGGAGGCGGTGAAGGCGGCGGAACGTGCGGCACGGTCGGCGGACGGCGTGCTCGACGACGTGGCGCTGGGTCTGCCGGCCCTGCTGCGGGCGGTGAAGCTGCAGAACCGTGCGGCAAGGGTGGGCTTCGACTGGCCGCATCCGGACGACGTGCTGGTCAAGCTGGCCGAGGAACTGCGCGAACTTGTCGAGGCGCGCGAGGCACTGACCGAGACGGAGGTGTTCGAGGAGTTCGGTGACATGCTCTTCGTTGTCACCAACCTTGCGCGCCATCTCAACGTCGATCCGGAATCCGCTCTGCGTGCTGCCAATTCCAAGTTCACCCGGCGTTTCCGCTCGGTCGAGGCGGCGCTGGCGGCGCAGGGGCGGCGGCCGCAGGACAGCTCGCTGGATGAGATGGACGCGCTGTGGGACGCCGCCAAGCGTGCCGAGAAGGAGACCAGCCGGTGAGCCCCGAGCATCGCATCATCATCGACACCGATCCGGGCCAGGACGATGCGCTGGCGATCCTGCTTGCCCTGGCGAGCCCCGAGATCGAGTTGCTGGGGATCACCGCCGTCGCCGGCAATGTGCCCCTGCCGCTGACGGCGCGAAATGCCCGCGTGGTCTGCGAACTGGCCGGCAGTCCGGATGTACCGGTCTTCGCCGGGTGCGACAGGCCGATGAAACGGCCGCTCGTTACCGCCGAACATGTTCACGGCAAGACCGGTCTGGACGGCGCCGATCTGCCGGACCCGGCGATGCCGTTGCAGCCGGTGCATGCGGTCGATTTCCTTATCCGCACCCTGCGCGAGCAGGTCGCCGGCAGCGTGACGCTGGTACCCATCGGTCCGTTGACGAACATCGCCACGGCCCTGCAACGGGCCCCGGACATCGCCCCACGCGCGGCCCGCATCGTGATGATGGGCGGCGCCTATTTCGAGGTGGGCAACATCACCCCGGCCGCCGAATTCAACATTCATGTCGATCCGGAAGCCGCGGAAATCGTTTTCAGTTCCGGAATACCCATCACCGTCGTACCGCTTGATGCAACGCATCAGGCGATCACCACGCGGTCGCGTGTCGATGCGTTCCGCGCGCTCGGCACCGCCACCGGTCGCGCCGTGGCCGGCTGGCTCGATTTCTTCGAACGGTTCGATGTCGAGAAATACGGCGCCGAGGGTGGGCCGCTGCATGACCCCTGCACCATCGCGTGGCTGCTGCGGCCCGGGCTGTTCGCCGGCCGCGAGATCAACGTCGAGATCGAGACCGAGGGGCGCTTCACCGCCGGCATGACCGTCGCCGACTGGTGGGGCGTCACCGACCGTGCGCCGAACGCGCTGTTTCTGCGCGATGTCGATGCCGACGGCTTCTTTTCATTGCTTACGGAACGCCTTGCACGGCTCAGATGAACCGCAGCAAAAGCACCATCAGTACCGTGTAGAGCAGCACGCCGCCCAGCACGAGCCAGACACCGTAGTTCCGCGACAACGTTGCGGCAGCCATCTGCCGTGCCTGGAACAGCAGGTCCGGCCATGTGTAGCTGACGAAATCGCCCTGGGTGAATACCGCGAGGATCTTGCCGTCGGCGTCCACCACCGGCAGACGGCGAAAGCGCTCGTTGGACATGGCGCGCATCCACTGCAGCACCTCATCGGTCTCGCGCGCGACCTTCACCTCGCGGGTCATGATGTCATCGAGCTTCAACGCCTTGGGATCACGATCGGCGCCCACGATCTTGATCAGGATGTCGCGCTCGGTGACAACCCCGATCACCTTGTCCGCGTCGTCAACGATGATCACTGCGCCGATGTTCTTTGCCGCCATCACCGCCACGGCCTCGGCAACACTGGCGTCCTTGCCGAAGGTGATGGGCCGGGACTTGGATTTGAACTCGGGCCGGTCACGCAGTTGCATGCCCACGCGGTCTCTCGGTGCCATCCACAGCCTCCCCTGCTGGTCCGCTCGCCAGTCTGGCACAACATGCATCCGAGGCAAGGCTTTTGCCACTGGCAGGGCGGCGGGGCGACGACTAGATTGCGTGTCATGACGCTTCGGATTGCCTTCGACAACAGCTACGCCCGCCTGCCCGACCGTTTTCATGCCCGGCTGGATCCGGAGCCGGTGCCGACACCGCGGCTGATCGCACTGAACCGGGACCTGGCCGCGGCGCTCGGCCTCGATCCGCAGGCGCTGACGGAGCCGGAAGGTGTGGCGATGCTCGCCGGCAATGCGCTGCCGGCGGGAGCCGAGCCGATCGCCCAGGTCTACGCCGGCCATCAGTTCGGCGGCTTCGTCCCGCAGCTTGGCGATGGCCGGGCAGTCCTGCTGGGCGAGGTGAAAGACCGCCATGGGCGGCGGCAGGACATTCAGCTGAAGGGCTCCGGGCGCACGCCCTTCTCGCGCATGGGCGACGGGCGTGCCTGGTTGGGTCCGGTGCTGCGCGAGTACATCGTCTCGGAGGCGATGCATGCCCTGGGCGTGCCGACGACACGCGCGCTCGCCGCCGTTGCCACCGGCGACTGGGTATTCCGCGAGGATCGCCTTCCCGGTGCCGTGCTGACCCGTGTGGCCGAGAGCCATATCCGCGTCGGCACTTTCCAGTTCTTCGCAGCGCGGCGCGACGTGGAGGCGCTGCGTCTTCTTTACGAGCATACCCGGGCGCGGCACTATCCCGAAACCACGACCCCGCTGGAGTTCCTGCGCGCCGGCATCGCCCGCCAGGCCCGGCTGATCGCGCAATGGATGGCGCTGGGATTCATCCACGGGGTGATGAACACCGACAACTGCCATGTCGGCGGGCTGACCATCGATTACGGTCCCTGTGCCTTCATGGACGCCTATCATCCCGAGACGGTGTTCTCCTCCATCGACCAGCACGGCCGCTACGCCTATGCCAACCAGCCGCAGATCGCGGTCTGGAACCTCGCGCAATTCGCCTCCACCCTGCTGCCGTTGATGGGCGAGGATGTGAACTCCGCGATCGAGGAAGCGACAGCAGCGGTGCATGAGTTTCCGGACCTTTACGCTGCCGCCTGGCTTGAACGTTTCCGCGCGAAGATCGGTCTGGCGGAGGCGCGGGACGGTGATGCCGCGCTCATCGAGACCCTGCTCGGGCGCATGGCCCGGCAGGGTGCGGATTTCACGCGGGTTTTCAGCGGCCTCGTACGCGGCGCCGCACGCGACGAGTTCGTCGAACCGGAGGCCTGGGACAGCTGGGCGAAGGACTGGACTGCGCGCCTCGCCGCCGAGGGGCGCGACGTCGCCACCGCGCAGGCGGCGGCAGCTAGGGTCAATCCCCTCCGCATTCCACGCAATCACCGCGTGGAGGAGGCGATCAAGGCCGCTGTCGCCGGCGATCTCGCTCCCTTCGAGCGGCTGTGCACGGCCCTCGCGGACCCCTTTGCCGAAATCGCGGAATTCGCCGATCTGGAGGCCGCACCGCAACCCGGTGAGCGGGTGCGCGCCACTTTCTGCGGCACGTGATCTGGCGCGTCGCGCCCGCGCCATCGGCGCGCCGCCGCCATGGCGGTCCGCCGGGGCTTTTCCCGCCGCGCCGAATCCCCTAAACCGCCGGCAGATCACCGCGGACCGGCGCCCATGACCCAGAGCATCATCGCCCGCTGCGAGGCCAAGGGTCTGCGGCTGACCGAGCAGCGCCGGACCATCGCGCAGGTGCTGGAAGACTCCGGAGACCATCCCGATGTCGAGCAGCTCCACGCCCGCGCCACGGCGCGCGATCCGCGCATTTCTATCGCCACGGTCTATCGCACCGTGAAGCTCTTCGAAGAGGCCGGTATCCTCGACCGGCTGGAATTCGGCGACGGGCGGGCGCGCTACGAGGACGCCGAGCGCGAGCATCATGACCACCTCATCGACCTCACCACCGGCGAGGTGGTGGAATTCATCGACCCCGAGATCGAGGCGCTGCAGGATCGCATCGCCGCCCGGCTTGGTTACCGGCTCAAGGGCCACCGACTGGAGCTTTACGGGGTGCCGCAGTCACGGAAAGGGAAAGCATGAGCACCATCGTCGACATCACCGCCCGGGAGATCCTCGACAGCCGCGGCAACCCGACCGTCGAGGTGGACGTCACGCTCGAGGACGGCAGCCTCGGCCGCGCCGCGGTGCCTTCCGGTGCCTCGACCGGCGCACATGAGGCGGTGGAGCGGCGCGACGGCGATGCCGACCGCTATGGCGGCAAGGGCGTGCTGGAGGCGGTCGCCGCCGTCAACGGCGAAATCGCCGAGGCTCTGGCAGGCGAGGATGCGATGGAGCAGGTCGCCCTCGACGAGCTGCTGATCGAGATGGATGGCACCGCCAACAAGTCGCGCCTCGGCGCCAACGCCATACTCGGCGTCTCGCTGGCCGTGGCGAAGGCGGCGGCAGAGTATTCCGGTCAGCCGCTGTGGCGTTATGTCGGGGGCACTTCGGCCCGGGTGCTGCCGGTGCCGATGATGAACATCCTCAACGGCGGCCAGCACGCCGACAACCCCATAGACATCCAGGAATTCATGATCATGCCGGTGGCCGCCGAGACCATGGCGGAGGCGGTGCGTCAGGGCGCCGAGGTTTTCCACGCACTCAAGCGTGCGCTCGGCGCCGCCGGACTTGCCACCGGGGTCGGCGACGAGGGCGGCTTCGCGCCCGATCTGCGCTCCACCCGCGATGCGCTCGATTTCATCCTCAAGGCGGTCGAGGCGGCAGGTTACACTCCGGGCGAGGACATTCTCTTCGCCCTCGACTGCGCTGCCACCGAGTATTTCCAGGACGGGCGCTATGTGCTGGCCGGCGAAGGCATTGCGTTGGGGACAGACGAGAATGTCGATTACCTCGCCGCGCTGGTGAACGACTATCCCATCGCCTCGATCGAGGACGGCTGCGCCGAGGACGACTGGGAGGGCTGGGCGGCGCTGACCGAGGCGCTGGGGGCGCGCGTACAGCTGGTCGGCGACGATCTGTTCGTGACCAATCCAGAGCGGCTTTCGGAAGGTATCGCACGAGGGTGCGCGAACTCCCTTCTGGTCAAGGTGAACCAGATCGGAACCCTGACCGAGACGCTGGCGGCAGTCGAGATGGCGCATCGGTCGGGCTATACCTGCGTGATGTCGCACCGCTCGGGCGAGACCGAGGACGCGACCATCGCCGATCTCGCGGTCGCCACCAACTGCGGACAGATCAAGACCGGCAGTCTTGCGCGATCGGATCGCCTCGCGAAATACAACCAGTTGATTCGCATAGAGGAGATGCTGGGAGGATCCGGGCGATACGCCGGGCGCTCGGTCCTGCGCGCAGGGTGAACGCCGCCTGCGTCATGATGGTGTCATGCCGGACAATCAGGCTATCTGACAGGCTGGCAGGGTGGTGCGCCGCCGTTGGCAGCAGCGAAAGGAATGGATCGAACCGATGACGGCCGATGGAATCATCGCGGCCCTGGGCCTTGCTCCGCATCCCGAAGGCGGCTGGTACCGCCAGACCTGGGTGGCCGAGGCTTCGGGGAGCGACCGGCCGGCCGGCACCGCTATCCTGTTTCTGCTGCGCGAAGGTGAAACCAGCCACTGGCATCGCGTCGATGCGACGGAGATCTGGCATTTCCACGCGGGCGCACCGCTTGAACTCGCGATGGCCCCGCAGGATGCCGGCCCCGCACTGCCGCATCGGCTGGGCCCGGACGTGCTCGCCGGCGAAATGCCCCAGTTGATCGTTCCGGCCCGTTACTGGCAGGCGGCGCGCACCCTGGGGGGCTGGACGCTGGTCGGCTGCACCGTCTCGCCCGGTTTTCACTTCGACGGTTTCGAACTGGCGCCGCCGGATTTCGACATTCCGCGCTGAGCGTGCCAGTCTGCCGCTGACAGGGCAGCAAGCGGGAGGAACGGCCATGTACTCGAAGATCATCGTGCCAGTGGCACTGGGGGGAACCGGCGTAGGCCGCGGGCTGGTCGAGCGCGCGCGCAACTATCTCGACAAGGACGGCACGATCGTTCTTCTGCATGTGATGGAAGAACTGCCGCCCTATCTGGCCACCACCATTCCACGCGAACAGCTTGCGGGCCGACGCAAGGATGTGTTGCGCAAGCTGGAATCACTTGCCCGCGGCGCCGGCAAGGCAAAGGTTGACCTCGACATCCGCGAGGGCAACGCGCCCAGCAACATCCTGAAGGCAGCCGAGGATCATGACGCCGACCTCATTCTGATCGGCTCACATGTGCCCGGTTTTTCCGACTACTTCCTCGGTTCGACAGCGGCGCGGGTGGTCCGGCATGCGCAATGTTCGGTGCTCGTCGAACGCTGAGGCCGCACCGGCGCCAGAATCCGCCGGATTCGTGCTGTGCGTCGCTGCGCCCCGGGTTATCTGAGGCGCAGCCACAGGCAGACGGGACGGGTCGGGCATGCAGGACGCACTGGTGATCTTCACCCCCTCGGGCAAGCGCGGGAGGGTGCCGCTGGACACGCCGGTTCTTGCGGCGGCGCGCCAGCTTGGCGTCGATCTCGATTCGGTATGCGGCGGGCGCGGTATCTGCTCGAAATGCCAGGTGGCGCCGCAGTTCGGCGATTTTGCCAAGCACGGGGTGCTTTCGGCCCCCGGAGCGCTGTCGGAGTGGAACGCGGTCGAGGAACGCTATCGCAGCAAGCGCGGAATGGCCGAGGGGCGCCGGCTGGGGTGTCAGGCGCTGATCCGGGGCGATGTGGTGATCGACGTGCCACCCGAAAGCCAGCTGCACCGGCAGGTGGTGCGCAAGGCTGCCAGTGCGCGCGCGATGGAGATGGATCCGGCCACGCGGCTGTTTCTGGTCGATGTGGCCGAGCCGGACATGCACGAGCCCTCGGGCGATTTCGAGCGGCTGGCGCAGGCGCTGGCCGAGCAATGGCAGATCGACGGGTTGGCGGCCGATCTGGAGGTGCTTCGCGGGCTGCAACCGGCGCTGCGCAAGGGCGACTGGCAGGTCACTGTGGCGGTGCATCGCGGCCGCGACGGCACGCCACCGCGGCTGACGGGCGTCTGGCCCGGGTTTCACGACGGCGGGCTTTTCGGCCTCGCCATCGATCTCGGCTCCACCACCATTGCCGCACATCTGACCGATCTTGCGGACGGCAGCGTGCGGGCCAGCGCGGGCGTGATGAATCCCCAGATCCGTTTCGGCGAGGATCTGATGAGCCGGGTCTCCTATGTCATGATGAATCCGGGTGGCGATGCGGAGATGACGGCGGCGGTGCGCGCCGCGATGAATGACCTCGCCCGTGAACTGGCGGCCGAGGCGGCGGTGGCGCCAACGGCCATCCTCGAAGCCGTGGTCGTGTGCAATCCGGTAATGCATCACCTCTTTCTCGGGATCGACCCGGTCGAGCTTGGGCAGGCACCGTTCGCGCTTGCCACCTCCGGCCCGGTCGAGACCGCAGCGCGCGATCTGGGTCTGACGGCGATCGCCACGGGGGCCCGCCTCTACATGCTGCCCTGCATCGCCGGGCATGTCGGCGCGGATGCAGCCGCCGTCGCGCTGTCCGAAGCGCCGGAAAAATCGGAGGATCTCGTTCTCGTCGTCGACGTCGGTACCAATGCCGAGATCCTGCTGGGCGACCGGCGCCGGGTGCTGGCCTGCTCCTCGCCCACGGGCCCGGCCTTCGAGGGGGCGCAGATCTCCTCCGGCCAGCGGGCCGCGCCCGGCGCCATCGAACGGGTGGAGATCGACCCGGAAACAAAAGAGCCACGGTTCAAGGTGATCGGCTGCGATCTTTGGTCAGACGACCCGGCCTTTCCCGCCGACCAGAGGGTCACGGGCATCTGCGGCTCGGGCATCATCGAGGCGGTGGCCGAGATGCGCATGGCCGGGCTGCTGGATGCCTCCGGCCTGATCGGCAGCCCCGGGCAGACCGGCACCTCGCGGTGCGAGCCCGAGGGGCGCACGCATGCCTGGCTGCTGCACGATGCCAGCGACGGGGGTGGCCCGCGCATCCGCGTCACCCAGAGCGACATACGGGCGATCCAGCTCGCGAAATCGGCGCTCTATGCCGGAGCGCGGCTGCTGATGGACGAGATCGGCACAGACCATGTGGATCGCGTGGTGCTGGCCGGCGCCTTTGGTGCGCACATCTCGCCCAAGCATGCGATGGTGCTGGGGATGATCCCCGACGTGCCGCTCGACAAGGTGCGATCGGCCGGCAACGCCGCCGGAACCGGCGCGCGCATGGCGCTGTGTTCGCGGGCTGCGCGAGCGCAGATAGAGGCCAATGTGCGCCGCATCCACAAGGTCGAAACCGCCATCGAGCCGCGATTTCAGGAGCACTTCGTGGCCGCCAACGCCCTGCCCCACGCCACTGCCTCCTTCGCCGGTCTGCGCGCGACAGTTCCGCTGCCCGAGCCGAGCTTCAACCGTGGCAACGAGGGCGGCGACGGCCGCCGGAGGCGGCGCGCGCCGGCGTGATAGCGGCCGGTATCGGCCTCTCCTCAGGCTGCAGTCCTGCGACCGAATAACCGAGTGAAGCAATCGGGAATTGACAAGCCCGACTGCTTCACTCAGTCTTTCCGTCGTGCCGAGCCACCCGATACGGTCAGCCAGGGCCAGAACGAGGAACCCGAACCGGAGATGACCGATGCCCCGACTTTTCCGTACCCCGCCCGGATGGCTGAGAGACACGCTGAACCTGATCCGCCTCGTGCTGCTGCCGCCGCCCCGGCGCCTTGACCTGATGTTCGACCGGATCGAGAGGCAGCCATGAACATGTCCTCCTCCCAACCCTTGGTGCTGCAGGACGATACGCCGCTGCACGACGCGCGCTGGCTGACCGATGGCGGGTCCCAGGCGCGGATCCATCTCGACGGTCAGATCTACACCCTGAGGATAACCCGCCAGGGCAAGCTGATCCTGACGAAGTAGGGGGCGCGCGATGATCGTCTGTCACTGCCAGTCCATCACCGACCACGAGATCAGGGCCGCGGTGGACTGGATGCGCGCCGCCGACCCGGATACCCTCATCACGCCCGGCAAGATCTATCGGGCGCTGGGCAAGCGTGCCGACTGCGGCGGATGCCTGCCGCTTTTCTTGGATACCATGGCCGCCTGCGATAAACTTGAAGTTCCCATGAACCTGCGCGGACTGAGCCGCGCGCGCACACAGGAAAGAGCATCGAATGAAGGGCGACGCCAAGGTCATCGAGTATCTCAACGCCGCGCTGCGCAGTGAGCTGACGGCGATCAACCAGTACTGGCTGCACTACCGTCTGCAGGAGGACTGGGGATACGGCCGCATCGCCGCCAAGTCGCGCGAGGAGAGCCTGGAGGAGATGAACCACGCCGACAAGCTGATCGAGCGCATCCTCTTCCTCGAGGGGCACCCCAACCTGCAGAAGCTCGATTCGCTGCGGATCGGCCAGAGCCTGCACGAAACGCTGGAATGCGATCTCGCCGCCGAACATGGTGCGCGCTCGCTTTACATCGAGGCACGCAACCACTGTGACAGCGTCGGTGACTATGTCAGCAAGAACCTGTTCGAGACGCTGATTGCCGACGAGGAAGGCCATATCGACTTCCTCGAAACCCAGCTGGCGCTCTGCGACGAGATCGGGATCGAGCGCTACGGCCTGCTTCAGGCGAAGCCCGCCAACGAGGCCGGGGCCTGAGTGTCCTTGTCCTGATCCCGGCCGCCGGCGCCGCGCGGCGGATGCGCGGGGCAGACAAGCTGCTGGAATCCGTTGAGGGACGGCCCGTGCTGGCCCTCCTGGCTGCACGGGCGCGGGCGACAGGGGCGGTGGTGCTTGTCACCCTGCCTCCCGGCGCCACCGCCCGTGCGGCAGCGCTGGCTGGGTTGGACGTGGCGCGCGCCGAAGTTGCGGACGCGGCCGAGGGGATGGCGGCCAGCCTGCGCGCCGGCGCGGCGGCGGCTGCGGCAGACGGTCATGCCGGCCTGATGGTGCTGCCCGCCGACATGCCCGATATCGAGACTGCCGATATCCGCGGAATGCTGGACGCCTTTGCCGCGGCACCTGCGCCCCGCCCGATCCTGCGTGCAACAACTGCAGATGGCCATCCCGGCCATCCGGTCATCCTGCCGGCGCGGCTCTTTCCGGCACTGGCAGACGTTTCCGGCGATACCGGCGGGCGCGAGGTGCTGCGCACCCATGCCGGCGACCTGCTGTTGCATGCCCTGCCCGGTGCCCGCGCCGTTACCGATCTCGACACGCCCGAGGCCTGGGCCAGATGGCGCGCGGCGCGGGGCGGCTGATCAGGTGATCACCCCGCTACGCCGCATCCAGCGCGCGTAGAGCCACAGCAGCAGCGCCAGCACCGTCGCACCGATCATCACCCAGGTGAATTCGATTCCGACGGCCTGCTGCATCGGCGGTTGCGCCAGCAGCGTCAGCCACACCGTCGCCGCCGCCACCGCAAAGAAGGCGACTGCCAACAGTAGCGGCGCCCAGTGTTCGCGCATCAACAGCATCAGGGCACCGATCAGCCCGACCCAGACGCCGATCGCCCAGGCCGCGGTCACCCACATCGGCATGTCGCCGAAGTAGACCAGCCATTCTGGCGGAACCTGCGACGTGTAGGGTTCGTAATCAATCTGCGTGAGAAGATAGTCGAGCGCGCCTCCGGCGTGCCAGAGGAGGGCGAGAAGGCCAACCGGCACAAGGTGCCACGGGCGTTCGACGGCGACAGTCGGCATCGGCAAGTCTCCCAATCATCGGCGGCAGACTGCCGCGCCGAACCGGGAGTGTCCAGTGCCGCGGCGGGTTCAGGCAAAGACCCGGGTGTGGGGTGCGCAGCCGTGCAACGCCGGGCGAACCAGTCGGGTTCCGTCTGCCGGCGCTTCGCTCGCACACCAGGCTCCCTCGGCCCAGATCAGTTCGTGACGATCAAACGTCAGGGCGACCAGATGCACGCAGGCCGCCGCATCCGTCCGGCCGATGCCGGCACGACCGACGAGATCGCCGGCAGCTACCAGCACCTCGGGCGTGCCGAAGCGCAGGCTCGCCTCGGCACAACGGACCATAAGGCACTGATCCGGCGCAACCAGCAGATCGCCCTGCGGCAGGCCACGGCCGAATGCCCCCGCGGGAATGCGCACCGCTGTGCCCGTTGGCACAGACGCCGCCGAGACGGATGCGGCGATGACGCCGCGCAGGGGCCGAAAGCCGCGGTCGCGTGTCAGCACCCGGTCGCCGGGCGCCAGCCGGCCCGCGGGCCGCAGCCCCTGCAAGGTCATCACCGCCGTCGTGCAGGACAGTCCGCCGGCCGGTCCGGGGCCATGACCGGCTGCAACCGGGCGTGGTCCGGTCGTACCCGGCGCCAGGTGCCGCACACTGTCGAGAAGCGCCAAATCGCCGTCTGCCATCCTGCCGTCTCCCCGTTCCGCCTGCCGCAGCGGGCGGGCCCATCTTCACCCACTGTCAGGGCTTAGGCCGACACTGTGGTCAAAGCGGGCGAGGATTGTGGCGTTTTGCGGGCGGGCGCCTACGCCCGCAGCGGGCGCAGGGCTCAGACGAGCAGCTTCGCCTCCTGCCGGCCGAGTGTCCGGCGGGCAGCGGCGAAGCGCTCCGTCGTGTCGGGATCGGCGAGTTCGGGGAAGAGCTGCTGCAGTTCCAGCCGCTGGGCGTTGCCCATACCCTTCAGCGACCGGTCGGCGGGCTGGAAACTCTCGGTCCAGGCACCGTTGGAAAGCACCACCTCGTGCCGGGCGCACATGAAGTGCACGTAGGTTACCCCGGGCGCGTCGATTTCGCGGATGCTGCCGTGGTTGATCAGGTGCTTGGCGGCGACCAGCACCTCCCGTTCCTCGAAGAAGAGCTGTGTGCGCTCGTTGGCCACCAGCACCCGGTGCTGTGGCGAGACCAGCATGTCGCGTTCCGGCAGGCCGTGGCCGAGGGCGCCGGCCTCGATCAGCACGGGCTTCATGTGGCGCTCGCTGGCCAGACGGTGCCAGTCGAGGCGGCACCGCCCGACCCAGCACACCTCCTGAAGGCCGTTGTCGCGGGTCACGACGCGGTCGCCGGCGCGCAGTTCATGGACCGGGCGTTCCCCGTCCGGCGTCGCAACGCGTGTTCCCGGGGTGAAGCACGGCACGCGCAGCGGCGTGACCTGCCCCGCGCCGTCGTTGCCTTCCCTCGCGTGCAGGTGAAGCCCGCGGTCGAGGTTTCCGAAGATAGCATCGGCAGCCATGTCGTTCTCCCGGCCTGCCCGTTCGGGGGCCCGGCCTCCACCTGTCCAGTTCCAACTGTCGCCTGCCGGCCGGAACGAGCCCTTCGAAGCTGCGTACCCGGCCGGAAGGCCGCGCCCCCACGCAGCCCCGGCGAGACCTGCCGTCTTCGTGACCACCCGATACGGCGGGGCGAAAGTCGGCTGGAACCTTCTATATTCCCGAAAACTTTCCTCAAAGCCGATTCTCCTTTGGCCTGATGTGCCGTCGCTCCGAACCCGCCGTGATGACCCCGCATTGTTCACGCGGCGGTGGCGACGCGAGCTCGGATTCGGGCGAAATCATGGCGCAGTCGCGGCAAAAGCCGGCGACCCGTCCCGCCCCGCCCCCGCCGTTGTTTCGAACGCGGAAACGATAACGATCTTGTTCAGATGCCCCACCCGCGGCAGCGCCGGTTTCTGAGGCCGGACCAATCGGCCCTGCTTCGGCTCAGGGTTTCTCCCGAACCGACTGCGCCGATGCCCTGACTGCGAATCACTCTCGCGCAGCGGCGGCGCCTCGTTGCAGCCTGTGCGCGAGCTTGCCCGCCCTCCACGCGCATCGCGTGCAACGAGTTGAACGCAAACCGCTTCGCCCGGCAACGGCATCGCCGCCAACCTGTGCGGCAGAAAGGCCCGACGGGGTGGACAGTCTGTCAGGAATGATTGACAGTTTTTGCGATTGCACAGGAGATCCGCCATGCCGCTCGACCCCGCCAACCCGCCCGGCCTCCACGCCCCGGCGCTGGGTGGCGCTGCACGCGAGGGGCTCTGCACCGATTGCGGTGTTTCCAGAATGGGTGACGGCAAGGCCTGCGGCCGTGCCTGTCAGTTCATCCGTCCCGACTATCCTGCGCTCGAACGTGCGGCGCACGGCCGCAGCGCCGATCCCGAACGCGGCGAGGAAGGCTTCTTCGGTCCCTATCGCGCCATGCACCGCGCCCGCCTCACGGCACCCGCCGAGGGCGCCCAGTGGACCGGCATCACGACGGCGCTGGCCGCCCGACTGCTGGAAACCGGTGCGGTGGATGCCGTGCTAACGGTCGCCCCGGATCCCGAGGACCGCTGGAAACCGCTTCCCGTGATCGTCACCGACCCCGCCGCCCTGGCGCAGTGCCGCGGCATGCGGATGGGCTATGCGCCGCTGGTGGCCCTGCTGGAGCCTGCGCGTGCTGCCGGCCATCGGCGCATCGCGATGATCGGCATCCCCTGTCAGGTCTATGCGCTGCGCGCCCTCGAGGCAGAACTGGGCTTCGAACGGATCTTCGTGATCGGCACGCCGTGCTCGGACAACACCACCACCGAGAACTTCCATACCTTTCTCAAGCTCCTCGATCCGAAGCCCGAGACCATCAGCTATCTCGAGTTCCGCGCCGACTACCGGCTGGAGCTTCGCTTCGATGACGGCCGGCCCGGGCGCACCATTCCCTTTCTTCGGCTGCCGATCTCGAAACTGCCGGCGGATTTCTTTCCGATGACCTGCAAGACCTGCGTGGATTATACCAATCGGTTGGCCGACATCACCGTCGGCTACATGGCGGGTGACGGCGATCAGTGGGTGATCGTGCGCAACCGGCGCGGCGCCGAACTGCTGCAACTGCTTGAAGGAGAGTTGCAGACGCGGCCGTTCGCCGACAAGGGCAAGCGCCGGGGCCCGGTCGCGGGGTTTCTGAAGAACACCGAACGCGCCGCGGGCGGGCTGCCACTGCGCGCGATGCCCGACTGGGCCCGCCCCATCGCCGCCTGGCTGCAGCCGCGCATCGGCCCGCGCGGGCTGGAATTCGCCCGGGCGCGAGTGGAGATGAAGGCAATCGAGACGGTTCTGCACCTGCGTCGTGCGCATCCCGCAAGGATGAAGAACATGGTGCCCGACCATGTCTGGCGACTCGTCGCGCCCTACGGCATCGCCCCCGAGCCGGGCGAGCGGCGCGAGGAAGGAGACACGCAGCCGTGAAGGCGGTGCTGTAACGTCGGCCGTCCGCATCCCGACCAGTCCGTCATAACGGAGGTCCGCCCATGCCTGCAACGATGCGTCTCGCCGCCGCCTTCACCTGCGTGCTTGCGCTTCCCGCCGCCGCTGACCCTGCGCAGTGGGGCGGTGAATGGCCCGACACGGATTTCAGCCGTGCCAGCGTCCCCTTTTCCGAGATCATCTCCGGCGGTCCGCCGAAGGACGGCATCCCGGCGATCTGGGAACCGGCCTTCCTGCCGGTCGCCGAAGAAACGAGGATCGAGGATCTCGAACCGGTGATGACGCTGGAAATCGACGGCGAGACGCCGCGTGCCTATCCGATCCGCTACCTGATGTGGCACGAGATCGTCAACGACGTGGTCGGCGGCCTGCCCGTCGCCGTCACCTACTGCCCGCTGTGCAACTCCGGCATGGTGTTCGACGCCCGCCTCGATGGCGGGGCGCTGACCTTCGGCGTTTCCGGGAAGCTGCGGCACTCGGACATGGTGATGTACGATCGCGAGACGCAGAGCTGGTGGCAGCAGGCCATCGGCGAGGGGATCGTCGGCACCCACACCGGCCGCAAGCTGGACCAGCTTCCCGCCTGGATGGAAAGCTGGGGTGATTTCCGCAGCCGCAACCCGGATGGCCTGGTGATGGACGAGCCCGAATGGCGCCGCCAATACGGTGCCAACCCTTATGTCGGCTATGACGGATCCATCCGGCCCTTCCTTTATTCGGGCGAGTTGCCGCCACACGGCATCCCCGCACTCGCCCGCGTGGTGCGGGTGGGCGACCGCGCATGGACCTTCGAGCGGGTTCGGGAGGCCGGCGAAATCACCGAGGCCGGAGTCCGGATCAGCTGGTCATCGGGCCAGGCCTCGGCGCTCGACGACATGCGCATCAGCGAGGGGCGCGATGTTGGCACCATCCGCGTGCGTGACGCCGCCAGCGGCAGGGATGTCGCGCACGACATACCCTTCGCCTTCGCCTTCCATGCCTTCTTTCCCGATGGCGAATGGATGCTCGGCAACTGAGCACGCAAGCACACCCGACGCGCGCGCCGCCGGCTCAAGCCCTGGAGGCCTAACGCCGCGCCAGGCCCCGGCCCGCGCAGCCCGCTGCCCGGCCGGGGCCGCCCAACCTGCCCGCCTCGCATGGCGCCGCGACGATCAGTCGGCCAGAACCACTCGCGCGTGGCGCTTCTTGCCCGCGGTCAGCTTCAGCGGCAGCCGCGCAGCATCGACCATCAGCCCGGCATCGGCCACGACGTCGTCGTCCAGCCTTGCGCCGCCTTCGGCGATCAGGCGTTTCGCATCCTTGCCGGATTTCACGAGCCCGGAGCGCACGAAGAGCTGGACCACCGAAAGCCCGTCCGCCAGTTCGGCCGCCGAGAGCCGCAGCGTCGGCAACTCCTCGCCCGTTCCGCCCCGCTCGAACACGGCGCGCGCGGTCGCCTCGGCCGCCGCCGCTGCCTCGGCCCCGTGCAGAAGCGCCGTCACCTCATTGGCGAGCCGCACCTTGGCGGCGTTGATCTCGGCACCGCCCAACGCGCCCATCCGGTCGCATTCGTCGAGGGGAAGTTCGGTATAGAGCCGCAGGAACCGGCCCACATCGGCGTCCGTGGTGTTGCGCCAGAACTGCCAGAACGCATAGGGCGAAAGCATCTCGGCATTGAGCCAGACCGCCCCGGACGCGGACTTGCCCATCTTCCGGCCGTCCGAGGTGGTCAGCAGCGGCGAGGTCAGCCCGAAGATGTCGCGGTCCAGCACCCGGCGCGTCAGATCGATCCCGTTGACGATGTTGCCCCACTGGTCCGACCCGCCCATCTGCAACAGGCAGCCGTGGCGGCGATGCAGTTCGAGGAAGTCATAGGCCTGCAGGATCATGTAGTTGAATTCGAGAAAGCTGAGTGACTGTTCGCGGTCCAGCCGCGACTTCACGCTCTCGAAGCTGAGCATGCGGTTGACGCTGAAGTGCCGGCCGATGTCGCGCAGGAAGTCGAGATAGTTGAGCCCGTCCAGCCATTCGGCATTGTCGAGCAGGACGGCATCGCCCGGCCCGTCGCCGAAGGCGAGGTAGCGCGCGAAGACCTGCTTCATGCCGGAGATGTTGGCCGCGATCTGCGCAGGGCCGAGCAGCGGGCGCTCCTCGGACCGGAACGACGGGTCGCCAACCTTGGTTGTGCCCCCTCCCATCAGCACGATCGGCTTGTGGCCCGTCCTCTGAAGGATCCGCAGCATCATCACGTTCAGCAGATGCCCGACATGCAGCGAGGCGGCGGTGGCATCATAACCGATATAGGCCGGCACGATGCCTGCCATCAACGCCTCGTCCAGCGCCTGCAGGTCAGTGCAATCGGCAAGATAGCCGCGCGCGATCAGCGTGTGCAGGAACTCCGATTTCGGGTGGTAGGTCATCGCGCCATCGTCCAT
Source organism: Paracoccaceae bacterium (assembly GCA_007126375.1). GTDB lineage: Bacteria > Pseudomonadota > Alphaproteobacteria > Rhodobacterales > Rhodobacteraceae > Rhodobaculum. Next base: position 44,208 of record SLBI01000225.1, read on the forward strand.
TCTGCCGGGGCCGTGCTATAGCGGGGGGCGGGGACGAGGGAAAGGCCATGCGGCAGGGCGAGGCGGCAGGTCCGGTCTGGGCGCTGGGGGCGATGTCGGGCACCTCGCTCGACGGCGTTGACGCGGCGATGCTGCAGACCGACGGCCACCGCATCCACGGCTTCGGCCTGGACGGGTATCGCCCCTACAGCGACAGCGAGCGCGCAACGCTGCGCGCCGCGCTTGGCTGCTGGCCGGGCGAGGCGGGCGTCGCCGCGGCCGCGGCCGTGGTCGAGGCGGCGCATGCCGAACTGCTCGCGCGGTTTCCGCAGGCCGAGGTCGTCGGCTTCCACGGCCAGACGCTGGCGCATGAACCGGGCGCGCGCGGCACCCATCAGGCCGGATGTGGCCAGCGCCTTGCCGAAGCGCTGGGCAAGCCCGTCGTCTGGGATTTCCGAACCGCCGATGTCGCGCTGGGTGGTCAGGGCGCACCGCTCGCGCCCTTCTACCATCATGCCTGTGCGCAGTGGATGGGAGCCACGGCGCCGCTGGCCTTCCTCAATCTGGGCGGCGTCGCAAACCTGACCTGGGTAAACCCTGCGGTCGCGGCGCCCGAATTGCCAGGCGCCCTTCTCGCCTTCGATGCCGGACCCGCCAACGCGCCGATGGACGATCTGATGCTGAGCCGCCACGGCCGCACCCACGACGAAGGCGGCGCGCTGGCAGGCACCGGCAAGCCGGACGAGGCGCTGATCGCCCGGCTTCTGGCTCACCCCTATCTCCACCGAATGCCGCCCAAATCGCTCGATAGGATGGATTTTCCGGAGCTTCCGACGGCGCTCGCCGGCCTTGACGACGCTGATGCGCTGGCCACCGCCGCAGGCTTCGCCGCGGCCTGCGTCGCGGCGGGGATGGCGCACTTGCCCGCGCCGCCCTCCAGGGTGCTGGTTACCGGTGGTGGGCGACTCAACCCGGTGCTGGTGCGGATGATCGCCGAACGTCTGCCCTGCCCCGTCGATCCTGTCGAAGTCGCCGGTCTGAACGGCGACATGCTGGAGGCACAGGCCTTTGCCCACCTCGCGGTGCGTGTCCTGCGCGGCCTGCCGACCAGTTGCCCCGGTACCACCGGCGTGGCCGCAGCCGTTGGCGGCGGACAGTTGAGTGACCCGACCGATTTCCGCCCGCTGCTGGGGCGCGCCTAGACCACCAGTGCCGCGCCCCGGTTCGCCGGCCCCACACCGACACGGAAGGCGGCGAAGAGTTCGCGGCCGATACCGGTTTCATTGGCCGACAGATCGGGCCGCACCGGTTCGCGCGCGGCGAAGCCTTGCGCAAGCACCTCCAGCACGCCGGCACGCGCATCCAGCCGCACCCGGTCGCCATCGCGAAGCCGGGAAAGGGGGCCGTCCTCGGCCGCCTCGGGAGACATGTGGATCGCTGCCGGCACCTTGCCCGACGCTCCGGACATCCGCCCGTCGGTCACCAGCGCCACCTTCAGCCCGCGATCGATCAACACCGACAGCA